>CAUHIY010000103.1:0-6478 GCA_959606405.1 uncultured Collinsella sp. | reverse complement strand
GTCGTTACCCCCGAGAAGGAGGTCAACGGCAAGTCCCCGATGGCCCTCATGGCTGCTGGTATCCCCTGCGGTACCGAGGTCGAGGTCAAGTGCGACGGCGCCGATGAGGCCGAGGCTCTGGCTGCTGCCATTGAGCTCATCAAGAGCGGTCTTGGCGAGTAGAACTCAAACGGGTCGCATGTTGAACAACTAAGTTCATATTTGGGGGCGCAGTGACCTGTTGTAAGGTAGCTGCGCTCTTTTGTCATGGATATGGCAAAACGCTTTATCACATGACACGGAGAGAGGAATGGGAATGTATCAGGGAGTCAACGCTTCCGAGGGCATCGGTATCGGCACCGTCATGGTTGCCGTCGATCCCGACTTGACGTTTGAGCCGCACGAGGTTGCTGATTCGGCAGCAGAGAAGGAGCGCTATCAGTCCGCTCTTTCGGTCTTCTGCGAGAAGACCCAGGCTCAGGCCGACCACATGAAGGAGACGGTGGGCGAGGCCGAGGCCGAGATCATGAGCGGACACATTGTCTTGGCTCAGGACCCGGGCATGACCGACGCCATCAACGCCGCCATTGACGGCGGTACCTGCGCCGAGCAGGCGCTCATGGACACCTCGACCATGTTCGAGAACATGTTCCTGTCTATGGACGACGAGATGTTCCGTCTGCGCGCGGCCGACATCGCCGACATCCGCACCGGTATTCTGGCCGAGCTGCTGGGCAAGGAGGTCGTCGACCTCTCCGTCCTGCCCGAGAACACTGTCGTTGTCGTGCACGACCTCACGCCGTCCATGACCGCCACGATCGATAAGGCCCACGTTGCCGGTATCGTCACCGAGACCGGTGGCCGCACGTCGCATTCCGCGATTATTGCGCGCGCCCTTGAGATCCCGGCTGTCCTTTCGGTTTCCAACAGCTGCACCGCGCTGCGCAACGGTATGACCGTTGTCGTCGACGGTGGCAAGGGTATCGTTGAGGCCGATCCCGACGAGGAGACGCTCGCTGCCTACACCGCCAAGGCCGAGGCCTTCGCTGCCGAGAAGGCAGCCCTCGAGGCCTTCCGTGGCAAGCCGTCCGTGACTGCCGATGGCATCAAGAAGATTATCGCCTGCAACATCGGTAACCCCGATGACGTGCCCAACGCGCTCGATCACGACGCCGAGGCCATCGGTCTGTTCCGCTCCGAGTTCCTGTTCATGGACTCTGCTGAGCTTCCTTCCGAGGAGGAGCAGTTCAACGCCTACCGTAAGGTCGCCAGCGCGCTCAAGGGTGCTCCGGTCATCATCCGCACGCTCGATGTGGGCGGCGACAAGGAGATTCCGTATCTGCACATGGTCAAGGAAGATAACCCCTTCATGGGCTTCCGCGCCGTGCGTTACTGCCTGGCCAATCCCGACCAGTACAAGGTCCAGCTCCGCGCTCTGCTGCGCGCTAGCGCCTTCGGTGACGTCAAGATCATGATCCCGCTCGTCACCTGCGTCGAGGAGGTCTTGGCTGTCAAGGAGCTCGTCGAGCAGTGCAAGGCCGAGCTGACCGAAGAGGGTCGAAAGTTCAACGAGAACATCGAGGTCGGCATTATGGTCGAGACGCCCGCCGCTTCGCTGCTCGCAGACCGTCTTGCCGAGGTCGCCGACTTCTTCTCCATCGGCACCAACGACCTGATCGGCTACACCATGTGCGCCGACCGTGGCAACGACACCATCTCCAACCTGTACCAGGTGTACTATCCCGCCGTGCTCCGCTCGCTCAAGAACATCATCGAGAGCGGCGTGAAGGCCGGCATCATGGTCGGTATGTGCGGCGAGGCCGCTGCCGATCCGCTGCTCGAGCCGCTGCTGATCAGCTGGGGCCTGGAGGAGTTCTCGATGAGCGCTCCGTCGATCCTGCGCGCCCGCAAGACCATCAGCCAGTGGACCAAGGCCGAGTGCGACGAGCTCGCCGAGAAGGCGCTCGCCTGCAACACCGCCGCCGAGGTCAAGGCACTGCTCGAGTCCGCAGCTCGCTAATTTGGTATCAGAGGTAACCGCGTGGTTGGAATGGGCCGGCCACGCGGCCCTCACATATACAGGGGGTACTGTAAATGTTCTACACGCTAACCGCTAACCCGGCTGTCGACATGACGGTTTCGAGCTCTCCGCTCGAGCCCGACGAGAACGTCCGCACCGGCTCGGCCAGCTACACGGCTAACGGCAAGGGCCTCGACGTGTCCTTCGCCTTTAAGAAGATGGGCGTCGACACCGTCGCGCTCGGCTTCTTCGCTGGCTTCACGGGCAAGTTCATCGTCGAGGAGGTCATGAACCTGGGTTGCCTCTGCCGCCCGGTCTGGACCGACGGTATCACGCGCATTAACACCTACGTCAACGATGGCCAGCACGAGTACGGCATCCTGAACCCGGGTGCTCCGATCACGCCGCAGCACCAGGAGGAGCTCTACAACATCCTGGACACCGCGGGCGATCTCGAGTGCCTGATCGTTTCCGGCTCCGTGCCTCCCAAAGCTACGCCTGACTTCCTGGCTCAGGTCATGGAGCACGCTCAGGCTCGTGGCGCCGACGTCGTCCTGGACCTGTCCTCCGACAAGCTCAAGGAGCTCGCTCACAAGAAGCCGCTGCTCATCAAGCCGAACCATCACGAGATGAAGGCCATCTTCGGCGTGCCGGTCGACACCGACGACGAGGTTCGCGTTGCCATGAAGATGGCTCACGACGCTGGCGTTCAGAACGTGCTGCTCACCCGTGGTAGCCGCGGCGACGCTTACTTCTCCAACGGCGAGGACATCTGGTACGCCAAGCGTGAGTTCAACATCAAGCTGGTTTCTTCCGTCTGCGCCGGCGACTGCACCCTCGCTGCGTTCCTGCACAAGTGGTACAGGGATCGCGACAACGTCGAGGAGGCCATGAAGCTCGCTATGGCCACCGGCGCCAACGTTGCCGAGTCCGTCGGCATTGGCGACTTTGGTCACGTCGACGAGTACAGCAAGCGCGTTGCTGTCCGCAAGCTCGATCGTCAGTAATCGAAACGCGACATATTCGTGCGCATGCGGCGCCCCGGTTTCGGCCGGGGCGCCTTTTTTGTTTCTTCATGGGGGTGGAGATGTCCTGCCGTACTTCATCGCTTCCACACCGTTCACCGAGTTGTCCTAGCCTTTTACCGATGCGTGGAATATACTTTCATTAACACGTTGCTTCGTGAAAGGAACATTCATGATTTACACGCTCACTGCAAATCCCGCCATTGACTACAACATCGCCTGCGACGGCCTTGCTGCCAACACTGTCACGCGTACCCGCAACGCGGTCTACACGCCCAACGGCAAGGGTCTTAACGTCTCGTTCACTCTCGATCACTACGGTGTCGACACCACGATTCTGGGCTTCTTCGCTGGCTTCTCGGGCGAGTTTATCGTCAAGGGCGCCGAGGCCCTGGGCGTGCCCGTCAAGCCCGTGTGGACCGACGGCATCACGCGCGTCAACGTGTTCCTCAATGCCGGCCCCGACACCGAGTACAACATGGTCAACGCCGGTGCCGCCATCAACGAGGCCAACGAGCAGGAGATGTTTGAGCTTATCGATTCGCTCGATGACATGACCTGCCTGGTCATTAGCGGCTCGCTGCCTCCTAACACTTCCGAGGGCTTCTTGGCCGAGGTCCTGCGCCGTGTAAAGGCCAAGGGGGCCGAGTTCGTGCTCGATATCTCGAGCCATCAGCTGGCAGACCTCATTGCCATGGAGCCGCTGCTGATCAAGCCCAATGACGACGAGCTGCTCGACATCTTTGGCATCAAGGTGAGCGGTGGCGACGATGAGTCCGTCAAGGGCGCTATGGCCGAGCTGCATGCCAAGGGCGCCAAGAACGTGCTGCTGACCCTCGGTGGCGCCGGTGCTTACTTCTCCAACGGCGAGCACATCTGGTTTGCCAACCGCACCTTCGACGTCAAGCTGCTGTCGACGGTGTGTGCCGGCGATTCCTCGCTCGCTGCCTTCCTGTCCGTGTGGCACGACGCCCCCGAGCGTGTTGAGGATGCTTTGCGTCTTTCGATGGCCACCGGCGCCAACGTGGTCGAGTGCCCCGGTCTGGGCGATTTTGCCAAGGTGGACGAATATAAGAAGCACATCGAGGTTCGCCAGGTCTGCTAGCAGCATCGATACATCGTTGCCGAACACCCGCTTTGGATTACCAAGGCGGGTGTTTTTTGTGCGCTGAACGTATGTGGCGTTTGCTGTCTCGTTTTATCGAATCGACGACGCGATTGCGTGTGCGCGCTTTCTCGTTTCTTGTTAGACTTCTTGAGAACCATCGATTAACGCTCGCAAGTGCAGGAGGCCATAGGCATGTGCAATGTTTCTCTCAACGGTACGCAACCGTCTGATGCCTCCCTGCGCGTCCTGCGTTCGCTCGAAGCAGCCGGTCTTGAGGCTTGGTACGTAGGCGGTTGGGTGCGCGACGCCCTGATGGGGCGCCCCAGCCACGATGTTGATATGTGCTGTAGCGGCCTGTGGCAGGAGTCCAAAGCGGCGCTCGAGACCGCCGGCATCGCGGTCGTGGAGTCGGGCATTAAATTTGGCGGAATCACGGCTATTTCCGATGGCGAGCGTATCGAGGTCACCACGTACCGCCTGGATGGCTTTTACACCGATGGTCGCCATCCCCAGAGTGTGGAGCGTGCCGCCTCGCTCGAGGACGATCTAGCGCGCCGCGACTTTACCGTCAACGCCATGGCCTGGCATCCCGAGCGCGGGCTTGTCGACCGCTACGACGGCCAGGGTGACTTGGAGCGCAAGCTGATTCGTGCTGTCGGCGATCCCAAGCGTCGCTTTAACGAGGATGCACTGCGCATGTTGCGCGCGGTGCGCTTTGCCTGCCGCCTTGACTTTATGATTGAGCCCGAGACCAAGCGCGCGCTTGCCGAGTGCGCGCTGCTGCTCGATGCCGTAGCGCGCGAGCGTGTGGGTATTGAGCTCGAGGGCATTCTTTCGACCGGTCACGGGGGAGACGCCATGTTGCGCTACCCTGAGCTCATCTGCGTCGCTGTGCCCGAGTTGGCAGCGGGTCGCGGGTTTGATCAGCGAAGTGTCTATCATGCGTTTAACGTCTACGAGCATATCGCCCGTGTGCTGACGGTGGCAGGGGAGCTGGCGCTGTGCGACGGCGTCGCGCCATCGTCGAGCCTTATGTGGGCGGCGTTTTTGCACGATGTCTCCAAGCCCGAGTGCTTTACGGTCGATCACGCCGGCAGCGGACACTTCTACGGTCATCCCGAGCTCGGCGCCAAGAAAGCGCGCGTCATTATGGATCGCCTGGCACTCTCGCACGACTTGGTGCGCGACGTGTGCCTGCTCATCAAATATCACGATAAGCCGCTGCGCCCCGAGCGATCCTGCCTGCTCAATATGATGCGCGCGCTTTCGGGCGAGGGCGTCGACACGCCGCGTCTGATGGACGAGCTCATGGACCTTAAGCGTGCCGATACGCTCGGCAAGGCCCCGTCTTGCTTCTATTACGTTGAGACGATTGAGGAGATGCGCGCGATGGCGCACGAGCTGCTGAAGGCAGGGGAGCCCTATACGCTCAAGATGCTCGCCATCAA
The DNA here is from genome assembly GCA_959606405.1 of uncultured Collinsella sp. Taxonomy (GTDB): domain Bacteria; phylum Actinomycetota; class Coriobacteriia; order Coriobacteriales; family Coriobacteriaceae; genus Collinsella. The sequence goes on along the minus strand of CAUHIY010000103.1, from coordinate 898 downwards.
CGGCGGCGACCTGATCCGTGCCGGAGTCAAGCCCGGGCCGGAACTGGGTCAGCTTCTCAACTCCGCCCTCGACGCCGTGATCGAAGACAATATTCCCAACGACCGCGAAGCTCTTTTGGTCCATCTCAACTTGAATTAGCTACCCAGTTTACCTGCGTGTTCCATAACCTGCCGACATTTTTTCGGCAATTTGGAATTTCTTCTTGCGCTGACGTTTTTTGTCCCGTAATATATTTCCTCGCAGCACGGCAGTGCAGATGTCATGTGGCCCGTTCGTCTAGCGGTTTAGGACGCCGCCCTCTCAAGGCGGAGATCACCAGTTCGAATCTGGTACGGGCTACCACTTCTTTTCTGCTGAGGCTTATGGCCCGTTCGTCTAGCGGTTTAGGACGCCGCCCTCTCAAGGCGGAGATCACCAGTTCGAATCTGGTACGGGCTACCACGCATTTGATTCCCGGGCTTCCCATGGAAGGCCGGGTTTTTTATTTTCAAACAACCGTCTGCAATTCCCGTTTGAACCAGAGCTTTTCGTTCTGTCTATGGTCCTTGCGGGTACAATATCCAAGATATTTTGACTGTTAGAAGGAGTCTCATGACGGAGTCCTCTCAGCATACGTCTAAGCCCCAGGTCGAGGTTGAGGCCTCGGGCGGAGATGACAATAAGAGCGCACGCCGCGGCGCCATCTTTATCGGCGTCGTGCTGGTGGGTTATATCGTCTATCTGGTGGTAACCGGGCAGATGGGGCAGTTCTGGGCCGCAATGTCGAGCGTCCAGGCGTCATGGCTCTTTGTCGCGTGTCTTTGCATGTTCATGTATCTGTTCTTTGGCATTGTGGCCTATGCGATCGCTGTCTGGCTCGACCCCAATTCACCCGTCGGCATTCGCGACCTCATTTCG
>CAUHIY010000102.1:0-6577 GCA_959606405.1 uncultured Collinsella sp. | reverse complement strand
GGCCAGCCCGTGGGAGGCCAGGGCGCCGCTGACCGGTGGACGGCACCGAGCCGTCATCGAACTTAGAAGGGGGAGGCCTCGCGGCCTCCCCCTTTTTTGCGTTTACGGGCTTTTGTCTCACATAGTAGCTGTGTTTTATAACCCTCGTTTGTCGCATCTTCTGTGAACGGGCTACAATAACTTAGTCTGTGCGATATGGAGGTGAACATGGCTGAAGCTGGTATCGGCGTTGATATCGTCGAGATTTCCCGTATGAAATCAATTCTTGAAAAGACGCCGTCGTTTGCTAGGCGTGTGTTTACCGAAGAAGAGCGTGCGTATTGCGATGCATCATCGCGCCCCGCTGCTCACTATGCCAGCCGCTTTGCTTCGCGCGAGGCGGTACTTAAAGCTCTCGGCTCGGGTTTTAGTCAAGGCGTTGGTCGCAAGGATGTTTCGGTTACGCGTGATAAACTCGGCAAACCGAAGGCGCTGCTTTCGGGCCGTGCTCTCGAGATCGCTCAAGAACTGGGTGTTGTTGAGGTCGCTCTTTCCATTACGCTTACGGGAGACTTGGCCGTTGCGAATGCCATCGCGATTACCGAAGATGCTCGGCCTAAGCCAAAAGATGAAAAGGTGAGCACCAAGAAACGCGTAGCGCAGACATTTAAAGAGGCTCGCTCTGTTTTAGATGAGCTTGAGCAGCTGCAGAATTCAGCATTGACGGAGCACCTGGGCGATGCTTCGCAAGATACGCTAGGAGCATAGATGAAACCGGTTTTGAGTACCGAAGAAGTCGTTCGTCTCGAGGACATCATCGAACGCGAAGGGACTTCGAAGGCCGAGCTTATGGAGCTAGCGGGTGAGTTTGCCGCCAACGAGGTCTTGAAGCTCAATCCCGATCGGGTTCTCGTTCTGGTCGGTTTTGGTAATAATGGCGGCGACGGTTGGGTTGCCGCCGATATTCTGAGCCATAAGGGTGTGGACGTCGATATCGTTTCTCCGGTTGAGCCGGATGAGATTCCTGCTGCTCTGGCACGTCATGTTGCTCGTCGTACTGCCGGCCGCGATGTGCACGTTTGTGTCGGCCCCTCGCGTGACGAACTCGAGGTTTTGATCGATAAGGCCGATGTTGTTGTTGATGCCATTTTTGGTACCGGTTTCCACGGGAATCTGCGTGCGCCGTTCTCCATCTGGATTCCTACGGTCAATGAATGCGCCGATTGTGTCGTATCCATTGATGTCCCCTCGGGCCTGAATGCAGAGACGGGCGTTGTTGATGACGACTGCATTCGTGCCGAGCGCACGGTGACGATGATTGCGCCCAAGATTGGTCTGTATAGCGCTGATGGTCCTGAGTATGCTGGCGATTTGATCTGCGGCAATCTTTACGACCGTCTTGACGAGGTCATCGATGATGTCGACCACGCCGCCGAGATTGTCGAGCCCGGTGACTTAGTTGATTACTTTGCTCCGCTACCATCGAATATCGATAAGTATTCCCGTGGCTCCGTGCTTATTGTCGCCGGATCTGCGCAATATCCTGGTGCTGCCATTATGGCGGCCAAGTCTGCAGCTCGCGCGGGTGCTGGTTACGTGGCAGTCGCGGCTCCTGACGCCTGCGCCAATCTCATTCGCATGGCACTTCCTTCGATTCCGGTCTTTGCTATTCCGTCTGATTCCCGCGGCTCCTTTGGCGCTGCTGCGCGCATGACGGTGTGCGAGATCGCAAAGAAGTACAGCTGCGTGCTGTGCGGTCCCGGTATCACGACGTCTGCTGGCGCTATGCAGGTGGTTTCGGGCTTGCTCGAGCTTGATGTACCGCTAATTTTGGACGCCGATGCACTCAACTGCCTTGCTAAGATTGCCATTGACGGTATTGATAGTAACCCCGAGATGTATCGCCGCGAGCAGCCGTTGGTTATGACGCCGCACTATCGTGAGCTTTCGCGTCTGGTTGCCGGTGACGAGGTGAACGACCTTGGTACCGCGATTGCGGCCGCGCAGAAGGTTGTCTGGGCTGCAGGCTCCGACAATCTGGTGGTCATTGCCAAGGGGCCGACGACGGCTATCTGTGGCGTTGAGCGTGTGCTGCTGCCGCTCTCGGGTCCGGCTTCTCTGGCAACTGCCGGTTCGGGTGATGTTCTCGCGGGTATTTTGGCCGGCACGCTTGCCACCATGCGCGACGAGATGGATCGTTGGGAGTTGCTGTATTCGTACGCCGTTGCACTTCACAGCTACGCCGGTTTTGCTGCGGCGACGGAGTATGGTGAGAAGAGCGTTATCGCGACCGATCTTATCGACTTGATCGGTCCTGCCATGGAGCTGGCGGCAAAGGATGCGCTCGAAGATCTGGGAATCATGGACGAAGGGTCGGATGACTAATCATGAATAAAGCCGATTTGACGCGCTGGTCCTGGGTCGAGATCGACCGCGGGGCGCTCCGTCGCAACACGAGGGCCTATAAGAACTTGCTGAATCCACGTCAGCGCCTGTGCTGCGTGGTCAAGGCCGATGCTTATGGTCATGGAGCTGTTGAGTGCGCCAAGATCATGTATTCGGTCGGTGCCGACATGTTTGCCGTGGCGACGGTTAACGAGGGCGTTGAGCTCCGACAGGGCGGGATTACGAAACCCATCCTCATCCTAAGCGAGCCGCCTATCGAGGCCATTCCGACGTTGCTCGAGTTTGATATCATGCCCTCGGTCTATACGTCTGACTTTGCTCTTGCGTATGGCGAATGTGCCGTCGCGGCGGGCAAAGTGGGCAAGTATCATCTCGCCATCGAGACGGGCATGAATCGTATCGGCGTTCACTACACGCAGGTGCTCGACTTTGTCCGCGGTATAAATTTCCATCGCGGTATTCAGTGCGACGGCGTATTTACGCACTTCGCCACGGCCGATGAACCTTCGGGCTGGGACTACAAGCTGCAGTGTCAGCGCTTTACCGAGGCCGTTCAGGCCATTAAGGATGCGGGTTTTGAGTGCGGTATCGTGCACTGCGCCAACACGCCGTCCTCGATGCTCGACCCCTCGATGCATTTTGATATGATCCGCGCCGGCGTTGGCTTGTATGGCATGCAGCCGTGCGAGCTGAGTGGCCGCGTGATGCAGCTTGATCCCGTTATGAGCGTCCATGCGCGTGTGACGCGCGTGGCACACCCTGCGATGGGTGAGGGCGTGGGCTACGGTTTTACCTACCGCGTACCGCGTACGCGCGTTCAGATCTGCACGCTGCCGATCGGTTATGCCGATGGCCTATCGCGTACGCTTTCCAATCGTATGGATGTGCTGTATCGCGGCGAGCGCGTGCATCAGGTTGGCAATATCTGCATGGACCAGTTTATGGTCGCCATTCAGTCCAACCCGGCACACGAGATTCCCGAGGCCGAGTATGGTGACGAGATGATCATTGTCGGCCGCGATGGCGATGCCGAGATCACTATGGACGAGATGGCCCGACTGCGCGGAACGATTAACTACGAGGTCGCCTGCGGCTTTGGCATGCGTCTCGACAAGGTCTACGTGTAGGAGCCGCTATGGGCGTCATGCACATCCCCGGCCATACCCATCAGGCACCACGTGAGGTCGCACTCGAGGAAATTGAGGCCGTTCTGGGCGATTGTCACCTCTGCCAGCTCTACCAGTCGCGTCACAATATCGTGTTTGGCGTGGGAAACCCCCGCGCTCGCGTGATGTTTATTGGTGAGGCGCCGGGCCGCAATGAGGATTTGCAGGGCGAGCCTTTTGTGGGGGCGGCAGGCGAGGACCTCAACGGCATTTTGTCGCTGGCGGGGCTCAAACGCGAAGACGTCTACATTGCCAACGTGCTTAAGTGCCGCCCGCCGGGAAACCGCAATCCGCGTCCCGAGGAAGTGCTGGCTTGCTCGCCGTTTTTGCGTGAGCAGATTCGAAGCATCTGGCCTGATATTATCGTGACGCTCGGCAACCCCGCGACGCACTTTGTGCTTAAGACCGAGATTGGCATTACTAAGCTGCGCGGCAGGTTCCACCAGATGGGGCATTTTGTAGTAATGCCCACTTTTCATCCGGCAGCAGCGCTGCGCAATCCGGCGTGGCAGGAGCTGCTGGAGGAAGACTTTAAGATGCTGGGCGATTATCTGGAGCGACATCCCGCACCAGAGGACGCCTCGGAATAATAAGGAGCATATATGTCCCTGGAGCGCCTGGGGGTAGGTACTTACAAAACGACTTGCGCTGCCGATACGGAGTACTTTGGCGAGCTAATTGCACCGTGCCTTGAGGACGGCGATGTGCTCATCCTGACCGGTGGCCTGGGAGTGGGCAAAACTCACTTTACCAAGGGCGTCTCGCGCGGGCTGGGCGATGGACATATGGTTACGAGTCCTACGTTTGCGCTCATGGCCGTTCACGATCAAGGTCGTATTCCGCTGTTTCACTTTGATCTATACCGCCTGGAGCATGCCTACGAGCTCGAGGATACGGGCATTTTCGATGTGCTGGGCTATGAGGGTGCTTGCCTGCTGGAATGGGGCGAACAATTCCAGGACGAGCTGACGGATGAGTATCTTTCGGTGACGCTCAGGCGTGATGAGGGCGACAGCGATGTGCGAACGATAACGCTCGAGGCGCACGGTGACCGCGCAATGGAGCTTTCCCATTTGATTGATAAGGCTGTACAAGATGAGCTTGCATAACGACAACGCGCTGGTGGTGGCGCTCGATACCTCGACTGACATGCTTGCCTGCGCGGCAAGCTGGATTGATGGGCAGACGGGCGAGACGAAGCTCGTGAGTGGCGACCACATGTGTCGCCGTCACGCCAACGTTGAGCTCGTGAATACCGTTGATGGCGTGCTGGCTCAAGCCGGTCTGGATCGCAGCGATGTTGGTTGCTATGTGGTCGGTCGCGGCCCGGGGTCCTTTACGGGTGTGCGCATCGGCATCTCCACTGCCAAGGGCCTCGCGCGTGGTGCCAATGTTCCGCTGCTGGGCGTGTCGACGCTCGACGCTTGCGCTTGGACGGCGTGGAAGGCTGGCGTGCGCGGCAAGCTTGGTATCTTGGCCGATGCTATGCGCGGTGAGGTATATCCGGCGCTGTATATGCTGGTCGATGAGGGACCCGAGCGTCAATTTGAGCGCGAACACGTGGTCAAGGCCGCCGTGGCGCTCGATGAGTGGCGCCGAGCAGCGGACTGGGACCAGGTTCAGCTGACCGGTGACGGTCTCGTGCGCTATGGCAAGCTGCTGGGTGAGGACGAGACCGCCCGCTGCGTGGAGCGCGACCTGTGGTGGCCTTCGGGCGAGGGCTTGCTGCTCGCGCACGCTGCGGGTTACGGCGATCCGGCCCGCGTCCTGCCGATTTACACGCGCCTTTCGGATGCCGAGGAAAACGAGCGCAAGCGTCTTGGTCTTGCCGAGAGTGCGCAGAGCGGAATTACGGGCGTTGCCGATGAGCTCGCCGGTCGTCATCTGCAGTTCCGTCCCATGGGCGCGGCGGATGCCGAGGGCGCGAGCGCGTTGGAAGCTGCCTGCTTTGAAGGTGCCGGACACGAGGCGTGGACGCCGGGCATGTTCCTGTCCGAACTGGGCGAGGACGTCGCTGCGCCGCGTAGTTGGTGGGTGGCACACGACGACGGCAAGCTGCTGGGCCTTGCCGGCGGTATGGTCGTGGACGGTGATGTGCAGATTCTGGATGTCGCCGTCGACCCGGCACATCGCCGTGAGGGCATTGCCCGCAAGCTGCTGTCGCACGTGAGCTATGATGCCCAGATGCTCGGCTGCACCACGGCTTCGCTCGAGGTCGAGGACGGCAACGAGGGAGCGATCGCGCTTTATAACGCTCTGGGCTTTACCGAGGCAGGACGGCGCCGCGGCTACTATGGTGCCGGCAAGGATGCCATCGTCATGACGGCTCCGCTGCCCCTGGTGCTTCCGGTCGACAATGCTTCGCCCGAGCCGACGGCGGCAGAGCAGCGCGTATGGCCGCTGCCTGCGCCTGGGCGCTCCGAGGGGGAGCGTGCCGAAATTGAGCGCCGCCGCCTAGTGCTCGCTATCGAGAGCTCCTGCGACGAGACGGCCGTGGCGATTATCGATGCGGATGGCAATATGCTGGCCAACCAGGTGTCGACGCAGATTGATTTTCACGCCCGCTTTGGCGGCGTGGTGCCCGAGATCGCCTCGCGCAAACACGTCGAGGTGATTGTGAGTGTCGTGGATGCGGCGCTCGAGGATGCCGCAGCATCGCTTGGTCTTGAGGATGGAGCCATTGCCCCCAGCGAGCTTGCCGCCGTGGGCGTGACACAGGGCCCGGGCCTGGTGGGCGCGCTCGTGGTTGGCGTCGCCTTCGCCAAGGGCTTTGCCTACGCTGCCGGCAAGCCGCTCGTGTGCGTCAACCATCTGGAGGGGCACCTGTTTGCCAACCTGCTGGCGCAACCCGACCTCAAACCGCCGTTTATCTTCACGCTTGTCTCGGGTGGGCACACCATGCTCGTGCACGTGAAGGCGTGGGGCGACTACGAGGTGCTCGGTGAGACGCTCGACGACGCTGTGGGCGAGGCCTTCGACAAGGTAGCCAAGGCGTTGGGTCTGGGCTATCCCGGTGGCCCCATCAT
>CAUHIY010000101.1:0-6589 GCA_959606405.1 uncultured Collinsella sp. | reverse complement strand
CCTTACAGCTCGTACAGCGTGGTGAACTTGTCCTGCAGGTAGCTGCAGTAGTAGCGGGCGTCAAAGTCCATGCCGCACGCGCCCTTGATGAGCTCCGGTGCGTCCTTGGCACGGCCCCACTGCCAAATGTGCTCGCCCAGCCAGGCACGGACGGGCGCCAAATCGCCGCTCGCACAGGCACCGGTAAGGTCGACGCCGTCGCGGCACATGGCCGGCACAAACATAGCGTCGTAGGCGCTACCCAGCGCATACGTGGGGAAGTAGCCAAACGAGCCACCGCTCCAGTGCGTATCCTGCAGGCAGCCGTGCGTGTCGTCGGGAACGGGAATGCCCAGGTACTCATCCATAAAGCGATTCCAAAGCGCGGGGATGTCCTTGGCCGTGGCCTCGCCGGCAAACAGCATGCGCTCGATCTCGTAGCGCACCATAACGTGCAGCGGATAAGTGAGCTCGTCCGCCTCGGTGCGGATCAGCGACGGCCGTGCGATGTTCACGGCATGGTAGAGCGTATCCTCGTCCACACTGCCATAGACCTCGGGCGCGTGACGGCGCAGCACCTCGAGCAGCGGGCCCATAAAGGCGCGGCTGCGACCCACGGTGTTCTCGAAAAAGCGGCTCTGGCTCTCGTGGATGCCCATGGAAGTGCCGCCCTCCAGGCGGGTGCGCGCATAGGCAGGATTGACGCCCAGCTCGTACATGGCGTGTCCCGCCTCGTGGATGATGCTGTAGACGTTGGAGATGCAGTCGTCCTCGTAGATGTGCGTCGCGATGCGCGCGTCGCCCACGGCAAAGCCCTCGCTAAACGGGTGCTCGGTAAAGGCAAGCGTGGTGTCGTTCAGGTCCAGGCCGACGAGCTTCATAAGGTCGAAGCTCATGGCGCGCTGGGCGGCCTCGGGCACGCGGGCGTGCAAAAAGTCGGCAGCGGGCTGCTGGCCGCGCTCGCCGATGGCGTGCACGAGCGGCACGACCGTCGCCTTGACCTCATCGCAAAACGCATCGAAGCTCTTGGCGGAAAGGCCGCGCTCGTACTGATCGAGCCAAACATCGTATGGGTCGCGCTTGGGGTCCATGAGCTCGGCCTGATGCTTAAGTTGGGCGACGATTCTATCCACATAGGGCTCAAAGCTCGCCCAGTCATTGGCCGTCTTGGCCTTGTGCCACACGGCGTCGGCCTCGCAGGTGAGCCTGGTCCAGGCCTCGGCCTCCTCGGTGGGAATGACGCTCGCTTCGCGCTGGTCGCGGCCGAGTACGCGGATCTCGTCGAGCAGCTGCGGGTCGTCGATCTTGCCGCCGGCGACGGTTTCGCGTGCCAGCGAGCGCACAAGTTCGACAGACTTTTCGCTGGTCAGGAGCTTATGATGCTCGCCGGCAAGGGTGCCCATGGCGTCGGCGCGCGCTGCGGCGCCGTTGGCGGGGGCAATGGTCGCGCCGTCAAACTCGGCAATCTTGAGCAGGTACTCGCGGGTCCACAGCTTGCCCTCGAGCTTGCGGAATTTTTTGACGGCCTTATCGACCTTCATGCTTTTGGGCGTCTTGCCCGCTGCGGGCTCGGCCTTCTTATCGTGCTTCTTTCCCATACCATATCCTTGATCTCGCGAACCGAGCGCCACGGATGGGCGCACGGCCAGTTTACACAGCTACCTGCCTTGTACCCAGCACGAACAAAACGGAACGCGGCGATATGCCCAAACAATGTGGTATCCTGTAGCCCAATGCGTTGACGGAGAGGGTTTTGCCCGCCGCGTCGCCGGCAAGAGAGGGAAGGTCATGGGCTGTAAGCCTTCCTGCGGTGGCAAGGGCCAAGCGTTCACTCCCGAGCAGCGACCTCAACGGGCACGCGGCCGGCGGCGGCGATGTCCCCAGTAGGGAAGCCGTGAGCCTCGCGACAAGGGGCAAAGAGTGGGCGCGGCGGGCCAGACATCCGCCGGGTCAAACAAGGTGGTACCGCGGAATTCAACCGTCCTTGGGCAATGCACATGCCCGAGGACGGTTTTTTGTTACCGAACCGGGCCGCGTTTTCGCAACGTCAGACGGCGGCAGCCGCCTCGGCAAGCGGGGAGCGCGAGAGACGAAAGGGAAGACATGAGTCTGATTGATGATCTGGTCAAACTCGAGGAAGAGGCCAAGGAGCTCGTCGCAGGCGCCGACGACGCCGCAAAGCTCGAGGCCGCGCGCGTTGAGCTGCTCGGCCGCAAGGGCCGCATCACCGGCCTGATGCGCATGATGGGCAAGCTCGCCCCCGAGGATCGTCCCGTGATGGGCAAGCGCGCCAACGAGATGCGCCAGCTGATCGAGGGCATGCTCGACGAGCGCACCACCGAGATGAAGGCCGCCGCCCTCAAGCACGCACTCGAGCACGAGGCCGTCGACATCACGCTACCGGGTATCCGTCCGCAGATCGGCCACCAGCACCTGATCAAGCAGATCATCGAGGAGGCCGAGGACATCTTCTGCGGCATCGGCTACACCGTCGAGTCTGGCCCCATGGTCGACACCTCCTATTACAACTTCACCGCGCTCAACGCCCCCATGGATCACCCGAGCCGCTCGGCCCGCGATACCTTCTATGTGGTCGACAACAACCCCGGCAGCGTCGCGCACCCCGAGGCTCACGCCCACGGCGAGTCCGACGTGCTGCTGCGCACCCAGACCTCGGGCGTGCAGATCCACACCATGGAGTCGCAGAAGCCGCCCATCTACATGATCTGCCCGGGCACCGTCTACCGTCCCGACACGGCCGACGCCTGCCACCTGCCGCAGTTCAACCAGATCGAGGGCCTGGTCGTCGACGAGGGCATCACCTTTGGCGATCTTAAGGGCACGCTCGACTACTTTGTTAAGTGCATGTTTGGCGAGGACCGCAAGACGCGTTACCGCCCGCACTTCTTCCCCTTCACCGAGCCGAGCTGCGAGGTAGACGTGAGCTGCCACGTGTGCGGCGGCAAGGGCTGCAACTTCTGCAAGCACAGCGGCTGGATCGAGATTCTGGGCTGCGGCATGGTCGACCCCAACGTCCTGATTAACTGCGGCATCGACCCCGAGAAGTACACCGGCTTCGCCTTTGGTATTGGCGCCGAGCGCGTCGCGGCCCTGCGCTACGACCTGCCCGACCTGCGCACGCTCATGACAGGCGATATGCGCTTCCTGAACCAATTTTAGGCTGCGGCTTGCCCAAGCACGGCACCTCGGCGCTCATTCGTCGCTTGCGTACCAAAGTACGCGGCGCTCCTCTTTCGGGCCGATCTGCCGCACTTGGACAACCCTCGCTTTGTAAGGAATGTTCACAAAGTTGAAGTTTCCACCTGCATCTCTTCGCAGGCTTTCAGTATGAAAGGAGAGCTAGATGCGTGTTTCTTACGACTGGCTCAAGACCATGATCGATATTCCGGAGGATCCCAAGACCCTTTCGGACGAATATATCCGTACCGGCACCGAGGTCGAGGCGATCGACACCGTGGGCGAGTCCTTCGACCACGTGGTGACCGCCAAGGTGCTCACCAAGACCCCGCACCCCGATAGCGACCATATGTATGTGTGCTCGGTCGACGTGGGCGACAAGAACCTCGACGCCGACGGCAACCCCGCTCCGCTGCAGATCGTCTGCGGCGCGCAGAACTTCGAGGCCGGCGACCACATCGTCACGGCCATGATTGGCGCTGTCCTGCCCGGCGACGTCAAGATCAAGAAGAGCAAGCTTCGCGGCGTCGTGTCCATGGGCATGAACTGCTCCGCGCGCGAGCTCGGCCTGGGCGGCGACCACTCCGGCATCATGATCCTGCCCGAGGATACGCCCTGCGGCATGCCGTTTGCCGAGTACGTGGGCTCGAGCGATACCGTGCTTGACTGCGAGATCACGCCCAACCGTCCCGATTGCCTGTCCATGATCGGCATGGCCCGCGAGACCGGCGCCATCTTCGACCGCGATTTCCACGTTGAGCTGCCTGCCATCAAGGCCGAGACCGGCCGCGCGACCGACGACGAGCTTTCGGTCGAGATTGCCGACGAGGGCCTGTGCGACCGCTACGTCGCCCGCATCGTGCGCAACGTGAAGGTCGGCCCCTCGCCCGACTGGATGGTCAAGCGCCTCAACGCCCTGGGCGTGCGCCCGCACAACAACATTGTCGATATCACCAACTACGTGATGATGCTCACCGGTCAGCCGCTGCACGCCTTTGACCTGGACACCTTTGCCGAGCGCGATGGCCGCCGTCGTGTGGTGGTCCGCGCCGCCCAGCAGGATGAGAAGTTCACGACGCTCGACGGCGAGGAGCGCACGCTCGACGCCGGCATGGGTCTCATCACCGACGGCGAGCGCCCCGTGGCGCTGGCCGGCGTTATGGGCGGCATGGATTCCGAGATCGAGGACGACACCGTCGATGTGATGGTCGAGAGTGCCTGCTTCAACGCCGGTCGCACCTCGCACACCAGCCGCGACCTGTCCCTGATCTCCGACGCCTCCATTCGCTTTGAGCGCCAGGTTGACGAGACCGGCTGCGTGGACGTCGCCAACGTTGCCTGCGCGCTCATCGAGGAGATCGCCGGCGGCGAGGTTGCTCCCGGCTATGTCGACGTTTTCCCTGCGCCCAAGACTATCGACAGCATCAAGCTGCGCCTGGCCCGCGTGCATGCCATCTGCGGTGCCGACATCGAGCCCGAGTTTATCGAGCGTTCGCTCACCCGCCTGGGCTGCACCGTCGAGCGCGACGGCGATGACTTCATGGTCACCCCGCCGAGCTTCCGTCCCGACCTGCCGCGCGAGATCGACCTGATCGAGGAGGTCCTGCGCCTGTGGGGCATGGGCCGTGTGACGGCGACCATCCCGGCTGCCAAGAACCACATCGGCGGCCTGACCCGCGAGCAGAAGCTCACCCGCAAGGTCGGCGAGATCCTGCGCGCCTGCGGCCTCAACGAGACCACGACTTTCGGCTTTGCCGCCCCGGGCGACCTGGAGAAGATCGGTATGTCCACCGAGGGTCGCGGTTGCCCCGTGGTGCTCATGAACCCGCTGGTAGCCGAGCAGACCGAGATGCGTCGTTCGCTGTTGCCGGGCCTGCTGCAGTCCGTGGCCTATAACGAGGCCCACGGCACGCCCAACGTGCACCTGTACGAGGTCGGCAGCCTGTTCCACGGTCGCGAGAACGCCAGCCTGCCCAAGGAGACCAAGTCCGTGGCGGGCGTGCTCTCGGGCCAGTGGAGCGAGCAGTCCTGGAACATGAAGTACCGCAAGCTGCGTTTCTTCTTTGGCAAGGGCATTGTCGAGGAGCTGCTCGCCCAGCTGCGCATCGAGAAGGTTCGCTTCCGTCCCGTCGAGGGCGAGTGCTACGCTTTCTTGCAGCCGGGTCGTGCGGCCGAGGTTCTGTCCGGCGGCACCGTACTGGGCTGGGTCGGCGAGATTCACCCCGAGGCGCGCGAGGCGATGGGCATCGATGAGGTCGTCGTTGCCTTTGAGCTCGATCTGGACAAGCTGATCAAGGGCGCCCGCAATCAGGAGAACTACCGCGAGTTCTCGCAGTACCCGGCTGTTGAGCACGACCTTGCTATCGTGGTCGACAATGCTGTGACCTGCGAGGATCTTGAGCGCCGCATTACCAGCGCCGGCGGCAAGCTGCTCGAGGGCGTGCGCCTGTTCGACGTCTACCGCGATCCCATCCGCATCGGAGCGGGCAAGAAGTCCATGGCCTTTGCGCTTACGTATCGCTCCGACGACCACACGCTCACCAGCGAAGAGGTCGAGAAGGCGCACCAGAAGATCGTCACCAAGGTATGCAAGGGCGTAAACGGCGAGGTCCGCGGATAGGGCTTGCGCTGGGGTATGGGTCAGCGGTGGTTGCCGCCGAGTCTTACGTGACCGCTATGCTCGATATAAGGCACCGTTGAGCCTTCATATATGACACGCGCATTACATAACGGCGTGCTGCTTTGTCGGCAGTGCGCCGTTTTGCTATGATAGCCCGCGGCGTGTTACGAATCTTACAATGCGTAACACTGACAAGGTGATTTAAGCGGCGTTGCAATTCTGTGCGCCGATAACCGGGAGGCGCCCATGCACATTCCAGATAATTATCTGTCCCCGCAGACGGATGCCGTCATGGCAGTGGCAATGGTGCCCGTTTGGGTCCACTGCATCAAAAAGGTGCGTGCCACGCTCGATCGCGAGCACATGGCTTTCCTGGGCATCTGCGCCGCATTTTCCTTCTTGCTCATGATGTTCAACGTGCCGCTGCCCGGCGGCACCACGGGTCACGCCGTCGGCGGCGCGCTCATCGCGCTGCTGCTGGGCCCGGAGGCCGCGGCCATTGCTGTCTCGGTCGCGCTGGCGCTACAGGCACTACTGTTTGGCGACGGCGGCATCCTGTCCTTTGGCGCCAACTGCTTTAACATGGCCTTCGTGCTGCCGTTTGCCGCTGCTATCGTGTTCCGTGCGCTCAACAGCCGTCTGCACGACAAGAGCTGGGGCACCTCGGTTTCGGCCATCGTAAGCGGCTGGGTCGGCCTGTGCCTGGCGGCCCTGTGCGCGGCAATCGAGTTTGGTATTCAGCCGATGCTCTTTACCAACGCTTCGGGCGCGCCGCTGTACTGCCCCTTCCCG
>CAUHIY010000100.1:0-6629 GCA_959606405.1 uncultured Collinsella sp. | reverse complement strand
ACCATTCCCGTCTGCATATGGAGTCTGACTAATGCGGCAGCAGCTCCCAGTTCGCGCCGTGCTCCTTCTCAAAGGTGTCGAGCAGGCTGTAGATGCCGGCCGAGACAAACAGGTACTCCTGCTTCAGGCGCAGCAGACGGCCGTGCTCGCCGGCGTCGTTGGGGTAGAGGATGGCGCTGATGGCCTCGGCCTCGGCGCGCTCGGCGTCTGCCAGGGCGTAGTCGCCGCGGTTGAAAGCCTCCAGATCGAAGTGCTCCTCGACCGGCTCAGCGGCCCAGACGCGCAGCTTGTTGACGGTCTCGCCGGCATAGCCCACGACGGGGATATCATAAGGGACGGCCAGGATATCCTGCGTGTCCACCGTGCGGTAGAACGTGCGGCCGTTCTCCTCAAAGCCCTCGACGTGGCCACCAAACTTAATGGTCACGGCCTTATCCTGACGGCGGACCTCCCAGGGATAGCCGTGGGTGAGCCACTCGTCGGTAGCCTCGACCTGGCTGCCGTTAACGATCTCCTGCTTAAACAGGCCGTAGCGGTAGCGCATGCCGTTGCCGTAGCCGGCAATGCCCTCGGCTGCCATGGAATCCAGGAAGCATGCTGCAAGACGGCCCAGGCCACCGTTGCCCAGCGCCGGATCGGGCTCCTGGTTCTCGATGACGGACAGGTCGAAGCCCATGTCGCCGAGCGCCTCGGCGACCATGTCGCGCACGCCAAAGTTGAGCAGGTAGTTGTCGAGCAGGCGGCCGATCAAAAACTCGATCGAGAAGTAGTACACGCGCTTCTTGCCCTCGGCGGTGGCGCGGGCGTCGCTCTTGGTGGCAACGGTGCGTGCCTTCTCGGCCACGAGCTTGGCCAGGGCGTTAAAGCGGTCGAGGTCGCTGGCGGCCTCGACGCTCTTGCCGCTGATGCTCATGACGGCATCGCGATAGAGCTCGGTAAACTCCTGCTTGTTGTCGAAGATCTTATTCATACGTTCCTTCCCCCGGGGATGTTTCTCCCGGAACGGTTATGACTTGTATCCTACGCCCCGGCGGGGCGGGTAATTACAGTGGTAACACCTTTGTTACGCTTTCTTGGCAGGATCCTTAACGGCAGCTGCCTTGGCCTTGGAAGCAGCCTTCTTGGCCGTGGTGGACTTGGCCGAAGCCTTGGCGGCGGGCTTGGCAGCCTTCGCCTTAGCCGGAGCCTTCTTAGCAGCTGCGGCCTTGGGCTTCACCGAGGACATGCGCTTGCGCGTCGCCTTCTTGGGCTCCTCGACCACGGGCGGCTTATAGCTGCTGGGACCGCGGCGCTTAAGCACCACGCCTGCAAGGCCGGGCACCTTAATCTCGATGGAGTCCATCTGCCCGTTCCAGGGATAGGGCTCGCTCGAGCAGGTGTAGGGCTCCTCACCGGCGTATCCGCTGCCGCCAAACTCGGGACGGTCGGAATCGAAGATGACCTCCCAGTCGCCCTCGCGCGGCACGCCCACGCGGAAACTCTCGTAGCTCGCCGGGTCAAAGTTGATCAGGATCACCAGATCGTCGTCGACGTCCTCGCCCTGACGCACAAAGCTCACGATGGACTGCTTGGAGTTGTCCGCATCGATCCAGGTAAAGCCGTCGTCGGTGTAGCCGCGCTCGTACAGGGCGGGCTCGGCGGTGTACAGGTGGTTGAGTGCCTTGATAAACGCCTGATGGCGAGCATGGGTCTCGTACTGCTCGGTTAGGAACCACTGGATGGACTCGTAGTAGCGCCACTCAATAAACTGGCCGATCTCGTTGCCCATAAAGTTGAGCTTGGCACCGGGGTGCGTCATCTGGTAGAAGGCCAGCGTGCGCAGGCCGGCAAACTGGCGCCACCAGTCGCCCGGCATGCGGCCGATCAGCGAGCACTTGCCGTGCACGACCTCGTCGTGGCTCAGCGGGCAAATGAAGTTCTCGGTAAAGGCGTACATGATGGAGAACGTGAGCAGGCCGTGGTTGCCGGGGCGCCACGGAAAATCAGTCTGCATGTAGTGCAGGGTGTCGTTCATCCAGCCCATGTCCCACTTGTAGTGGAAGCCCAGGCCGCCGTCCTGCGGCGGATAGGTCACGAGCGGCCACGCGGTGGACTCCTCGGCCATCATCATCACGTCAGGGAAGTGTGCCTCCACGGCGCAGTTGACCTGGCGGATAAACGCGCTGGCGTCCAGGTCCTCCTCGGTACCGTACTTGTTGAACTTCTTTTGGCCGGGATCATCAATGCCAAAGTTGAGATACAGCATGCTGGACACGCCGTCCATGCGAATGCCGTCAACATGGAAGTTCTCGAGCCAGTACAGCACGTTGGAGACCAGGAAGGAGCGGACCTCGCCGCGGGCGAAGTCAAACTTGTGCGTGCCCCAGTTGGGGTGAATCTCGTGCTCAAACAGCATGTGGCCGTTAAAGGTGGCAAGGCCGTGGGAGTCGGCGCAAAAACCGCCGGGCACCCAGTCCATGATCACGCCGATGCCTGCCTCGTGGCACGCATCGATAAAGTGCATGAGCTGCTGCGGGTCGCCATAGCGCGACGTGGCGGCATAGTAGCCGGTCGTCTGGTATCCCCAGGAGCCATCGAAGGGATGCTCCATCAGCGGCATGACCTCAATGTGGGTGTAGCCCATGTCGCGCACGTAGTCCACGAGCTCTACCGAAAGGTCGTCGTAGGTGTAGAATTCGCCGCGCTGTGCGGGGAAGGGATCCATGGGTCCGGGGTAGTTGCCGTACTCGTCCGGCTCGCCCTGCGGCGCGTCGCCGTGGCGCTTCCACGAGCCAATATGAACTTCGTAGATGTTGAGCGGCTGCGACATGTGGTTGTGGCCGGCGCGGCGCTTGAGCCATGCGGCGTCGTTCCACTTATAGCCGTCGAGGGTCCACAGCACGCTCGCTGTTCCCGGAGGGCACTCGGCCTTAAAGGCATACGGATCGGCCTTGTAGAGCTTCTCGCCCTCGTTGGTCTCGATGAGATATTTATAGAGCTGGCCCTGCTCGGCACCAGGAATAAAGCCTTCCCAAATAGCGCTCGTATGCACGGGCACCAGCGGGTTGGCTTCCTCATTCCAGTCGTTAAATTCGCCAATGACATGCACGCTCTTTACGTCGGGCGCCCAAACGCAAAAGCGCCAACCGCGCGTACGGTTCTGCGTGTCGGGGTGCGCGCCCATCTTTTCCCAGCTGCGCTCCCACATGCCAATGCCAAACAGGTAGACATCGTCCTTAGAGAGCTCCGGTGCATGCGGGGCGGCTTTACGGGTAGCAGGCTTTTTGGTTGCTGGCTTTAGCTTTGTATCGCTCACGTTTGATCCCATCATGACGCGGCAGCGTGTTGCCTTGGTGACTAGATGCGAAAGGTCCAAGGCTGCACGAATCGAGGGGACGGCGATAGTTCTATGATTCGTTCCACCTCGCGTGCTCGGTGGAACTTTCGGCACGAAATACGATAACACCTGTCCGTTACTTTTATGGAGAAAAGTGGATTTGCGGCGGCGTTTAATCGGCGAGCGCCATGTTTATACCACTGGCAGAATTGCGATGGTAAAACTCTTGACAGTTTTACCAATCAGGGTTTTTTGATTGTTGGGTTGACGTTTGGTAAAACGTTTTTAGCAGGTTGTTTACCATTTGACATCGAAAGGTACATTTATGTCCCAGACCGCCGCTCCCAATGTCGCTTTTATTTTCGATTGCGACGGCACGCTGGTTAATAGCACCCCCGTTTGGGCCTATGCCCAGCCCGAGTTATTGCACCGCCACGGAGTTGACGTGACGGTCGACGATTTTGCCCAGTTTGAGCATTTGTCGCTCGAGGACGAGTGCCAGGCCTACCACGACACCTGGGGCATTGGCGCAAATGGCGAGGAGCTTTATCGCGAGCTGAGCGACATTCTGATCGATGGTTACTCAAAGGTGCCGCCGCGCGAGGGGCTCCTGGCATTTTTGGAGCAAGCGAAGGCGGCGGGCATTGCCATGTGCGTTGCCACGTCCACGCCGGCCGAGCTGGTTAAGTCTGCGCTAGCGGGAGCCGGGCTCGACGCGTACATGGAGTTTGTTACCACGACGGGTGAGGCAGGACGCTCCAAACAGTTCCCCGACGTATACGAGCTGGCGCTGCGCCGTCTGGAGGAGCACCATGGGCATCAGTTTGAGCGCGCATGGGTGTTTGAGGATGCGGTCTTTGGCCTTAAGAGCTCCGGCGCCGCCGGCTTTAAGCGCGTGGGCATCTATGACCCGCACGGCCGCATGAAGCGCGACGACGTACGCGCCATCTGCGATATCTTTATCGACAGCTACGAGGAGCTGGATCTGGCCCGCGTGCTTTCGTTTGAGGGATAGGCGAGGGCTGTGGCTTGCAAGGTATTAGTGGTCTGCGGCTCGCCCGTAGTGGCGAGCGCGGATCTGTTGCGTAGGCTAGCAGGGGAGTGCGACCACGTTGTCGCCGTGGACCGCGGACTCGACGCGCTGTTGAGTGCTGGCCTGGGCTGCGACGTCTATGTGGGGGATGCCGACACGGTGAGCGACGCAGGCCGTGCGATGGTCGATGCCGCCACCGACTTTGAAGTTGAACGCCATGACCCGTACAAGGATTATACCGATCTGGCGCTGGCACTCGATTCCGTCCGCCGTCGCTGGCCGGGTGCCGAAGTGGTTGCGACCTGCACCACCGGCGGCCGTCCGGACATGGCCCTAAGCGTCCTAGGCCTACTAGCAGCTTACAAAGATGCCCCCGTCTGGATCGCAGAAGACGAAGTAACGGCCCGCATTCTGCACGAAGGCGAATCCTGGACCATTGAGAATGCAACCGGCAAAACCTTCTCCATAATCGCCATAGCCCCCAACACCAAGGTAAGCGAACACGGCCTAGAATGGGAACTAGATCACGCTTCGTTAGGTCTACTAGCCGACACCGGCATCAGCAACGTCGTCAGGTCAACAGCCACAATCCAAGTCCACACTGGCACCGCCATCGCTTACCTATATCAATAGGTATTTAGAAACTGACCCAAAAAAAGTCCTTGCGCGTCGCGCCAACTTCCCCTATAGTATCTCCACGTCACGGGGGCGTAGCTCAGCTGGGAGAGCGCTTGACTGGCAGTCAAGAGGTCAGGGGTTCGATCCCCCTCGTCTCCACCATCGTTAATGCAAAGGCCTTCGGAATTCCGAAGGCCTTTTTTCATGCCAAAATACCTCGCGCCACAAACCCAATCCACACCAACAAAAAGTTGCACAATTTATTTCCCATGTCTGTACATAGTTTGTTATCCAAACGCAATTACCAATACAGCTCGCTGCTCCAGTTGGGCTTCAGGAACGCTTCCAATAATTGCCAGCACCCCAATAACCTGCGCCAACGTGAACAACATCCCAAAACAACCCCCTTAAGCACGTCAAATGAACGATATGTTGTCCAACGCAGCCCAAATCAGTTTCACTAACAGCTTGTGCTAAGATACCTAACGTTACATGAGCTCAACTGTGCTCACGGCCTCAGCAAGCCACAAAGCGCAGGGTCGATCAGCATCCGGCCGTAACGGCGGTGCCAGAAACACCACGAGCACCAATATCGATTGCCATGCACGTTTTGTACTTATTTTTGCGGCTATTCATTAGTTCGTTTTAGGCAGTGCAATAAGTTGCTATGGCAAACCACAGCAGTCCTTCAGCTGTTTGCGTGCGGTCCATTTTTGCACCTGCTTGACTGGCTCGCACGCAGCCAGCTGGAGATGCGGTCATTTTGCGATACACGTCCGCGTCTCTAGCAACTGCTTTTATACATACCGTTCACGGTGGGGCAGAGCCACGTGCTTGTCTAACTGGGCTCAGGGTTTGAATATGGAGCGCCTTCGCGCATGAGCGCCCTGGCGAAGCCATACCCAAACCCCGTGAGCCACACGTAAGACAGCAAGGGGGTGGTGCTCGTGTGGTATGTGATCCAGGTCATTAACGGTCGCGAAGACGTAATGCGCGAGCGCATTGAGCGCATGGTGCCGGCTGTCGCCATGCAGGAGCTCTTTTATCCCCAATTTCAAACCGAGATCAAGGTACACGGCGAATGGGTCAATACGACCAAGCCACTCTTTCCCGGTTATCTTATCTGCGACACGGCAGATCCCCGCACCGTGCAACAGTATCTGCTGCGCATGGACGACTTTGCCCGGGTGCTTTCCCAGGACGGTCAGTTTGTACCGCTGGCAAAAGAAGAGGTCCAGCTTATTGGCGGCTTTACGCATAGGGGAGACCGCGTAGTGCCCATGAGTGAGGCCCTTAAAGACGGTGACCAGGTCGTAGTTACGGCAGGCCCGCTGTTGGGTCACGAAGGCCTTATCAAAACCATTAACAGACGCAAGAGTACTGCTTATTTGGAGCTCGACCTGTGCGGCCGACGCGTAACTACGCGCGTTGGCCTCGCCGCGCTTTCCAACGAGCAACGCGTCATGCGCAACCTTAAAAAGACGATCGCCTAGCTGCAGACGGTCGCTACTCAGAACAGGGAGGATCCCCGACCCGGGGACGAAATGATGGAAGAGAACGTGTCGGATAAAACTCAATATACAACGGATGCGCCCGCGGGGGCGGCACTGATTGCTCAGGCCATGGACCGGCGTGAGGACGCCGGCCGCTACAGGGCCATGC
>CAUHIY010000099.1:0-6656 GCA_959606405.1 uncultured Collinsella sp. | reverse complement strand
TCGGCAAACTCGGCGGTGTTGGACACGGCCACCACGACGCAGTCCTTGTAACCGGCAGCGGCGATCTTGGCGCGGTCGATCTTGAGTATGGGCTGGCCGGCCTTCACAACGTCGTCGGCCTTGACGAAGCCCTCGAAGCCATCGCCGTTCATGTTGACGGTATCGACGCCAACGTGCACCAGAACCTCGATGCCGCTATCGGACTGCAGACCCACGGCGTGACCCATGGTGACGGTCACCTTACCGTCGCAGGGAGCGTAGACCAGATCGTCCTCGGGCCACACGGCACAGCCCTTGCCCAGAACCTCGCCACCAAAGACGGGATCGGGCACGTCGGCCATCTTGATGACCTTGCCCTTGACGGGCGAGCACAGCACGTCGGCGCCGGCAGAAGCAGAGATGGAGGCCGGAGCAGCGGCAGCCGCGGGCTCAGCCTTCTTCTTGAACATATCAAACAGACCCATACGTTTTCTCCTCTTGATTAAGCGCAACGTTGTGCGCATGCCTACGGTAATTATAGTGCCAAATGGTTCAAATGCTAAGGTGGGGACTCGAATCGCAAGCCCTTCTCGGTAGTGCTCGTGGGATGAGCATCTCCTTTGCATCGCGGTTCGATAAGCCGAGTATCGCCCACGCGCGGGACGGGCAGAAGCGGGCACGCCAAACCCGATACTTCTTTTCGCTCTCGAGTCCTGCCGCCGCCCCGTCCCTGACACTTCCTGATACCGACCGAAACGTGCCAAAATAAACCTGTCCCTTTTTGGTAGGTTTGGCGAGTGTGGATTTTCGGACGCTTAACTAACGAGCGTGGATAATCTCCCACTTTGAGGCCGTCACCGAGCCAAAAACGGGAGATTATCCGCTCTCATTTTGGATAACCCCCCCCCTGTACCAAGCCGAGCTCCATGGTCAAGTAATAACGACTTCTCATCATTAGATTGTTTACATCAATTCTAATAACTATTTAATCCTTAAACTCGTTATTAGAATTGATATGATTGGCCTAATAACGAGTTTCCGGCACTAAAGATATGGAGGGCGCGATGCAAATCGAGGAGAACGGCCAGGGAACGCTCCGCAATAATCTATCGGGGAAATTGGCTTACTATTCGTTTTTTCCAACGCCCTTGCAATCATTGAGGCAGCTAAACCTCACCGAGGAAACCTATCGCACGCTTTCCGCATGCTCACGAAAGCTTGGAGAGCTTGAAGGCATGCTCTACTTTGTTCCCAACGCCGATATGTATCTGACAATGTACGTGCGCAAAGAAGCACTCCTTTCTTCGCAAATTGAGGGAACCCAGTGCACGTTTGACGACCTACTTAGTCCATCGCAAACACAACTCCATCATAAAGATGTCGCAGACGTCGTGAATTACGTCCGTGCTGTCGACCGCGGCGTAGAACTGCTCAAAAAGATGCCCTTGTGCACGAGACTTCTTAGGCAAGTTCATGCGGTCCTGCTGGACGGAGTGCGCGGAACGGAGAAGAATCCAGGCGAGCTGCGCTCCTCACAAAACTGGATTGGCCCCTCAGGCTGCACCATTGCAACCGCATCGTTTGTCCCTCCAAACATTGAAGATTTGAGTAACACGCTCCAGGACCTCGAACGCTTTATCAATGAGCCTCAAGTCGAAATGGATCCGATTGTGCGGGCGGCGCTCGTCCATTACCAATTTGAAACTGCCCATCCATTCCTAGACGGAAACGGTCGCCTGGGCAGGCTTCTCATTACACTTATGCTCATCAATGATGGCGTTCTTCATTCTTGCTTGTTCTATCCATCGTTCCAGTTCAAGAAAAATCGAAGCGAGTACTACCGGCAACTCACATCCGTAAGGGAGAGAGGCACTTACGAGGAATGGATAGAGTTTTTCTGCAACAGTCTTCTCGAAAGTGCGAAGGACTCGGTAGGGTCTTTAAAAAACCTTGTTGACCTCCATAACCGTTCCACAGCAACCATTACCGAAAATCTCGGAAGGACTGCTGCAAACGGGCAAAGGCTGTTGGGCATTCTTGAAGAGCACCCCATCGTCGACACCGCATTCATCGCTGCCCAACTCGATATCGGCAGGAGTACCGCGAGCTCGCTCGTCAAATCATTTGAAGAATTGGGTATCCTCCGTCCGCTCGACGAGTCAAGACAGAGATACCGGCGGTACGGGTATGAAGAGTATCTTTCGATTCTCAGGGAAGACGCCGAGCCGATTAGATAGGCATCGCAACCCAGGCAAATTAAAGCGAGCGTGGATAATCTCCCACTTTGAGCCTGCACACAGGCCAAAAACGGGAGATTATCCACGCTCATTCCTGAGTAGTCATTTATGAACGTCCCCAATGACTAGTCCGACAACGCCGATGTTTCGGCAACGACAGCGAGCGAGCCGCATTCGGAGCAAGACGACGCCGCAGGTAGAGAACGGACAGCGAGCGGGTCGCATTTGAGACAAGGTGACGTGAAACGAAAGGGCGCTGACCTTCTGGTCGCGCCCTTGAAGTTGAACGTCAGATTGTCCAAATGCGGCCCGCGCAGCGTCGAGCAGTTACGGCGTTTGGTAAAACGCCGTAACTAACGTGCTCCGTACTGCTCGTAGTAGGCGTCGATGGCGGTCTTGAGCTCGTCGTCGATGACAACCTTGCCGTCGATCTCGTGGTTGTAGAGGGTCTCGACGACCTCAGCCATGGAGACGATGCTCGCGACGGGGAAACCGTACTTGGCCTCGATCTCCTTCTGCGCGGTGGTCACACCGCCCTTGCCGACCTCCATGCGGTTGAGGGACACGATCAGGCCCTTGATCTCGACATCGGCAGCAGCCTTGACCTTGGGATAGGTCTCGTCGATGGACTTGCCGCTGGTGGTAACGTCCTCGACCATGACCACACGGTCGCCGTCCTTGGGCTCATAACCCAGCAGGTTGCCCTTATCGGCACCGTGGTCCTTGGCCTCCTTGCGGTCGCAGCAGTACTTGACCTCCTTGCCGTACAGCTCGTGGTAGGCAATTGCGGTCACGACGGCCAGCGGAATACCCTTGTAGGCCGGTCCAAACAGCACATCAAAGTCGTCGCCAAAGTTATCGTGGATGGCCTGGGCGTAATACTCGCCCAGCTTCTTGAGCTGATAGCCCGTCACGTAAGCGCCGGCGTTCATAAAGAACGGGGACTGACGGCCGCTCTTGAGCGTAAAGCTGCCGAACTTAAGGACGTCGGACTCGACCATAAACTTGATGAACTCTTGCTTGTAAGCCTCCATGCGGGCTCCTCTCGTAATCGCGTACGTGCCTTCCAGTTTAGCGCAGGCGAAGCGTCGATGCGGGCGCGCTTTGGGGCCACGGCATTCTGTAAAGGCTTTGTCAGGGGGAATGGTTTTCCGAACAATGGGGTTGACATGTCAAACCCCCTCATCAAGAATACGGGCGGATTAAAAAGGGGTACGAGATACCCAAAGCGCGCTGCGCTCAGCCTTTAGGAGGTGTGCCATGGAAGGCAGTCCTAGTCGAAAAACCTGCATGTCGCCCTCGGCACGCCGCGAGGACTCCGCACACGCATAAACGCCACCGGCAGATCGCCAAAACCACCGCAAAGGCGCGCTGCACCCTTTGTGGGCTCAAGAGCTTGACGTGAGCGACATCTAGGTTTTTTGAAGCAAATACGACACGTACGCTAACTCCCCTCAACAAGGAGGACCCTATGCTGATGCTCAAAACCGTCACGGTACTCGAAGCCATCTCCAAGCGCCGCCGCACGGCGCGCCCTGCCGCTCATACCGGCCTGTCCAAGAACACCATATTCGCCGCCACCCATAGTGCCGAGGACGCCCTCGTACTGCTTGACGCCACGGCAAACGGCCTCACCGTCGAGCAGGCAACTGAGCGCCTGAACGCCGTCGGCCCCAACACCATCGAGGCAACGACCAAAACGCTCGCCCGCCGCATCGCCGACGCGTTCATCGATCCCTTCGCCGGCATCCTCGCCGCGCTCGCACTGGTCTCGCTCTACATCGACGTGCTCGCCGTGCCCGAACCGCAGCGCGACCCCTCCACGGTCATCGTCATCGGCACCATGCTGCTGGTATCGGGCGGCATGAAGTTTATCCAGGAAGCCCGCAGCGGCAATGCGGCCGAGGCCCTCAAGGACCTGGTCTCCAACACTTGCACCGCCCTGCGCGACGGCGAGCGCATCGAGATCCCCTTCGACGAGCTCGTCCCCGGCGATGTAATCCGTCTCTCTGCCGGCGATATGGTGCCGGCAGATGCCCGCATCATCACCGCGCGCGACCTGTTTGTGATCGAGTCCGCACTCACCGGCGAGAGCGAGGCCGTCGAGAAGACCACCGCCGTCACCGTCGTCGAGGGCGCCGACGGCTCCGCACTGCCACTCTCTGCCTGCAAGAACATCGTCTTTACCGGCACCTCCGTGCAAAACGGCGCCGCCATGGCGCTTGTCGTTGCCACCGGCTCGGACACCTACCTGGGCGGCATCGCCAAGATGCTCAACGGGCGCGGCGAAAAAAGCGCGTTTGACCGCGGCGTCTCGAGCGTCTCCATGCTGCTGGTGCGCCTGATGCTCGTTATGGCGCCGGCCGTCTTTGCCATCAACGCCGCCACCAAGGGCAACGTCATCGACGCGCTGCTGTTCGCCACGAGCGTGGCCGTGGGCATCACGCCGCAGATGCTTCCCGTCATCGTGACCACGAGCCTGTCGCAGGGCGCCAAGGACCTCGCCCGTCGCCAGGTTATCGTCAAGGAGCTGCCGGCGATTCAAAACCTCGGAGCGATGGACGTCCTGTGCTGCGACAAGACCGGCACCCTCACCGAAGACCGCATCGTGCTCGAGCGCTACCTCAACACCGATGGCAACGAGGACGCGCGCGTGCTGCGCCATGCGTTTTTGAACAGCTTCTTCCAGACCGGCCTCAAAAATCTTATCGACCTGGCCGTAATCGACCGTGCCGATGTGACACCCTCGACCGTCGCACCCGATTCCATGCTGGGCCAGAGCCTGCGCGACCGCTACACCAAGGTCGACGAGGTTCCCTTCGATTTCTCGCGCCGTCGCCTGAGCGTAGTTGTCGCCGACGCCCAAGGCAAAACCCAGATGGTTACCAAGGGCGCCGCCGAGGAAATGCTCGAGATCTGCTCCTTTGTCGAGATCGATGGCATCGCTCAGCCGCTCACCGACGAGAAGCTCGCCCAGATTCGCAAGCAGATCGCCGGACTTAACGCCGAGGGCCTACGCGTAATTGCCGTGGCGCAGAAGACCAATCCGCGCTGCGTGGGCGAGTTTGGCATCGCCGACGAGTGCGACATGGTGCTGATGGGCTTTTTGGCCTTCCTCGATCCGCCCAAAGCAAGTGCCGCGGGCGCCGTCGCCACCCTCGAGGCCAAGGGCGTGGCGGTCAAGGTCCTAACCGGCGACAACGACCGCGTCGCCGCCACCGTCTGCGAGCAGATTGGTATCGATGCGAGCAACGTCTTGCTCGGCTCCGAGATCGATGCGCTCGATGACGCCGAACTTGCCGAGCGCGCCGAG
Source organism: uncultured Collinsella sp. (assembly GCA_959606405.1). Classification (GTDB taxonomy): domain Bacteria; phylum Actinomycetota; class Coriobacteriia; order Coriobacteriales; family Coriobacteriaceae; genus Collinsella. The sequence goes on along the minus strand of CAUHIY010000099.1, from coordinate 1,127 downwards.
AAAACCCACCTCTTCGCCAAGCTCTCGCCGCTGCAGAAGGCGCGCCTGGTACGTGTCATGCGCGAGATGCTCGGCCACACCGTGGGCTTTATGGGCGACGGCATCAACGACGCCGCCGCCATGCGTGCGAGCGATTGCGGCATCTCGGTCGATTCGGCCGTCGACATTGCCAAGGAATCCGCCGATATCATCTTGCTTCAGAAGGACCTGGGCGTGCTCGAGCGCGGCATCATCGAAGGCCGCCGCACCTACGGCAACCTGCTCAAGTACCTCAAGACCACGGTGAGCTCCAACTTTGGCAATGTGCTGTCCGTGACCGTCGCGAGCCTGTTCTTGCCGTTTTTGCCCATGAGCGCCCTGCAGCTGGTGCTGCTGTCGCTGGTCTACGAGATCGTGTGCATCGCGCTGCCGTGGGACACCGTCGATGACGCCTGGACTGCCCGCCCGCGTGCCTGGGACGCCGCGTCCATCAAGGGCTTTATGCTCGAGCTGGGCCCCGTGAGCTCGCTGTTTGACATCGTGACCTTCGCCGCGCTCTTCTTTGTCGTGTGCCCCGCCGCCGTGGACGCAAGCTGGTCCGAGCTTGCCGCCGCGGGCGACGTCACGGGTATGGCGACCTTTGCTGCGCTCTTCCAGAGCGGCTGGTTTGTCGAGTCCATGTGGTCGCAGACACTCGTGGTCCACATGTTGCGCTCCCCGCATCTGCCGAGCCCGCGCGACCACGCCGCGCCCGCATTGTGCGTTCTTACCGTGCTGGGCCTGGCGCTCGTCACCTGGCTGCCGGCAAGCCCCATCGCCGATGCGCTCGGCCTCATGCCGCTGCCCACGAGCTTTTTTGGGCTGCTCATTGGCATCGTTACCGCCTATATCGCGCTCACCCAGCTGGCGAAGCGCCGCTACATTGCCCGCCACGGCGAGCTGCTGTAGCAAGTAGACGGAAAACACCCTGCCAGCTGCCGTTGCCACTACCACAGCTGCCAACGCCGCTGCCGTTGCCTCTGCCGCCGCAGTCTATCCCCCCAGCAGTTGCGGTGAAATAGTTCCTGTTTAAAGCCCCGTGACTTTAATTTAGGGACTATTCCACCGCAACTTATTGGGAGATTAGCTAGTCCTTGGGTGTCCAGGAC
>CAUHIY010000098.1:0-6694 GCA_959606405.1 uncultured Collinsella sp. | reverse complement strand
GCGGGCGCGTGGTGGCCCAAGCGCCGTGCTTTGAGGAGAGCCTGCTGGTTCAGGAAATTCAGCGCGGCGTAATGCTCGATGCTTTGGAAGACCACGAGCTGCCCGAGTTTCGTTCCGAGGAGTGGTTGTGGCAGGCGCTGGTGCTCGCTGTGCGCGATAACGCCCGTGCCCATGGCACGTCGCGCGCCGTGGTGGCGCTCGAGGGTGATTTGCCGTCGTCTTTGCTTGCGGCGCTTGCCGTCGATGCCTTGGGTCCGCGTAATGTGATTGGCCTGGTGCTGGGGCGCAATCGCATCTTTACGCCGGCGCATGAGGAGGCAGAGGCCACCCGCTGTTCTGCCGTGCGCTCAATCGCCGAGCGCTTGCACATTCGCACCGTCGAGCGCGATGCGCCGGATGCGGCGCGCGTGCTCGACCGCGACGTGTCGGCGGGCGATGCCGAACGCCTGCGATCGCGTGCGCTGGGCCTGATGCTCGAGGATACGGCGCTCGAGCTGGGCGCTATGGCGCTGAGCCCGCTTTCCAAGACCGAGTACGCGCTGGCGGCGCCCGCGCTGTCCGGCGGCTACCAGGGCGACTTTGCGCCCTTTGGCGATGTGTATCTGTCGACGCTCGAGTTTGTGGCACGCGTGCGCAACCGCGCCTCGGCCGTGGTGCCCCAAGAGCTCGTGACGCTCAACGCGGTAGAGGATTGCATGGATCGCGTGCTGGCGCAGGCACTCTCGACGCTCGCCGGCCCGGTTGATATGCTCGATCGCGCGGCGCAGCTGCTGGGCGGGCTTGAACCGGGTGAGGTCGATGGCGCGCTCGAGGCGCACGTGGACCGCAATCGAGCTTTCGACGACATCCCGATGGCCGCTGGCAAGCCTGAGGCTTGCTCGCTGCTGCTGATGCTCGTTCGACAGGGTGAGGCTGCCCGCCGCATGCTGCCGACGGCCCCGATCGTCTCGTCCCGTTCGTTTGCCGAGCGCGCCTGGCCGTACATGCTCGCGTGGTCCGACCTGGGGCTTAACGGCAAGGAGCGTATGACGGTCGATTCGCTGGCGCGCGCCGAGGTGCGCCGCTTTGCTGACGAGGATACGAGCGAGCGCGTGCGAAACGAGATGATGGGCGTGCTGGGCGAGCTTCTGGGTATTTCGCCCGAGCAGATGGAGGAGCTGCGCTCTGAGGACGGTCAGCGTCGTTTGCACGAGGGAATGAAAAAGTTCGAGGGCGAGGTTCAGGACGCCATCGATAAGATGATGGGCGGCCAGGGTGGCCCGCAGGGTGGGCCCCAGGGTGGCCCGATGCCGCATCCGCCGGTTGATCCCCGACAATTTCCGTTCTTCTCTCAGAACTAGGTCGCTGCGCGCCCGCCAGAGCGGCAATCTGCCTTTCAATCGTCGGACATGACCGCCAGGTCAATGCCCTCCTCTTTCAAGGCACCTTGCTCGCTCTGGCGGGCGCTCGCTTGCGTATACTCAACCTACAATTCGATCTCGGCTGACTTATAGGGCTAGCGTTGTGTTATTCTAGAACAGACGTTCGTAAATAGTGCGCGGGGCCTTGCCTTGTGCTGTGCTTGTGACGAGGGGAGGTTGGCTTGGTTATCTTGGGCATTGACCCTGGTTTGGCCCATACGGGCTGGGGGATTATCGAGGAGCGGCGTGGCGAGGTTCGCTGCCGTGCCTACGGTTGTATCGAGACCAGCGCGGGCAGCCCGCTCGCTGTGCGCCTGTCGCATATCGCCCACGACCTCAAGGGCGTCGTCGAACGCTACCGTCCCGATACCGCGGCTATCGAGAGCATCTACTTTGGCGCCAACGTTCGCTCGGCCATTCCTACGGCGCATGCCCGCGGTGCTGCGCTCGTGGCGCTTTCGGAATGCGCGCTCGAGATTGGCGAATACACGCCCATGCAGATTAAGCAGGCCGTGGTGGGCACGGGTGCCGCAGACAAGCGGCAGGTTGCCTACATGGTGCGCACGCTCACGCAGCTCGATCACGACCCACACCCAGACCATGCCGCCGATGCTCTGGCCTGCGCCATCTGTCACGTTAACCTCAGCCGCACCCGGGCGCTTACCGGTGGCGAGTTCTATCAACAGAGAGGAACCGGATACTGATGATCTCCCAGCTCCACGGAACGCTTGTCGAAGCCACGATGAGCTCTGCTGTCGTCGATGTGTCGGGCGTTGGCTTCGAGCTCGGCATCTCGGGCAGCACTGCGGCCGCGTTGCCGACGCCCGGCGGCGAGGTGCGCCTCTATACCCGTATGCAGGTGCGTGAGGATGCCATGACGCTCTTTGGTTTTGCCTCCAAGGACGAGCGCACGATGTTCGACCGGCTCGTGTCCGTGTCGGGCGTTGGCCCGCGCCTGGCGCTTGCCGTGCTCTCCACCTATACCGTGGGACAGCTGTATTCCCTGGTGATGGCCGAGGACGACAAGGGTATGGCCAAGGTTCCCGGTGTGGGCAAAAAGACCGCGCAGCGTCTGATCCTGGAGCTCAAGAGCACCTTTGCCAAGGACAAGGGCTTTGTGCCGGTCGACGTGATTCCCGGCCAGGTTGCGATGCCGGTTCCCGCCGCCGCTCCTTCGGCGATTGATGATGCCCGTGCGGCACTCCTTTCCATGGGCTTTAGCCCGCAGGAGACCGATGTTGCCCTGAGCGGGTATGATGGTCAGAATATGCGTGTCGAGGATCTGCTCGGCGCGGCGCTTAAGCGACTCGGAATGGATGCGTGATGTGGGAAGCCGATGACTCTCAGGACCTGTGGGCGACGCCCGGCAACTCGCCGGCGGCATCCATGGCGCACGGCGAGCGCATGGTGGGCTCGGAGCTGACGGCCGAGGACCTCGATGTCGACCGCACTTTGCGCCCCCAGCGCCTGGACGACTACTGCGGCCAGGAGCACATCAAGCAGAGCCTGCGCGTGTTGATCGAAGCGGCGCAGAGCCGTGGCGAGACGCTCGACCACGTGATTTTCTCGGGTCCTCCGGGCCTGGGCAAGACCACGCTGGCCACCGTTATCGCCAACGAGCTGGGCGCTCAGATCAAGACCACGAGTGGCCCTGCCATCGCACGCACGGGCGACCTGGCGGCCATCCTTACTAACTTGCAGCCGGGTGATGTGCTGTTTATCGACGAGATCCACCGCCTCAACCGTTCGGTCGAGGAGGTCCTGTACCCCGCGATGGAGGACTTTGCCCTCGATATCGTGATTGGCAAGGGTCCGGCGGCGCGCTCGATTCGCCTGGATATTCCCAAGTTTACGCTGGTAGCGGCAACGACCCGCTCAGGCATGTTGACAGGCCCGTTGCGCGACCGCTTTGGCATTTCATATCGCCTGGATTACTACACGGTCGAGGAGCTCGCGCAGATTGTGACGCGCTCGGCGACTATCCTGGGCGTGACGATCGACCACCCCAGTGCACTCGAGATCGGCTCGCGTTCGCGCGGCACGCCACGTCTTGCCAACCGCCTGCTCAAGCGCGTGCGCGACTATGCGCAGGTGCGCGGCAACGGTCCCATTGAGCTCGATATCTGCCGTCAGGCACTCGAGTTCTTCGAGATCGACGAGCTCGGTCTGGACTGGATGGATATTCGCATTTTGGAGACGCTCGCCAAGACGTTCTCCGGTCGTGCCGTGGGACTTACGACCCTTGCCAGCGCGGTGGGCGAGGACCCGGGCACGCTCGAGGATGTCTATGAGCCCTATTTGCTGCAGTGCGGGTTGATGATTCGTACGCCGCAGGGCCGTCAGGCAACCCTTCGCACCTTTGAGCACCTGGGGATTGAACCTACCGTTTAGGGCGCTTTGTTTTGGCGGGCTGTTGGGCTATCGCTGGGCATCGGGTAAACATATCGCCGTTCATCGGTTATGGGCGTTTTACTATTGCGCGCCCGTGCTATGCTGAATTGGTCTTTTTCTCATTCGGTAACGAAAGGACCGCCCATGCCTACTGACATCGAAATCGCACGTTCCGTCACGCCGCTGCCCATTACCGAGGTGGCTAAGAACGCCGGCGTCGACGTAAAGCACCTGATTCCGTACGGCTTCGACAAGGCTAAGGTTGACTATTCACTGCTCAACGAGCCGACCGATCACCAGGCCAAGCTCGTCCTCGTGACCGCTATCAACCCAACGCCTGCGGGCGAGGGCAAGACCACCACGACCATCGGTCTGGCCGATGGCCTGCGTCGTCGCGGCGTCAAGAGTGCCGTGGCCCTGCGCGAGCCTTCGCTCGGCCCCGTCTTTGGCGTTAAGGGCGGTGCTGCCGGCGGCGGCTGGGCTCAGGTCATCCCCATGGAGGATATCAACCTGCACTTTACCGGCGACTTCCATGCCATCGGTGCTGCCAACAACCTGCTGGCCGCCATGCTCGACAACCATATTCAGCAGGGCAATCAGCTCGGTATTGACGTTAAGCGCATCACTTGGAAGCGCGTCGTCGATATGAACGACCGTCAGCTGCGCCACGTTATCGACGGCATTGGCGGTAAGGCCCAGGGCGTGCCGCGCGAGGACGGCTTCGATATCACCGTCGCCTCCGAGGTCATGGCAATCCTGTGCCTGTCTACGAGCATCAGCGACCTCAAGGAGCGCCTGGGCGAGATCGTCGTCGGCTACAGCTTTGCCGGCGAGCCCGTCCGTGCCCGCGACCTTAAGGCCCAGGGTGCCATGGCCGCGTTGCTTAAGGACGCGCTCAAGCCCAACCTGGTGCAAACGCTCGAGGGCACGCCCGCGTTTGTCCACGGCGGTCCCTTCGCCAACATTGCCCACGGCTGCAACTCTATCATGGCCACGCGTATGGCGATGCGCTTTGGCGATGTCGCCATTACCGAGGCCGGCTTCGGTGCCGATTTGGGCGCCGAGAAATTCCTCGACATCAAGTGCCGCATGACGGGCGTTCGCCCCAGCGCCGTCGTGATCGTCGCGACCGCTCGTGCGCTTAAGTACAACGGTGGCGTCGCCAAGGCCGACCTCAACGAGGAGAACCTCGAGGCGCTCAAGGCTGGCATGCCCAACCTGCTGCGTCACGTCGACAACATCCAGAACGTTTATGGTCTGCCCTGCGTGGTCGCCATCAACCGATTCCCGACGGACACCGAGGCCGAGCTTGCGCTCATCGAGTCCGAGTGCCAGAAGCTCGGCGTCAACGTTAAGCTTTCCGAGGTCTGGGCCAAGGGCGGCGAGGGCGCGCTCGACCTGGCCGATGAGGTCATGCGTCTGATTGAGCAGCCGAGCGAGCTCAAGTTTGCCTATAAGGACGGCGCTGATGTCGCTGATGCCCTCGAGGCTGTTGCCACCAAGGTCTACCGCGCCGACGGCGTCGACTTTACGCCGGCTGCCAAGCGCCAGCTCGCCGAGCTGCGCGAGAACGGCTTTGGCAACCTGCCGGTGTGCGTGGCCAAGACGCAGTACAGCTTTAGCGACAACGCCAAGGCCCTGGGCGCTCCCGAGAACTTCCGCATTACGGTGCGCGAGCTCAAGGTTTCCGCCGGTGCCCACTTTGTGGTCGCACTGACTGGCAGTGTTCTGACCATGCCGGGCCTGCCCAAGGTCCCCGCGGCCGAGAACATCGACGTCGACAACGACGGCAACATCACCGGCCTGTTCTAAGCTCGCTGCGCATAGCTGCTTGCTTGCCCCGCCGCGCCCACAAGGCCCGGCGGGGCTTTTTGATCCTTAGGCCCGCGCATGTCTTGTAGATACCGGCGGGCTCCGTCCATCATAGGCTTTTGCGCGGGTAGAATGCATGGATAACTTGAGGCTCACGCGCGACGGAAAGGAATCGTTGCATGGATCAGGACAAGACAACCGTGATGGGCGGCTACGGTTCCGCGCAGGCTGGCGATAGCGCCGATGCGACCCGCGTTGTTCCCAACCCCGGTTATACCGACCCCGCCGCGACGCAGCCTTCTGTCGAGCCCACCCGGGTTATGGGCTATGGCGACACGGCGCAGGATTCTTACGCTGCATCTTCGCAAGGCCCCTATAGCAACGCAGCTCCGGACCCGTTTGATTACGCGCCGCAGGATTCTTATGCCGCCTCGACGCCGAATCCCTATGACAACCTGCCGCAGAATCCCATTCCGCAGCCTCAGCAGACGACGTATATGCCTCGCACGGCGCAGCCTCGCTACGAGTCGCGCCAACCGTCTCGCGAGTACCCCAAGTCGATTCCGCAATATGGCGAGGACGAGGAGAAGAAGCCGTCGCGTTCGTCGAGCGTGATCAAGAAGATCCTCATCGTGCTGGCGATTTTCTTTGCGCTGTCGGTTGTGTTTGCCATCGTGTCGGGCATGCTCAACAAGCGGGGGAGCTCAACGGCCGATACCGCTGCCGAGCAAACCGAGTCCGCCTCGTCTAGCACCGTCGATCTGAGCGATATCCCGGGGCAGTATTGGTCCAACGCCAAGAAGCTTCTCAAGTCGCGCGGCGCCGATCTTTCGAATGCCGTGGTCCTGACTGATGATGGCTCAACGCCCGTCGTCGATGCCAACTGGGTCGTTACTTCTGCCTACTATAACGACAGCGGCAACCTCGAAATTCAGCTCACGCACAAGAACAGCTATGGCAATTCGTCCGGTGGCCAAAGCGGTACCGACAGCTCGAGCTCCAACACGCTGGAGGACCTGAGCAACAAGGCGCAGGAATTGGGAGACAAGGCGCAAGAGCTGGGCGATACAGCTCAGAACCTGGGCGATACC
>CAUHIY010000097.1:0-6724 GCA_959606405.1 uncultured Collinsella sp. | reverse complement strand
CGATAAATACATCGACATCCATTCTCACATCAATGTGACAAAGGGACTGTCCCTTTGTCACATTTGCAAATCATCATTCGGCTGTTTATTTTGGCACACATACGTATCGGGCGGCATCATCGCGTGGGCACAGGAGCAGCCGCTCTAAACCAGGGCTGCCGTGGCACTTTTGCCGTATGACCATGCGCTCATCGATGGCGGGATTCTCTATACTGAGTCACATATGACGGCATCGCGCCACAACGACCGCCACGACACCAAGGACCCGCCATGGCAGCACTCTCCGAACAAGAACGCAAGCGCATCCAGCGATACTGCATCTGCCCCAAGGTTGCCGGCGCGGCGCTTGCCATGGCATTCGTGCTGCCCTTATCGATCATTCCTTTCGAAATGGTCGACGACATCGTCTTCCATCACGAAGGCTTCCAAGAGACAGGCATGATGACCGCCTTGGTGCTCACCGCCATCGAGCTCGTTATATTCTGCTACTGCGCTCTCGCCCCGCGCTTTGGCATGCGTGGCAAGCAGTGGAAGGAAATGCAGTACCGGCTCGCCGTCGAGCAGAGCGAGAAAGACCGCTCGGCACAGATCGCAGGCGTTGTTGGCACGCAGGCCGCCGCGCGCCTGCTCAGGAACAGTGACAACGAGACCGCGCGCAACCTGGGCGGCGCGGCAGAGGTCGCCGCTGCCGTAGGCGCCGTCGCCACCGCGGCAGATGTGCTTGCCGAGAGCTTCGCCAACGCAAAGGCCGCGGCAGAGGCCTGTGGCGTGCCTATCCCCCGTGCAAAAAAGTGGATCGTCGCGCTTGTGGCGCTGCCCCTCGCAATCGTGTGCGGCGCCTATATCCCGCAGCTGGCGCAGGGAAACATCGAGATGCAGGAGAACGCCGCGGCTGCAGCCGAGCAGATCGCCATCGCCCGCAAGGCGCTGGAACCCTCATGCGAGTACGTATCCGCCGATGACCCCTACGAGCGATACCAAGATTACGGCTATCACGTCCGAGGCTATCTGCACGACGGCGACTCCGATGCCCAAAAGACCTATACGTACCTGGATTTTGACAACAAGGGAACGCTCGCGGAAGTGAGCTACGCGGCAGAGGTCGACCCCGATGCGAACCTCGAGGACAATCTCGCCCGTATCGAGCTCGACCTTGACGAGCTTTCCTCTGTCGTCCAAACCATAGACGTCAAGACCGCAAGTCCCGAGCTCCTAGCACCGCAGAAGCTCCCTGAAGAGTTTAGGCAGGCTTTTTTGAACGGCTCGCTCTACGAGAGAATCTCTATCAGGACGAGCGACGGCCCCGTCAAAGCGTATTACTCGTTTGATACGGAACCCGAGGACGAGTTTGACGAGTATACCCATCCAGCCATCCGCATCACGCTGATGGGCAAAACAAGCTAGGCGCAGGAGAGAAATGTGACAAAGGGGCTGTCCCTTTGTCACATTATTCGGAGCGTAGGGCTTCTACGGGGTCTTTCTTAGATGCGCTGCGGGCCGGCAGTAGGCCGGCGACGACCGTCAGCAGCACCGATATCGCAATGAGTATCAACGCATCCTGCACGGGCAGGCTCATCAGGTTGGGGACCTGCTTGGCAGCAAGCGCCCAAGCATTAACAGGAAAGCTTACGAGCACCACGACGGTAACGGCAAAGACGCCGGCAATGAGACCCTCGATAAAGGTTTCGGCATTGAACACGTTGGCCACGTTGCGCTTCGACGCGCCGATCGCGCGCAGGATACCGATCTCCTTTTTGCGCTCCAGCACGCTGATGTAGGTGATGATGCCGATCATGATGGAGCTGACGACCAGGCTGATGCTCACGAACGCGATGAGCACCAAGCTGATGGTGTTCACGATGTCGGTCACCGAACCCATGATGATGCCCATGTAGTCGGTGTACGAGATTGCCTGTTCATCGTGGCCGGCAGCTTTGACCTGCTTGTTGTACGCATCGATGTGATCGAGCACGCGCTCCTTGGCCTCAAAGTCGCGCGGGAAAATCTTAACCGAGATGGGGTCTGTCTCATCCGCATAGCCCAGCGTGGTCAGATTGTTATCGTAGGTGAGCTTTGACGCCTTGGCATAGCTCATCATGAGCGAACTCAGGTCCTCGGCGTCCATGTTGAAATGGATGGCACGCGCAAAGGCGCTCGCATCCACGCGCATGGCGCTCGCCAGGTTAGCAAAACTCGAAGACATCTGCGTCGCCATCTGGTCCATAAGCCCTGCCGCGCCCGCCTTGAGCTGAGCCGATACCGTCGTCGCGATCTGCTCGCTAATCGTCCTCATCACCTGATCCATAGCCTGCTGCAGATACGGAGCCAGCTGCTTTTGCACATAGTCGGTCATCGCCTGCTGCAGACGCTCGGCCAGGGCATCGCCACCGAGTGCCTTGAGCTGAGCCAGGTATTGCTGCGCCGTGGCATCACTCTCAAGATACGTCGAGAATGCGGCAGCGAGCTTTGACGCGTCCTTAAGATTATCGGGTGTCAGCGCCCTAAACTGATCAGACTGCAAAAAGCCCGTAAACAGCTGGTTGGCGAGCATTCCCACCTGCTGCATTTGCTCGGGTGTGAGTTCCAGACCGTCAAAGATGCCCGAGAAATCTGGGGTCGGTGCTTTTGCCATAATGTCGCTGAAGTCGATATCCTTACCTACGCCCGAAAGGTCAATGTCCAGCCCGGACAAGTCAAGACCCGACAGGTCCATACCGCCGGCAGTGCCCGAGAGCGCAGACGTATCGAACGAGAACGCGCCCTTGAGCGCCGCCTCGTCCACGCTGAACATGCTGCCCAGATCCACGCCTTGCTTGGCCTCGCCCTGCAGTTCATCGAAAGACTTGCCCGTAAAGACATCCGTCTCGGGATGGGCAAGTTGCTCTTTTACGATCTGCGAATTGGCGGCGCGCTCCATAAGCTGGCGAGTCAGCGCATGCGTATAGGCAATGCCCGGAGACAACGCGCTCGCATTGGCCGTCTCGTTCGGTCGCACCACGCCCACAATGCGCACGTCAATACCGTCAGTAACCTTGGCGGCCATAAAGTCGGCATCGCCAGACATGTCGGTCCACATGCCGGTCTCTTCGTTTTTGCGATAGGCATCGGCCGGCGACAACACTTTAAACGCCGTGGACAGCGCGTCGTCGTAGGTAAAGTCGCTGCCGGTCTTGGGCGTCTCGACCTTGCCGTCGGCCGTCATGGCGCTGTTAACCAGGCCGTTGAGCTCATCGATTTCCAGCGCACCGATGCTGTAGAGCGTGTAATCGCCCACCGTGCCACGGCTCGAAAGCACCATCACGGCTTCGTTAGCAGACGTAGGCCAATGCCCCGCCACGACATCGTACTGGCTGTCGAGCAAGCTCTGGTCGTCAATCATCTCGTTAAAGACCGAGGTTCCCATGGACTCCATGCTCACCGTTGCTGCCGAGCTCGCGCCTCCGCTCATGGCCTCGGTCATGGCGTTGGGCACCAGACGCACGGGTTTCTCGTCCCCCTTGCCCGCTCGATAGACAACCGGCGTCACGCCATAGCCGTACTGAATGGCGTTGACCTCTTTATCGATGCCGTCGCCACCGGCATCGAGCCATGCCTTAAAGCTCGTCATGTCGTTGGACTTAACGCTCGCAAACATATCCTTTACGGCCGTGACCACGGGGATTTTATCGGTTCCCTGAGCCTTGTCGTCGGTGCCATCGTCGGACGAATCCTCGCCGTTGGACGTATTGTCATCCGTGGCCCCCTGTCCGCCCATCATGGACGACAGGTCGTAGTCTTGTTTGGAAATCGTGAGCGGGTAGCTCGAGAGCGTATCCTCCTCGACCTTTTTGATGTAGCCGTTTACGCCGTTGGACAGCGCCAGAATCGCCGCGATACCGATAATGCCAATCGAGCCCGCAAAGGCCGTCATGGCCGTACGTCCCTTCTTGGTCATAAGGTTTCGGGCAGAAAGCCCCAGCGCCGTCACAAAGCCCATCGAGGTTTTGCGCGTAGGCTTAGCCTCGCGACGCGCAGCATTAGCAGCATCGAAGGGGTCGGAATCGTCGGTGATCTTGCCGTCCGCCAGGTTGACGATGCGTGTGGCGTACTGGTACGCCAACTCGGGATTGTGCGTGACCATGATGACCAGGCGGTCGCGCGCCACGTCTTTGAGCAAATCCATAACCTGTACGGATGTCGTTGAGTCCAAGGCGCCGGTCGGCTCGTCGGCCAGCACAATCTCGGGATCGTTGATTAGGGCGCGGGCGATGGCCACGCGCTGCATCTGCCCGCCCGATAGCTGGCTCGGGCGTTTGTTAACGTGCTCGCCCAGGCCGACTTTCTCCAACGCCTCGCGCGCACGCTGGCGGCGCTCGGCATGGCCCACACCCGTGAGCGTAAGCGCCAGCTCCACGTTTTCCAAAATGGTCTGATGCGGAATGAGGTTATAGCTCTGGAACACAAAGCCGATGCGGTTATTGCGATAGGCATCCCAATCGCGATCGTGAAAATCCTTGGTCGAAATACCGTCGATCAGCAGGTCGCCGGAATCGAAATGATCGAGCCCGCCGATAACGTTGAGCATCGTAGTTTTACCCGAGCCCGAGGGACCCAGAATGGCCACGAACTCGTTATCGCGAAAAGACAGGCTTACGCTGTCGAGCGCCACCTGCGTAAACGACTGCGTAACGTACCTTTTGCAAATACCCTTGAGCTCCAACATGGACGGCAACCTCTCCCACGCGGGCGCACTTGCCCGCTCTCCCCCGCCGTTCGTATTCGACGCGTTTGTCCTACTCTATCCCCATTTTTTGCCGGGGCCAGTGAGGAATGTAGGGAACCGCATCAAAAAATGAACGGGACGGCGCCTAAAAGAAGAGGTCCCGAGCGGGACCTCTGTATGGTGGAGCTTATCTTGAAAGGCAGCGGACTACTCCGCACAGCGACGCACGATCCTCGCCATGCTTTACGCGTTTTCTACTGCTCGCTATTCGCAATCGCCTGATCGATCAGCTTGTTGAGCGCCTCGCGCTGCTCGGCGGAGCTGATGGCTCCCACGATTGGATCCCCTACGATGTTGCCATTCTGATCGATGACATACGTTGTCGGGAACGAGAACAAATTTGACGTAAACTTACCGGCCTCGCTATCCGACTTGAACCAGATATTCTTATATGTCACGCCCTTCTTGCTCAGCACGTCCTTGGCATCTGCAATCTCGCCCTTGCTACCATCGAGCGTAAAGGAATTGACGCCCACGACCTGACCGCCCTTCTCGGCAAGCTCCTGATTCAGTTTCTCAAGATCGCCCAGCTCGCCCACGCACGGCTTGCACGTGGTGAACCAGAAGTTCATGACGGTGACCTTGTTCTTAGAGAACAGCTCGTCGCTGCTCACGTCGTTGCCATCCAGGTCCTTGCCCGTAAAGCTGGGGAACTTCGTCGCCTCGCTCGAAGCATTGGCACCAGCCGTCATGCCAGCAGCCGAAGCGTCGACGCTCTCGCCTGCGCTCGGCGTGCTTCCACAGCCGGGGAACTCCTTCTCCAAGCTCTCGAGCTTGTCCTCGATCTCCTTGATCTGCTGTGCACCGGCCTTGAGCGTCTTGAGCTCATCCGCCGTAAACTCATCCTTAGCGCCGTCGATGGTCTTGAGCAGGAAATCGCCGTAATTGCTGCCATCCTCAATCATTGCCGAGTCTTTATTTGCCGCGTTGAATACCTTTTCCCACAGCGCGTTATCACTCGAAAAAATCTCGTTCTCCTTCTGCATGAGCTTCGCATACAGCTCGGCGGCCTCGTCGGCATTGGTCGGCTTCTGCGCAGTGAGTTCTGCGATCTTAGGATCGGAGCTCGCAGATTCGCTCGCATTGCCACCGGGCGCCGAACATGCCACAAGACACAAGGCCAATACTGGCACCATAAACAGGGCCGCAATCTTAGAAAGCTTCATGGTCATTCCTCCGTTTTGTCGAAGCTTGTTTACTTTTTATCGGCGGTCAAGGGAAGCTTTTCCGCCGACACATCCAGGCCATAGCGATAGCTGATGGCGTCGACGGGACAGGCCCCGATGCACTTTCCGCACCGGATACATTCGGCATGATTGGGTGCGCGGACCACATCAACGTCCATCTGACAAACCCTTGAACACTTGCCACACGAGACGCATTTGCATGCGTCAACCTGAATCCCCAACAAGGACACCTTATTCATGAGCGCGTAGAATGCGCCGAGTGGGCAAATCCATTTGCAGAAGGGGCGATAGAACAAAACGCTCAGCAGCACCACGACAATGAGAACGACAAGTTTCCAAGTAAAGAGCTGTCCCAACGCAGATCGAATGCCGGCATTGGCAATGGCCAGAGGAATGGCGCCCTCGAGCACACCCTGTGGACAGATGTACTTGCAAAAGAACGGATCGCCCATCCCCAGATCGTTGATCACCAGCACAGGCAGCAATACCACGGCAAATAGCAGCACAACGTATTTGATATACGTAAGCGCCTTGAGCCTTTTCGTCGAAAGCTTTTTGCCGGGGATCTTGTGAAGCAGTTCCTGCAGCCAGCCAAACGGGCACAAAAACCCGCATACAAATCGTCCCAGCAGCACGCCGAGCAAAATGAGCGTACCGGTAACGTAGTAGGAGAAGTTGAACTTGGATGAACCTACCACCGACTGGAACGACCCGATGGGGCACGCACCCGATGCCGCGGGGCACGAATAGCAATTAAGTCCAGGTACGCAGACTG
>CAUHIY010000096.1:0-6746 GCA_959606405.1 uncultured Collinsella sp. | reverse complement strand
GGACTCTGGCCTGCCTTGGTTCCCTGGATTGCGGCCGTCGGCGTCGTGGTCGTGGCGGTCAAGACAAAATCGATGCTGTGGTGCTGCGTCTCGGGCATCGTACTCTATATTGTCTTGAGCCTTATATAGGGGTGGCGTCGCGGGCGCCGAATCTCGTTCCATCCCAACTTGTCGAATTTTTCACCGAGCTGGTCTATTTCTTCTGGTACCATGGTCAAACTTTACTGTAGCAAAGCATGACGTGGGCTTTTGTTCCGCGTCAGCGGAAATGGGGGTTTCATGGCACAGGAAGCGACTGCCAACGAGCAAAAGAAATTCAAGGTTCCGCGCATCCCGGGCGACATCATGATCTATCCGATGATCGTCGGTCTTTTGCTCAACACCTTCTGCCCGCAGGTTTTTGAGATCGGCGGCTTCTTTACGGCTGCCTGCCGCGGTGGGTCCAATACCATCGTCGCCGCGATCCTGCTGTTTGTGGGCGCCGGCATCAGCTTTAAGTCCACGCCGGGCGCCATCAAGACCGGTATCGTCGTGCTGATCCCCAAGCTGGTCGTCGCAGCGGCTCTCGGCCTAGGCGTGGCATATTTCTTTAACGACAACTTCCTGGGTCTGAGCTCCGTGTCTATCATCGGCGGCATTACGTTTTGCAACATGGCGCTCTATACGGGCATCATGGGCGAGTTCGGCGATGAGTCCGAGCAGGGCGCTGTCGGTATCCTGTTCTTTACGGCCGGCCCCGCCGTCACGATGATCATCCTTGGTGTTTCGGGTCTCGCCAATATCCCCGTCGGCACCATCATCGGATCCATCCTGCCGCTTGTTATCGGTATGGTCCTGGGCAACCTGTTCCCGTTTATCAAGAACCTGCTGGTTCCCGGCGCCAATCCCGCGATCGCTGTAATTGGTTTTCAGCTCGGTGCGTCCATGAGCCTTTCGAGCTTCATCGCCGGTGGCATTTCGGGCATCCTGCTGGGCCTCATCACGCTCTTTATCGTCGGTCCCATTACCTTTGCCTTCGAGCGCCTGTGTGGCGGCAACGGTAAGGCGGCTGTGGCTTGTTCCACCATTGCCGGCACGGCCATGACCACGCCGGTCGCCCTCGCCGAGGTCGCTCCGCGCTATGCCGAGCTTGCGCCCACCGCGTATGCGCAGATCGCCACCGCCGTCATCATCACGGCAATCATGGCCCCGATTCTGACCGGCTGGGTCGATAAGAAGTTCTGCCACGGCGAAGAAGATCTGTCGGTCGAAGGCGTCGAGGCTATTGATGAGGCCGTCGCGACCGACATCGACGGCGAGTAACGGCCGTTACCGATAATTGATTCCGGCGTGCAATTCGCGCCGTCAGAGCGCCCGAACGAGAGCTGTCTTACAGCAACGTTCGGGCGCTCTGCTATTATTCCCTTTACCCCTGCGGAGTAAGGGGCGTTTATTGCCCAGACACGAATCGGGCGATTCTGACCACTTGGATATTGAAGGGAGGGCGTCTAGTGGTTAAGGCACTCAAGATCGAGATATTCCGGCTGTGCATGATTATTCTTATCGGGCTTGCCGTGCGAAGCCGTCGCTCCCTGTTCTCGAGCACCCAGCAGCTTTTGTTTAGCATGCTGGGCTACACGTCTGCTGCCTACATTTTCTTCGATATGATCTGGACGCTCTCGGACGGCGTGAGCACTCCTGTAGGCATCACGGCCAACTGGATTTCCAACGCGGTTTCGTTTTCGCTGTTCGCCATCGCGTGCCTCATTTGGTTTTTCTATTCCGAGACGATGCAGGGCTCACGGCTCCTGACCACGCCCTACAGGGTGGTACTTTTAACGTTGCCAACCGCATTGGTGGTCGTGCTGGCATTTACCAGCTACTGGACGCACGCTATGTTCTATATCGATGCGCAGGGCGTATATCGTCGCGGCTTTGCTTATATGATCCAGCCCATCGTGAGCTACTGCTACGTCATATATACGTCCTTGCAAGCCTTTATTCAGGCTCGAAAAGTCGAAAGCCTGCAAAAGAAGGCCATTTATCGCACCCTCGCCTTTTTTGCGGTTCCCGCTCTGGTGGGCGGTACCTTCCAGGTTTTGTTTTCGGTACCGGGCCTTTGCGTCGGTATAACGCTGAGCATCCTGCTGCTCTACATCATCTGCCAGGAGCAGCTGATCTCGACCGACCCGTTGACTGGCCTTAACAATCGCAACCGTTTTGAGACCTATATGCTGTCGCTGTTCTCGGGTACTGACCAGGCCGAGGGTGTGTATCTGCTTATGATGGACGCTGACGGCTTTAAGCAGATTAACGACCGGTATGGACATGTTGAGGGCGATCATGCCCTCCAGGTCATATCTGCTACGCTCAAAGAGGTCTGCTCGGCGTCTGGTGGCTTTATCGCACGTTATGGTGGCGATGAGTTCGTGGTGCTTCAAAAGGCGACGGCGGAGCAGGACATCATAGACCTGTGTTCGGTGATTAACGACGAGCTCGCTCGTGCCGAGGTGCCGTATGCATTGCGGATGTCCATCGGTTACGCGTGGGTCGGCGATAGCGTTGACACCTGGCAAGACTTACTTCGCGCTGCCGATGCGGAGCTCTACCGCGTCAAGGCCGAGAAAAAGAAAGCCGGCGTACAAATGCGCTAGAAAAAAGGGGCGCACGACCGTTGCGATGGTCGTGCGCCCCTTTTGCGTTTGTGGGGGCCACCGGCCATAATGCCCAGGCGCGGTGCGGCAAGACGGGCGTCTGCCGCCGCGACTCGGTACGAAATCAACGAGAACCAGTGTGCTCCATTAAGCTAAAGTATGCGAATGCCCTCCCTAAAAAGGTGAGCTCGCTAGGCTTTTTTGGGTTTGTTGACGATGATGATGCCGCCGCAGACCAACAGCAGGGCAACGATGACGGTAACGAGGCTCGTGCCAGCGCCCTCGCCGAGCAGCAGCGCGCTCAGCACCACACCAAAGACGGGGTTCATAAATCCAAAGACAGAGACGCGGCTGACGGGGTTGACGGCAAGCAGGCGCGACCACAGCGAGTAGGCGACCGCGGAGATAAGCGCCATGTAGATGATGAGCACGATGGCGGGGACAATCGCCGTGGGGGAGAGCGCGCCACCCATCAAAAAGCCGATGGCGGTGAGGACCAGGCCGCCGACCAAGAACTGCCACCCGGCAAGCAAGACGCCGTCGTGCTTGCGCGAGAAGATGCCGATCAGGCAGGTCGAAAGAGCACCCGCGACAGTGGAGGCTAGGATAAAGCCCTCGCCGTCGAGCGTAAAGCCAAAGGTGCCGTCCGCGCCCGAAAGGTTGACGAGCGCGACGCCGGCAAAGCCCAGCGCACAGCCAAGCACCTTGGCCGTACTGAGCTTCTCGGTGTGAAATGCCAGGGCGGCAAAGAGGATTGCGAGGAAGTTGGCGCTGGCCTCGATGATGGAGCTCGACATGGCGCTGGCGTGCGAGAGGCCCAGATAGAAAAAGAAGTACTGACCGATGGTCTGAAAGAGCGACAAGATAAAGATGGGCTTGATATCGCGTGCCTGTGGGACGAGCGGGCGGCGCTGGGCTGCACTCATACCGGCGATAACCAGGATACCGGCAAGTGTGAAGCGCAAACCTGCAAAGAGTAGCTGCGAGGCGCTATCGTGCGCCGGGATACCAAACAGCTCGTAACCGATCTTGATGCAGGGGAAAGCCGACCCCCAGAGCGCGCAGCAGACGAGGCAACCCAGGATGAGTCCGGGCAGAGTGGCGAGATACGGCTTGCGGCTTTCCATGATGTTCTTCTCCCATACGCGCAAATAAAAAAGAACCCGCCACCGGGCGTGCCGGTGGCGGGTGTTGTTACCCGAGGGGATTGTACCCGATGGGAAAGGTTTAAGCGAAGTAGGCTACGCCGCTCTCAAAGATCGGCATGAACTTGTCGCCGGGGACATGCTCGGGCACGTTGCGGTACAGGTTGTCGCCGCGGCGCTCGGCATGGCCCATCTTGCCCAGGACACGGCCGTCGGGGCTCGTGATGCCCTCGATGGCGAGTGCGGAGCCGTTGGGGTTGACGGAGAGATCCATGCTGGGCTTGCCGTCCTCGCCCACGTACTGCGTGGCGACCTGGCCGTTGGCGATCAGCTGGGCGAGCACTTCGTCATTGGCGACAAAGCGGCCCTCGCCGTGGCTGATGGCGACGGTGTAGGGGTCGTCCAGGCTGCACTGCGACAGCCACGGGGACAAGTTGGACGAGATGCGGGTGCGCACCAGACGGCTCTGGTGGCGACCGATGGTGTTGAACGTCAACGTGGGCGCATCGGGCGTGGCGTCGACGATGTCGCCGTAGGGCACCAGGCCGAGCTTGATCAGGGCCTGGAAGCCGTTGCAGATGCCCAGCATCAGGCCATCGCGGGCCTTGAGCAGGTCGCGGACTGCCTCGGTGACCTCGGGAGCGCGGAAGAACGCCGTGATGAACTTGGCAGAGCCGTCGGGCTCGTCGCCGCCCGAGAAGCCGCCGGGGATCATAACGATCTGGCTTGCACGGATGCGGCGGGCAAGCTCGTGGGTGCTCTCGGCGACGGCCTCGGGCGTGAGGTTGTTGATCACGAAGGTGTCGGCCTCGGCACCGGCGGCACGGAAGGCGCGGGCGCTGTCGTACTCGCAGTTGTTGCCGGGGAACACGGGGAT
This sequence comes from uncultured Collinsella sp., assembly GCA_959606405.1. Lineage (GTDB taxonomy): Bacteria > Actinomycetota > Coriobacteriia > Coriobacteriales > Coriobacteriaceae > Collinsella. Next base: position 2,091 of record CAUHIY010000096.1, on the reverse strand, counting down.
GATCACGCGCGGGCGGGCGATCTTGGCGCCGCCGTACACGTGGATATCCTTGGCGCGGAAGTCGATGGTCTCGACCTCGGGGGTCTCGCCGGCGCTGCGGTAGGTGAAGACGCCCTCGATGCCGCTCTCCCAGGCCTCCTGGAGCTCGGCGAGCTCGATGACCTCGGAGCCGGTGTCGATGACATAGCCCTCGACGGTGGTGCCCAGGGGCTCGACGACAACGCCGTCGGCGACCTCGGGCAGCTCGGCGTCCTCGGCGAGCTCGACGATAAAGCTGCCGTAGAGCGGGGTGAAGAGGCTCTCCACGTCTACATCCTCGGCAAGCTCGATACCGATCTGGTTACCGACGCACATCTTAAAGAGGCTCTCGGCGCCGCAGCCGTAGCCGGGCGTGGAGATGGCCAGGGCGTTGCCGGTAGCAGTGAGCGCCTCGACGGCGTCAAACGCGGCGAGCAGCTGCTGGGCGTCGGGACGGTAGTCCTCGCCATAGGTGGCGGGGGCGATGCGGACGACGCGGTGCGTGAGGCCCTTGAACTCGGGTGAGACGGCGCGGGCGGCCTTGCCCACGGCGACGGCGAAGCTGATCAGGGTCGGCGGAACGTTGAGCTCGCCGGTCTCGTCCTCAAACGAACCGCTCATGGAGTCCTTGCCGCCGATGGCGCCGGCACCCAGGTCGACTTGGGCCATGAGGGCGCCCAGGACGGCTGCCGTGGGCTTGCCCCAGCGCTCGGCCTCGGTGCGCAGACGCTCGAAGTACTCTTGGAAGGAGAGGTAGGCGCGCTTGTGCTCAAAGCCGGCGGCAACGAGCTTGGCGATGGACTCGACCACGGACAGGTAGGCGCCCGCAAACTGGTCGGCCTCCATCAGATAGGGGTTGAAGCCCCATGCCATGGCGCTCGCCGTGGTGGTCTCGCCGTCCACGGGGAACTTGGCGACCATGGCCGAGCTTGGGGTGAGCTGCGTCTTGCCGCCAAAGGGCATGAGCACGGTCGCGGCGCCGATGGTGGAGTCGAAGCGCTCGGAAAGGCCCTTGTTGGAAGCGACGTTGAGGTCGGTGACGAGCGAGGTCATGCGCTCGGCGAGCGTGGTGCCGGCCCAGCTGGGCTGCCACACGCTGCGGGCACAGACGTGGGCGACCTGGTGCTTGGGCGCACCGTTGGAGTTGAGGAACTCGCGGGACAGATCGACGATGGCGACGCCGTTCCATGCCATGCGCATGCGCGGCTCGGCGGTAACCTCGGCGATAACGGTCGCCTCCAGGTTCTCCTCGGCGGCGTAGCCCATGAACTCCTCGACGTCACCGTCGGCGACGGCGCAAGCCATGCGCTCCTGGGACTCGGAGATAGCGAGCTCGGTGCCGTCCAGGCCGTCGTACTTCTTGGTCACGGTGTCCAGGTCCACGTACAGGCCGTCGGCAAGCTCGCCCACGGCGACTGAGACGCCGCCGGCGCCAAAGTCGTTGCAGCGCTTGATCAGACGGCAGGCGTCGCCGCGGCGGAACAGGCGCTGCAGCTTGCGCTCGACCGGGGCGTTGCCCTTCTGGACCTCGGCACCCGAGGTCTCGATGGACTCGGTGTTCTGGGTCTTGGAGGAGCCGGTGGCGCCACCGATGCCATCGCGGCCGGTGCGGCCGCCCAGCAGGATGATCTTGTCGGTGGGGGCGGGGCACTCGCGGCGCACGTGGTTTGCCGGGGTAGCGCCCACGACGGCGCCGACCTCCATGCGCTTGGCCACGTAGCCGGGGTGATAGAGTTCGTTGACCTGGCCGGTGGCAAGGCCGATCTGGTTGCCGTAGCTGGAGTAGCCGGCGGCAGCGGTGGTCACGAGCTTGCGCTGCGGCAGCTTGCCCTCGAGCGTCTCGGAAACCGGGACGGTGGGGTCGCCGGCGCCGGTGACGCGCATGGCCTGGTACACATAGCTGCGGCCCGAGAGCGGGTCGCGGATAGCGCCGCCCACGCAGGTGGCGGCACCGCCGAAGGGCTCGATCTCGGTCGGGTGGTTGTGGGTCTCGTTCTTAAAGAGGAACAGCCAGTCCTGATCCTCGCCATCGACATCGACCTTCACCTTGACGGTGCAGGCGTTGATCTCCTC
>CAUHIY010000095.1:0-6983 GCA_959606405.1 uncultured Collinsella sp. | reverse complement strand
CCATGGCGTTTGATGAAACCGTCGTTGTAAACGAGGTGTTAGAAACTTGTGACATGGAGCGCCTTTCCCAATGTGACATGTGGGCTGTCCCTTTGTCACATCGTGCGGTACTGACCGATTGCGCGGTACTTTTCGTAGCGGAGGTTTGTGAGGGTCGCGTCGTCGAGCCGTCCAAGCGTATCGAAGGCATCAAATGCCGAGGACATGACGGCACGGGCGATTTCCTCATGCGACAGGCCCCTATCGTCAACAATGCCGTCGATGATGCCGAGCGCCAACAGATCGGGGGCCGTGAGCTTAAGCGCCTCGGCGGCCTCATTCGCGCGCTCGGTATCCTTCCACAGGATCGACGCACAGGCCTCGGGGCTCACGACCGAATAGGCCGAGCTCGAAAGCATAAAAATGCGATCAGCCACGGACAGCGCCAGCGCGCCACCAGAGCCGCCCTCGCCTGTCACCACCGAGACAATCGGTGTCTTAAGGCCGCTCATCTCCATGAGATTCCGGGCAATCGCCTCGCCCTGGCCGCGCTCCTCGGCACCGATGCCGCAAAACGCACCCGAAGTATCGACCAGGCACAGAACCGGTCGACCAAACTTTTCGGCCTGGCGCATAAGGCGACGCGCTTTGCGATAGCCCTCGGGATGCGCCATGCCAAAGTTGCGGCGCATACGCTCTTTGGTCGTGGTGCCGCGCTCGATGGCGATGACCGTTACGGGGTGTCCGTCTTTCCAGCCAATGCCAGCCACCACAGCGGCGTCGTCGCCAAAGTAACGGTCGCCGTGCAACTCCACAAATCCGTCGAGGCCCAGCGAGATCATCTCACCCGCCGTGGCTCGATCTGCCGAGCGGGTCTGCTTGACAATCTCGAGCGCGGTTTTTGGTGCCGTCGAGCGCTTGAACAAGTGTCCCAGCTTTTTGCCGCGGCGACCCGTATGCACGATTTCATGCGGTGCCCCCAGGCCGGGTGCGTGCCCTTCGTGCAGCGCCAGCAGCTCGCCTACCGTGAGCGCAATCTCGCCACGCGGAACAACGGCATCGCAAAAGCCATGCTCCAGCAAAAACTCGGAGCGCTGGAATCCTTTGGGCAGGCGCTTGTGCATGTTCTGCTCGATCACGCGTGGACCGGCAAACGCCGTCAGGGCATCGGGCTCGGCCAGGATAATGTCGCCCTCCATGGCAAAACTCGCGGTTACGCCTCCGGTCGTGGGATCGGTGAGCACCGTGATATACAGGCCGCCCGCCTCACTGTGGCGCCTAACCGCCGCAGAAATCTTGGCCATCTGCATAAGCGATGTCACGCCCTCTTGCATGCGCGCACCGCCCGAAACGGTAAAGCCGACAACTGGCAATCCCAGCTCGGTCGCACGCTCAAATGTGCGACAGATCTTCTCGCCCACCACGGAGCCCATCGAGCCCATCATAAAGTTGGCATCCATAAAGAAGAGCGCGGTATCGCAGCCGCAGATTTTACCCTTGCCGCACACAACGGCATCGCGCTCGCCCGAACGCTCGCTCACGCTCTTGAGCTTGTCGGCATAGCCGGGAAACGAGAGGAAATCCTCCGACGCCAGATTGGCATCCCATTCCTCAAACGTGCCCTCGTCGACCGTCATGCGCATGCGCGCGCGACCGCTCACGCGAAAGTGTTTGCCGCAACGAGGGCAGACCTCAAGGTTGTCGTGCAGGCGTGCCTCATCGATCACGCGGCGGCACTCCGGACACTTGATAAATACGTGGCGCGCGGGAAACTCGGCGCACGACTCGGTCATCGGCCCCTCGAGGACGTTGACCGTCTTCGCTTTTCTATTCATCAGCATAGAGATGCCCCATCAGATCGGTGTGGTACATGCCCGACAAGAACTCATCGTTTGCCAGCACGTCGAGCTGAAGCTCGCTGTTTTCGCTCACGCCCTCAATCACGAGCTCGCCCAGGGCCGAGCGCATCTTGCGAATGGCGCCGTCGCGCGTGGGCGCACACACGATGAGCTTGCCGAGCATGGAATCGTAGTACGGCGGGACTTGCGCACCGGTAAACATGGCGGAATCCCAGCGCACGCGCGGACCACCCGGCACACGCAACGCGGTGACCGTTCCGCATGACGGCAGAAAGTCCGGCGTTTCGGCATTGATGCGGCACTCCATGGCGTGGTTGCGGACCGGTACGTCCTCCTGCTCAAAGGGCAGGGGCTGGCCGGCCGCCACGCGCAGCTGCCACTTGACCAAGTCGGTATCGGTCACAAACTCCGTAACCGGATGCTCCACCTGCAAGCGCGTGTTCATTTCCATAAAGTAGAAATTGCCGTCGTCCGAATACAGGAACTCGATGGTACCGGCTCCTTCGTAGCCGACGGCACGAGCCAGGTCACGCGCTGCCTTGTGCATGCGAGCACGAATGTCGTCGTGTCCGTCGAGGCACGGCGCGGGGCTCTCCTCGATTAGCTTTTGGTTGCGGCGCTGCACCGAGCACTCACGCTCGCCGAGCGAAAACACATGGCCCTGCTTATCGGCCATAATCTGCACCTCAACGTGGTGCGCCGGCGCGACGAACTTCTCCATGTAGCACTCGCCGTCGCCAAAAACGGCTTCCCCCTCGGCACGCGCCTCGATGAACGCCTTTGCCGCATCTTCCACGCGCTCGACCTTGCGAATGCCGCGACCGCCACCACCTGCACGCGCCTTAATAAGCACGGGGCAGCCAATGCGCTCGGCCTCGGCCGTTGCCTCCTCGGGGCTTTTGAGCAAATCACAGCCCGGCACGATGGGCACGTCCGCCGCGGCAGCCGTTCGACGCGCGGCGTCCTTGTCGCCCATGCTGTCGATCACCTCGGCCGAAGGACCGACAAACGCCAGGCCATACTTGTCGCAGTCGCGCACGAAGCTCGCCTTCTCGGAAAAGAAGCCATAACCGGGATGAATTGCCTTAGCTCCCGACTTTACGGCACAGGTGAGCACGGCATCGTCGTTGAGGTAGCTCTCGGCAAGACGCGGGCCGCCGATGCAATACGCCTCGTCGGCAAGCTGCACGTGCAGCGCGTCCGCATCGGCCGTGGAGTAGACGGCGACGGTCTTGATGCCCATATCGCGGCACGCGCGGATAACACGGACCGCGACCTCGCCGCGGTTGGCGATGAGCACTTTGTCGAACATGAAGCCTTCCTTAACTTTCGTGCATGAGTGCAAAAGACATATCGGCGCGACAGCAAACCTCACCGTTGACGCTCGCAGTACCCGTCGCAAAGCGGAACGGCCCGCGCGCACGCGTGATGGAGCACACCAGATCTACCGTGTCGCCCGGGCGCACCGGACGCTTAAAGCGCACCTTGTCCAGACTCGTGTAGAACGGTGTCGCACCGCGAGCTTCCTCATCGCCCATCAGCAGCACGCAGCAGTTCTGGGCGAGCATCTCGCACTGAATCACGCCGGGGACGACCGGGTTTCCCGGAAAATGCCCCTGCAAAAAGTACTCGTCGCCCGTAATCGTGATCTTGCCGTGGGCCTCGTTGCCCACCAGCTCGGCTTCGTCGAGCAAAAGCATCGGCTCGCGATGCGGCAACAGTTTCTTGAGCTCTTCTTTGTTCATGGATATCACCTATCCGATCCTCATGAGGCAGCTGCCAAACTCCACGAGGTCGCCGTCGGCCACGCAGATCTCGAGTACCTCGCCATCCGCCTCTGCCGTCACCTCGTTGAGAACCTTCATGGCCTCGATGATGCAGAGGGTCTCGCCGGCCTTGACCTTGGAGCCCACGTGCACAAACGGCTCGTCGCCCGGCGCCGGGGCAGCATAGAAAACGCCGACCATGGGAGCGGTCACCTCGGTGCCCTTGGGCTCCGGTGCGGCGGCAGGCGCCTGCGCGGCGGGCTCCGGTGCGGCGGCAGGCATGGCGACAGGAGCCACCGCCGGAGCAGTCACGGCACCCGGCATAGGCATGGGCACGGCAACCGGCCGCGCGGCGCTCGCGCGCTCGAGTTCGACCGCGGTGCCATCGGGCTCCTCAACGCGCACGCGCGTGAGGCCGCGGTCCTCCATAACATCAGCTATCTCAGCAAGTCTTTTGGAATCCATGCTCTAGCTCCTTGCATATCTACGCAGCGCGATGGCGGCATTGTGTCCGCCAAAGCCCAGATTGGTCGAAAGCGCCCAGGTAAGGTCGGCGCGAACCGCGCGATTGGGCGTGTAGTCAAGATCGCAGGCGGGATCGGGCGTGCGGTAGTTAATGGTCGGCGGCACCACACCCTGCTCGAGCGCCATGGCACAGGCCATGACCTCGATGGCGCCCGTGGCACCGATCATGTGGCCGGTCATCGACTTGGTCGACGAGACATGTGCGGCGCGCGCCGCGTCCTCGCCGAGCGCTCGTTTGATGCCCGCAGTCTCGGACGAATCGTTGAGCTTGGTCGAGGTGCCGTGGGCGTTGATGTAGAGGCCCTCGGAAGGCTTAACGTCGCCCTCGGCCACCGCCAACGATATCGCACGGGCGATACCTGCCGCGTCCGGGGCGGGACTCGTGATGTGGTAGGCGTCATCGGTGTTGCCGTAGCCCACGACCTCGGCGTAAATGTGCGCACCGCGAGCCTGTGCGTGCTCCATACCCTCGAGCACGAGCACGCAGGCGCCCTCGCCCATCACAAAGCCGTCGCGGTCTGCATCGAACGGGCGACAAGCCGTCGCGGGATCGGGGTTGGTGGTCAATGCGCGGCAGGACGTAAAGCCCGCAACGGCATCGGGGATAATGGCGGCCTCGGCGCCGCCGGCCAGGATTGCATCGGCATAGCCGTGCTTGATGGCGCGGAACGCCTCACCCACCGCATGGGCCGAGGTTGCGCACGCGGTCACCACGGGCAGGGTCGGGCCCTTTGCCTTATGGCGAATCGCGATGTTGCCCGAAGCCATGTTGGGGATCATCATCGCGATCATGTAGGGCGATGCGCGACGAGGCCCGCGATCGGCAATCGTGTGGACGTTGTCGACAAGCGTCTGCATGCCGCCCACGCCCGAGCCCACGTAGACGCCCAAGCGCTCGCGATCGATGGCGCCTTCGACATCAAAGCCCGCATCGTGCATGGCCTCGTCCGACGCCGCCATCGCAAACTGAACACAGGGGTCGAGATGCTTGGCGTCATGCTTGCCAAAGTAGTCGTTGCCGTCAAAACCCTTGACCTCGGCCGCCACCTTGACGGCAAATGCATCGGTATCAAAGTGCGTGATCGGACCGATGCCGCACGTGCCGGCGCACATGGCCGCCCAGGTGGCAAGCGCGGTGTTGCCGAGCGGCGATACGGCACCGATGCCGGTGATTGCAACTCTCTGTTCCATCATGGTCTCCTCATCCAAGCTGTTGTGTGGCTCTGGTTTCTACATCGCCATTCCGCCGTCGACGCGTATGACTTCGCCCGTAATGTAAGCAGCCGCATCGCTCACTAAAAAGCGCACCACACCGGCCACCTCCTCGGGCTGCGCCATACGCTTAAGGGGAATCTGCTCCTCGGTTGCCGCACGCACCTTCTCCGAGAGCTTTGCCGTCATATCCGTCTCGACAAACCCGGGGGCGACCGCGTTCACTCGTACGCCGCGGGGCGCAAGCTCGCGCGCCACCGCCTTGGTCAGGCCGATCACGCCCGCCTTGGAGGCAGCGTAGTTGGCTTGCCCGGCATTGCCAATCAGGCCCACGACCGAGCTCATGTTGACGACGCAGCCGCCGCGCTGGCGCATAAAGGTCTTGGTGAGCGCGCGCGTCGCATTGAACGTGCCCTTGAGATTGACATCGAGCACGCGGTCGAAGGCATCGTCGCCCATGCGCACGAGCAGGCCATCGCGGGTGATACCGGCGTTGTTGACGAGCGCCCAAATCGAACCAAAGTCGTTGAGCACGGCCTCAATGCACGCATTGACGGCATCGGGGTCGGCCACATCGCATTGATACGCGCGAGCTGTGGCACCAGCGGCCTCGCAGGCTTCGCACGTCTCGCGCGCCGCATCGACGCTACCGGCATAGACGACGGCGATATCAAAGCCGTCCTCCGCCAGGCCAACCGCACAAGCGCGGCCGATACCACGCGAGCCGCCCGTGACCAGTGCCACGCGACGTAAGTCGTTGCGCTCGAGCGTGCCGTTGTTCAAATTGCCCATGTCATTCCTTTCGGGTTACAGCCCTGTGGACTATGCGAGCTCGTCGGCAATAGCTGCGACCTGCTCGGCTGTTTCGCACGAATACACGCAAACGTCGCTCAGCGTACGCTTGACCAGGCCGGACAGCGTTTTGCCAGGGCCAACCTCAATAAACGTGTCGATGCCCTGATCCTGCAGAGTATGCAGCGTGTCGACCCAGCGCACGGCATGACTCACCTGGTTGGCCAAGACATCCGATGCCGCTCGCGGATCCGCCGGATAGGGCGCCGCCGTCATGTTTGCCATGACCGGAATCAGCAGCGGAGACGGCGCGTGGCCGGCTTGGATATACGTCGCCAGCCCCTCAGTCGCCTCGGTCATATAGGGACTATGGAATGCACCCGACACCGCGACTTTCATAGCGCGGCCGCCAGCCCCTTTTACTAGGACGTCGAGCTCCTGCAGCGCCTCGGGCGCTCCGGCAACAACCGTCTGCTGCGGGCTGTTGTAGTTGACCGGCCAGCAGTCCTCGCCGGCCTGTTTTGCCAGGTTCTCGACTTGCTCCGCATCGAGCTTGATGACGGCGCGCATACCGCCCGGATGGCGCTCGGCAGCCGCGGCCATCAGCGCCGCGCGCTCGCACACGAGCTCAAAGCCCGCTCGCGTATCGAATGCCCCCGCAAAGGTGAGCGCGGCGACCTCGCCCAGCGAGAATCCCGCACAGGCGGCAGGCACCACGCCGCGCTCACGCAGAGCGGTAGCCGCTGCCAGGTCGTGAACGAACACGCACGGCTGCGTGTTCTCGGTCTGCGAGAGCTCCTCCTTGGAGGCGCTCCGGCACTGCTCGCTGGTCCCCGGGCGCACCTCGTCG
>CAUHIY010000094.1:0-7059 GCA_959606405.1 uncultured Collinsella sp. | reverse complement strand
GAACAGTCCTGCTCGCACGGAAAGCACATTAAGTGCTTTCCGGCTCGTGCGGAACTTGTATCAAACTAAAGGCCAAGGGGCCTCTGCCATAAGAATTGATTGTCAGGCAGCTGAATTTGAAGATCTTAGACGCGCGGTACACAGGGGCCTGGGCTGAAAGGGATCTTGTTGAGTAGGTTGTCCGGTGGGTCTTGGTTATGTTTGTCGCGAGTTCCGCACGAGCCGAAGAGCACTTAATGTGCTCTTCGTGCGAGCCAGGACTGTAGAGCAGCAAACATAACCAAGACCCATCGGACAACCGGACGAGCTAGTTTACTTCGCGGCGCCGGGGATGCCGTGGGAGGTTTTGGCGGTTTTGGCTCCGTTTACGATGGCGGTTTCCAGGGCTCTTATGGCGAGCATGCCCAGCTGGTCTAGGGGAACGGCGGCGCTTGCCTGGGCGCCCAGTTTGGCGCTGGCGAGGGTGTAGATGGTGTCGCCGTCGTTGGTGGTGTGTGTGGGGCGGATGGCGTGCGCGTAGGCGTCCGCGGCCATCTGAGAGACCTTGGTGGCCTGGGCCTTAGTGAGCTCCACGTTGGTGACGATGCAGCTGATGGTGGTGTTGGTGCGGTCGAGCGGCATCTGCATGGAGCCGGCGGCGGCAAGGGCGGCGAGCTCCATGTCGACGATCTGGTCGCTATCGGCTGCGGCGCGCATGCCGGCCACCCACTCGCCAGTGGCCGGGTCGACGACGTTGCCGCAGGCGTTGACGGAGACCACGGCGCCCACCTTGACGGGGCCGAGTGCCACGGCGGCAGCTCCAAGGCCGGCCTTCATGCAGGTAGCAGGTCCCATGAGCTTGCCTACAGTGGCGCCGGTGCCGGCGCCCACGTTGCCCTGCTCGAGCGTGGCAGGGGTGTGGTCGAGCGCCTCGCGCACGGCAGCGATACCGGCCTCAATGTCGGGACGCACGGTGGGGTCGCCAAAGGCAAGGTCGAAGATGCAGCTCGAGCACACGATGGGCACCTGTGTGGGGCCGACGGGAAGGCCGATGCCGCGGCTCTCGAGTTCGCGGGCCACGCCGCTTGCGGCTTCGAGGCCAAAGGCCGATCCGCCCGAAAGGCAGACAGCGTGGACCTTATCGACAGTGTTTTCGGGACGCAGCAGGTCGGTCTCGCGCGAAGCGGGAGCGCCGCCGCGTACGTCAACACCGCCGGTGGCACCCTCGGGCGCCACGATTACGGTGCAGCCGGTGCCAGCCTCCTCGTCCGTATAGTTGCCAAAGCAAAAGCCATCGACATTGCAAACATCGATGGCTTCGAGCGGTGTGTCCATATTTTCTCCTATCGGTTTTCCGCCGGGCCTTATGCCCGGTCGGGATCCGTACGGTACGGCAAAATTGTAGGCGCTGGGGGATACCCGGCGCCAGATGCGATTACGAGAGTTTTTGAATCGCGCGTGCGACGCGGGCGATGGGCAAGCCCACCACGTTGTAGAAGTCACCGGAAATATCGTGCACGAGCATGCGGCCGCCTGTGCCCTGGATGCCGTAGGCCCCGGCCTTGTCCATGGGTTCGCCGGAGGCGACATAGTGCTCGATCTGCTCTTCGGTAAGCTCATAGAACGTCACGTCGGTCACATCGACAAACGACAGACTCTCGGCGGCATGCGGAGCTGCAGCGTCGCCGGCTTTAACGATGCAGACGCCAGTTGCCACCTGGTGCGTGCGGCCCGAAAGCTCGTGGAGCATGGCGCGCGCCTCGTCCCCGTTTGCCGGCTTACCCAAAATCTTGCCATCGAAGGTGACGATGGTATCGGCCGCGACGGTCAGCTCATTGGGCTCGGCATGCTCGGCGGCGACGGCAGCAGCTTTAGCACGCGCCAAGCGCTCGACGAGCGTAAGCGGAGCTTCGCCATCAAAAGGCGTTTCATCGATGTCTGCGGGAATTACGCGAATGTTATAGCCCGCCTCGCGCATCAGCTCTATGCGGCGCGGCGATTGCGAAGCCAAGATCATAGTTGGATGCCCTCGGCGACCTTCTCGACGGCCTTTTCGCCGGCGAGCGTGCGCAACAGCTCCAAGGCAAAGGGGAGTGACTGTGCCATGCCACTGGCAGTGATGATATTGCCGTCTTGCGTGACTTTCTCGCCGGTATAGGTGCCCTCGGGGAAGCTCTTCTCAAAGCCGGGGAAGCACGTGGCGCGGCGTCCCTCGAGTAGACCAAGCTCGCCCAGGATAAACGGGGCGGCGCAGATGGCGGCAACGTGCTTGGTCGCGGCGAAATCGCAGACTACGTCGCAGACGCGCTGGTCGGCGCGCAGGTTGGTGGCACCGGGCAGGCCGCCGGGCAGCACGACGCAGTCGTACTCGTCAAAGTCGATCTCGTCAAAGAGCGCATCGCAGGTCACGGGAATCTGCAGCGAGCTTACGACCTCACGCGTGGGCATGATCGAGACGAGCGTGGCGCGCACGCCGCCGCGACGCATGACGTCGACCATGGTCAGGCATTCAATCGTTTCAAAGCCATCGGCGGCGAGAACGGCAACGCTGGGCATGAGAGTTCCTTTCGTAAGGCGGCATACAATTAGCCGTCTTATACCCCGAAGACCTCCGCTTGCCACGCTCGATTTCCTAATGATTTTTCTGAGCAATGATTAAGTGGCTAGTTGCGCCTAAGGTGGACGACGGTCTCGCAGTGGAAGGTTTGCGGGAACAGGTCGACTGGCGTGATCTTGACGGGGGAGAAGGTGCCTTCTTCGACAAAGCGTTTGAGATCGCGCGCCAGGGTGGCCGGGTCGCAGCTCACGTAGGCGACATCGCGAGCACTCGTGCTGGCGATAAGGTCGATCGCCTCGGGGGCGAGGCCTGCGCGCGGCGGGTCGACCACCAAGACGTCGGCATCCTGGTCGGGGAACTCGCGCACGGCATCGCCACCGATGACGTCGACGTTGTCGAGTTTGTTGATCTCGAGGTTACGGCGCAGGTCGCGCACGGCCGGACCGTAGGCCTCGACGGCGGCAACAAAGTCGCAGCGGCGGGCGAGCGGCAGGGTAAAGGTGCCGGCACCGCAGTACAGGTCCACGGCAAGCTCGTCTTCCTGCGGGTCGAGCGCTTCCATGACAAGATCGATCAAAATCTCGGCACCCTTGGTGTTGACCTGGAAAAAAGACGGGGCAGACAAGCGCATCTGACCCTCGGCGATATTCTCGGTCCATGAGCCCTCTCCGGCGAGCATTTCGACCTTGGAGACACGGCGGGCCTTCTTTTCGCCCTTGCTCATCACGCGCACGATGCTCGTGGGGTGAGCGGCGTCCGCCAGCACGCGGGAGACCTGCGAGCGCGGAAAAGAGCCTGTGGGCGTCCAGAGCGCGACCTCGAGTGCCTTGGTGCGGCGCGATGCGCGAATGCCCACGCGTTCGAGCCCCAAGTCATGGCTGCCGCTTAGATAGTTGAGTGCGCCGACGACCGATTTGAGCGCCTTCGGGAAGCGCTTATCGAACAGCGGGCACGTATCGACGGTCACGATTTTACTGGGGTCGACACCGTGCATGCCAAGGCGCATGCGACCGTTGACGACGGTCGGTTCGAGCTCGATTTTATTGCGGTAGCCCCAGTCGTCCTTGGTGTGGCAGATGGGCTGCACCAACTCATCGACCTGCTCAGGAGCGAACTTGCCGATGCGCTCGAGCGTGGAGCGCAGGTTTTGTTCCTTGGCGGCAAGCTGTGCCGTGCGCGAGAGGTTGCCCCACGAGCAGCCGCCGCAAATGCCAACGAAGGGGCAAGGAGGCTGAATGCGATCGGGGCTTGGCTCTAGAACCTCGGTGGTGCGGGCGCGCATGAACGACTTACCGTCCTGCACGATCTCGGCCTCGACGGTGTCGCCCGCCACGGCGCCCTGCACAAATACGGCCTTGCCGTTGTCGGCATGCGCCAGCCCGTCGGCGCCGTACGTCATCGATTCTATGGTGAGCTTCATATCCCTGCCTGTCATTCGCGTTGTTGTCCGCACCATGGTAGCAGGGAAAAGCGCCCCGCATCTGAGGCTTTCCTCAAATGCGGGGCGCTTCTACAAACTGCTTCTACAAACGACTATTTCGTCTTGCCGGTAATGAGCGTCTTAAGACCCAGGCCGATCAGGCCCAGGCCCATGCGCACGCGACCGGGGCGATGGCGCTCGATGGCCTTGGTCTTGCCAGCGGGCTTATCGCGACGGGCGCTCGTCTCGGGTGCGGGCTTGGTGACCTGCGTCTCGGACCGAGGTGCAGGTGCAGGCTCGGGCTCAATGACGGTCGCCTGGACCTCTTGGACCTTGGGTGCTACTGGCTGCGGCTCGGCCTCGGGGGCAGGTTCCGCCTCAATGACGGGCTCGGGCGCGGCCTCGGCGTTGCGATAGGCACGCTCCAGTAGAGCTTCCTGCGAGTTGAAGGGTTTCTCACCCTCTGCACGCTCTACGGGGACCCAGGTGCCGTCGCTCGTGAGGCTGCGGGCCTTCACGTTGTCGCGCAGCTGCATGCCCATGTACTCGTGCACCAGGGCACGGCAGGTGGGGTCGAGCACGGGGAAGGCGATCTCCACGCGGTGTTCGGTGTTGCGCGTCATCATGTCTGCCGAGCTCAGGTAGATCATGTCCGAGTCCACGCCAAAGGCATAGACGCGCGCATGCTCCAGAAAGCGTCCGACGATGGAGCGAACGTGCACGTTCTCGGTCTTGCCGGCAACACCCGGCTTGAGGCACGAGATGCCGCGGATGATCATGTCCACGCGCACGCCGGCACACGATGCCTCGGCAATCTTGTCGATGACCTCGCGGTCGGTAAGCGAGTTGAGCTTAAAGAACACGCGGGCGGGCTCGCCGACAAGGGCGCGTTGAATCTCGCGGTCCAGACCGCGCATGATGAGCGGCTTGAGGCCCACGGGCGCCACGCCCAGGAATCGGTAGTCGCCGCGCAGGTTGCCCAGCGACAGGTTGCGGAAGAACAGGTTGGCGTCCTCGCCGATACCGGGATGGGCGGTCATGAGCATAAAGTCACTGTAGAGCTTGGCCGTCTTCTCGTTAAAGTTGCCGGTGCCCAAAAGCGTCAGACGGGTAAGCGCCATGCCCTCGCGATAGGTGAGCTGGCAGATCTTGGAGTGGCACTTAAAGCCCTCGGAGCCGTAGATAACGGTGCAGCCGGCCTCTTCCAGACGCTCGGCCCACTCGATGTTGTTCTGCTCGTCAAAGCGGGCGCGGAGCTCCATGAGTACCGTGACCTCTTTGCCGTTTTCGGCAGCATCGATGAGCGACTCGCACAGGCGGCTCTGTTTGGCCACGCGGTAGAGCGTGATGCGCAGCGAGATGCACTCGGGGTCGTAGGCTGCTTCGTGCACCAGGTCCAAGAACGGGTTCATGGCCTCGTAAGGGTAAAAGAGCAGCTTGTCGTGCTGCAACACCTGCTCGCGGATGGAGCGGGCCATATCGATGGTGGGGTTGGGCTGCGGCTTAAACGGCGTAAAGAGCAGCTCGTTGCGTAGGTGTTCGGGAATCTTGCCCTCAATGCCAAAGACGTAGCCCAGGTCAAGGGGGATATCGCATGTAAACACCGAGCGACGCGAGAGCTCGAGCGCTTTGCGGATGGTCTTGAGCGTTGGCTTCTCGAGTGAGCCCGATACGGCGAGCACCACCGGCTGCAGGCGCAGACGCTTCTTGAGGATGCGCTTCATGTGCTGGCGGTAGTCCTCTTCCTCTTCGACGCCCTCGCCGTCCGGGTCGATATCGGCGTTGCGGGTGACTCGGATGAGCGCGCGGTCGAGTGGCTTGTAGGAGCCAAAGCAACTGTCCAGGCAGGCGAGGATGACGTCCTCGAGCAAGATGTAGGAGTAGGTGCCGGTGGGCGAGGGGATCTCGACCACGCGGTTCATCGAGGCAGGAATCTCGATAAGGCCCAGCAGGCTCTCCTCGTCAGTGACGCCGTCTAGGCCGCAAGCCAGATAGAGCGCGCCGTTGCGCAGGTTGGGGAAGGGGTGGCGCGGGTCAATGACCAATGGTGAGATAACCGGCGACACGTAGGCCTGGAAGTAGCGGGTTACAAAGGTGCGCTCCTCGGGCGTAAGCGAATCGATGCGGGCGCGGTGAACGCCCAGAGTGTCGAGCTTGCCCTCGATGCTCTTAAAGATGGACTCCCAGCGGGTAAGGAGCCCGGGCAGCTCGGCCATGACAGCATCGACCTGTTCGGAGGCGGTCATATTGCTCTTGTTGTCGACAGGCTGTTTTTTGAGCTCTGCCAGATCGGACAGGCCGCCCACGCGCACCATGAGAAACTCGTCGAGGTTAGACTCGAAAATCGACACGAACTTTAGACGTTCGAACAGCGGAACGGTCTCATCGAAGGCTTCGTCAAGCACGCGGTTGTTAAAGCGCAGCCAGCTAAGCTCTCGGTTTTGCGTGTACGAGAAGTCGCGCGGCGGCTTGCGCAGCTTTGCAGCGGCTTGCTTCTTTTCGATTTTGCTCGACATATGCATCTGTCCGTTCAGTCCCCGTAGAGGACGGTAGCCTAACTCTAAATCACTATTGTCTCAATTTAGTCGACCGCTGGCACGGACGTATCGCGTGAACGGTATCTTTACCTACTTCTTACGCTGACAAGTCATAGGACTGACGCCCCGCTCGTCTGCAAGCGGTCTATATCCTCACTCAACTGATGCGTAAGTATGAATAAGAATGATAGATAGCTGAATATCATCGAATACAGACAGAAACACGAACAAGCGTCATTTATATACATAAAACCGATTTAGCTATGCAATTCTGAATCAAAAGTTTAGAGACGCAATCGCAAATGGTTTTTAAGAAAAAAGAGCATTTACCTTTGAAAAGCTACTTTAGAACGCTGAAGTGCATTATGGGGGAATCATATGCGATATACCGTTCATCGCACTTTGTTGACCGTTCGGGGGCGAGGTGGAATTGCGGGTGGAATTTGGATATAACTAGTGCTGTCAGCAAGCAGCGTCCGCTATGGAAGGGCGCTGAGAGATTCGGCCGAAAGGCCCGAAAGAAAGGTAGGAGGCCATGACGAAAGGTCTGCACGTGCCTTCCGAGA
>CAUHIY010000093.1:0-7108 GCA_959606405.1 uncultured Collinsella sp. | reverse complement strand
CTCCTCCTTGGAGGCGCTCCGGCACTGCTCGCTGGTCCCCGGGCGCACCTCGTCGACAATGGCGAACACCTCGGCGGCCGCCGGCGATGCCTCGATCAGGTCGACGCCCATCGCGGGGTGTTGGGCACCCTGGCCAGCAAACAGAAACGCTACGCTACCCATGCGGACGCACCCTTCAGGACGCGCTCGGCGCCATCGATCAGGTCGTCAACGATTTCACGTGCGCTCTGGCGCTCGTTGACCATGCCGGCAATCTGTCCACACAAAAACGAACCCTCTTCGTAATTGCCGTCCTTGGCGGCCTTGCGAAGGGCGCCCGTGCCCGTGGCCCCGAGTTCCTCGACACTTACGCCCGCCGCCTCGCTCTTGGCGTAGGCGTTGGTAAAGGGGCTCTTGAGGGCGCGCACCGGGTGTCCCGTCGAGCGGCCGGTCGCACGCGTCGAGGTGTCGTTGGCCTTCAAGACCATCTCCTTGTACTGCTCCGATACGGTGCACTCGTCTGCGATCAGAAAGCGCGTACCCACCTGCACGCCGGCGGCGCCCAGCATAAAGGCGGCCGCCACGCCGCGGCCGTCGGCAATACCGCCAGCGGCCACAACGGGAATGTCGACCGCATCGACGACCTGCGGCACCAGTGCCATCGTCGAGGTCTCGCCAATATGGCCGCCCGATTCGGTACCCTCGGCAACAACCGCCGTGGCTCCACGACGTGCCACGAGGCGCGCCAGCGCCACCGAGGCAACGACCGGGACGACCTTGATGCCCGCCTCGTTCCACGCCTTCATGTACTTGGCGGGATTGCCGGCGCCCGTCACGACGACCGGCACTCGCTCGTCAATCACGACCTGCGCGACCTCGTCGGCAAACGGGCTCATGAGCATGACGTTGACGCCAAAGGGCTTATCCGTCTTGGCGCGCAGCTCATGAATCTGGTCGCGAAGCCAGTTGGCGTCGGCGTTCATGGCCGCGATGATGCCTAAGCCACCCGCCTCGGACACTGCGGACGCCAGCGAGGCATCGGCAATCCAGGCCATACCGCCCTGGAACACGGGCTTTTCGATGCCGAGCAGATCGCAGAGAGGAGTCTTGAGCATCTCTACTTCTCCAATGCCGCCTCGACCGTATCGGCGAACTCGCCGACCGTCTTGGGGTTCTCCTCGGTATCGAGCTGGATGCCAAACTCGTCCTCGACGGCGACGAGGATCTCGACGGTGCCCAGGCTGTCGAGACCAATCTCCTCGAGCGTGGACTCGGGCTTCATCTCGACATCGTCAAGACCGGCGGTCTCGCGGATAACGTCGCAAACGCGCTCGAAGGTCTTCTGATCTGCCATGGTAGTTCTCCTTTGGTTGTGCCCTAGGGCGTTTTTATTTCCTATGTGCGACTACTTCCAACGAAGCAGATAGCCACCTATATCCAGACCGGCGCCAAATCCAACCAAGGCGATGGTGTCGCCTGTGTGAAGTGCACCGGCGTTTGCCAGCCGGTCGAGGGCAAGCGGAATGCATGCGCTCGAAATGTTGCCGATCTCGCGCAGCGTTCGAACCACGCGCTCGTCTGGCACGCCGAGGCGCTTGACCGCCTGACTCAGGATTCGTTCGTTAGCCTGATGGAATACAAAATGGTCGATGTCTTCGACCGAAATGCCCGCATCGCCCGCAAGCTTATGGACCGTGTCGCAGATGGCGTTGACGCCGAACTTGAACACGCGGCGGCCATTCATGGACAGCACGCTCTCGCTATCTGCAGAGGCCTTAAACGGCGAGGTGCCGACCAGACCGGGTACGCGCAACGTCTCGACGTCGGGCGCCGTCGAAAGCTCAACGGCAAGGGGGTTGTCTCCCCCAGCTCCAATCACTGCGGCGCCTGCCCCATCGCCAAAGAGCACGCAGGTGGCGCGGTCGGTCCAGTCGAGCGTGCGCGTCATCTGCTCGGCAGCAACGACAAGCACGCGCTCGGCACGGCCGCGGGCGATATAGCCCTCGGCGACATCGAGCGCAAACACGAAGCCGGCACAAGCCGCCGAGACATCGAAGGCAGGGCACGTCGCGCCCAGACGCTCGGCTACGGCACACGCCTCGGCGGGAACAAGGTGGTCACCCGTTGTCGTCGAGCAGACGATTAGATCCAGCTGGCTCGCGTCGATTCCGGACACCTGGAGTGCCCGCTCGCTCGCCGCTACGGCAAGGTCGTCGAGTGACTCGGTGGTGCAGACGTGGCGGCTCTTGATACCGGTGCGGGTAAAAATCCACTCATCCGAGGTATCGAGGAACTCAGATAGCTCGTCATTGGAAACACTGCGCTCAGGAAGCGCCGAGCCTGTTCCAAGAATCGTGAAACCCATCACTAACCTCCTTTGAGTTGTTGACGTGTTTACATCGACCAAGAGAGGATAGCGCATTTTAGTCGTTGTTGACGTGTTAACATTAAATTGTCCAAATGCGACAAAGGCTTCACATTGTGTCTATCTCTCGACACCATTGCGCGATTGCCTTATTAAGTTAGGAGGTAGCAGCTGTTATGGATTCTCGTTTAACGATAGTCGACGTAACCGGATCGACCAACGATGACCTGCTCGAAGCAGGAAAACAGGGAGAGCCGCACGGCACGGGACTTGCCGCCCGGACTCAGACGGCAGGACGCGGCCGGCGCGGCCACAAGTGGGATTCAACCGCCGGCAACCTATTGCTTTCGATTGTCCTGCGTCCATGCGTTAATCCTGCAAAGTACTCTGGTCTTGCCGCCATCAGCGGCTTAGCGGTGCTCGAGGCGCTCGAAAAGCAGGGTCTTGCAAACGAGATTGGCCTCAAATGGCCCAACGACCTGGTCGCGCGAGAACGCAAGCTCGGCGGCATTCTGGTCGAGGCCGCACGCGATAACGAAGGCAAACCTTTCGCCGTCTGCGGCATTGGCGTCAACGTAAACTACACGCCCCAAGAGGTGCCCGATGGCGGCCTGGCGGCAATTGGCCTCTCGGATCTCAATGAGAACGTTCCCGCCGTCGACATGCTCCTCGATGAGGTCTATCACGCAGTTATAGACGCTGTAGATGCCTGGGCAGAGCGCCTCACCGCCAAGGAAGAAGACGCCGGTCCGCTCGCGCCCGTCCACGATGAATATATCGCTCACCTCAATTGGATCGGGGAGCACGTTATCGCCCGCTCCCCCGCTGGGGACGAGCTGGCGCGTGGCATCTTTCAAACGGTCGATGGCTTTGGTCGCGCGTGCATCGAAACGGAAGACGGCTTTCGATCCTTCCATTTTGAGGAGGCATCGCTGCGTCCCTTGAGCGAATAGGGCGCCGCAACCACCTACTCGGCAGCATTACCCCACAGTCCAAACCATCATTCAAAACAAAAGGGCCCCGCTGCCGTAGCGGCAGCGGGGCCCTTTGAGCTATGAGCGATATCGCTTAGAGCTTGATGTCGATGTCGACGCCAGCGGGGAGGTCGAGACGCATGAGCGAATCAACGGTGCCCGAGGTGGGGTCGAGGATGTCGATGAGGCGCTTGTGGGTGCGCATCTCGAACTGCTCACGGGAGTCCTTGTTCACGTGCGGCGAGCGGATAACCGTGTACAGGTTGCGCTCGGTGGGCAGGGGGACAGGACCGGAAACGCGAGCGCCGGTCTTCTGAGCGGTCTCGACGATGAGCTTCGCGGACTGATCGACGACCTCGTGATCATAGCCCTTGAGGCGAATGCGGATCTTCTGGGTAGCCAACTTAAACCTCCAAAGAGTGCGAGAGATGTTCTCGCGGATTACGTAACAGGGAGCTCGAACTTAGGCGTTCTTGCTCATGACCTCGTCCACGATGGACTTGGGCGCGGGCTCATAAGAGTCGAACTGCATCGTGTAGGATGCACGGCCCTGGGTCTGGGAGCGAAGGTCGGTAGCGTAACCGAACATCTCGCCCAGCGGCACCTTGGCACGGATGAGCTTGCTGTTCTTGCGATCCTCCATGCCCTCGATCTTGCCGCGGCGACCGGAGAGGTTGCCCATAACGTCGCCCATGTACTGCTCAGGGGTCTCGACCTCGACAGCCATGATCGGCTCGAGCAGCTGCGGATCGGACTTCTTGAGGGCGTCCTTGATAGCCATGGAACCGGCGATCTTGAAGGCGGCCTCGGAGGAGTCGACCTCGTGGTAAGAACCGTCGAACAGGGTGACCTTAACGTCGAGGACCGGGAAGCCGGCGATAACACCGGTGTTCAGGGCCTCCTGGATGCCCTTGTCGATGGACGGGATGTACTCCTTGGGCACGACGCCGCCGACGATAGCGTTGACGAACTCGTAGCCGAAGCCCTCCTCCATCTTCTCGAGCTTGATGACGGCGTGGCCGTACTGACCGCGACCGCCGGACTGACGGACGAACTTGCCCTCAGCCTTCTCGACGTCGTGACCAGCGGTCTCGCGGTAGGCAACCTGGGGCTTACCAACGTTAGCGTCAACCTTGAACTCGCGGAGCAGACGGTCGACGATGATCTCGAGGTGCAGCTCGCCCATGCCGGCGATGATGGTCTGGCCGGTCTCGTGGTTGGTGGACACCTGGAAGGTCGGGTCCTCTTCGGCGAGCTTGGTCAGAGCCAGGGACATCTTGTCCTGCTCGGCCTTGGTCTTGGGCTCGATGGCAACGTCGATAACGGGCTTAGCGAACTCGATCTTCTCGAGGACGATCTCCTTGCCCTCGGCGCACAGGGTGTCACCGGTGGTGGAGTTCTTGAAGCCGACGCAAGCGACGATGTCGCCAGCGGCAGCGTCGTCACGGTCGATACGCTCGGCAGCGTTCATCTCGAGGATGCGGCCGAGGCGCTCGCGCTGACCGTTGGAAGCGTTGACCACGTAGGAGCCGGACTCGGCGCGGCCGGAGTAAACGCGGACATAGGTGAGCTTACCGACGAACGGGTCGGTCATGATCTTGAAGACCAGGCCGGAGAAGGGCTCGTCGAAGGAAGGATGACGCTGAATCTCCTCGCCGGTGTCCGGATCGGTACCGGTGACGGCCTCGACGTCGAGCGGGCTGGGCAGGTAGTCGACGACAGCGTCGAGCAGCTCCTGAACGCCCTTGTTCTTGTAGGCGGAACCCACGAAGACGAGGTTGAGCTCGTTGGCCAGAACGCCCTTGCGCAGAGCAGCCTTGAGCTCCTCGACGGTGAAGTCCTCCTCCATGAGAATCTTCTCCATGAGCTCGTCGTCAAAGCTGGCAGCAGCGTCGAGGAGCTCCTCGCGCTTGGTGGCAGCGATGTCGGCAAACTCAGCCGGGATCTCGTCCATCGGCTCGGGGTAGGTCATGCCCTTCTCGTCGGCCTTGAAGTCCCATGCAGTCATGGTGACCAGGTCGATGACGCCCCAGAAGTTGTCCTCGGCGCCCATCGGGACCTGAGCGGCCACGGCGTTAGCGTCGAGACGATCCTTCATGGTCTCGATAGCGTTGAAGAAGTCAGCGCCCACGCGGTCATACTTGTTGATGAAGGCGATGCGGGGGACGTTGAAGGTAGAAGCCTGACGCCAAACGGTCTCAGACTGGGGCTGAACGCCGGCAACGGCGTCGAAGACGGCGACAGCGCCATCGAGGACGCGCAGGCAGCGCTCGACCTCGGCGGTGAAGTCAACGTGGCCCGGGGTGTCGATGATCTGGATGCGGTAGTCCTTACCGTCCTTGTTCCAGAAGCACGTGGTAGCAGCGGAGGTAATGGTTACGCCGCGCTCCTGCTCCTGAACCATCCAGTCCATGGTGGCAGCGCCCTCATGGACCTCACCGATCTTGTGGGTCTTACCGGTGTAGTAAAGAATACGCTCGGTCGTGGTGGTCTTACCGGCATCGATGTGGGCCATGATGCCGATGTTACGGGTATCGGAAAGCTTGTACTTAGGCTTAGCCATGTTAGTTCCTTACCTTAACTTACCAACGATAGTGAGAGAACGCGCGGTTGGCCTCGGCCATCTTGAAGACGTCCTCACGCTTCTTGACGGAAGCGCCCAGGCCGTTGGAGGCGTCGAGGATCTCGTTGGCGAGACGCTCGGCCATGGTCTTCTCCTTGCGAGCGCGGGAGAAGTTGACGATCCAGCGGATACCCAGAGCGGTGGAACGACGGGAGTTGACCTCCATCGGGACCTGATAGGTAGCGCCACCGACACGCTTGGGCTTAACCTCGAGCGTGGGCTTGACGTTGTCCATAGCCTTCTTGAAGGTAGCGAGAGCGTCGCCACCCTCGGACTTCTCGGCAACGATCTCGAAAGCGGTGTAAACGATGCGCTCAGCGGTGGCCTTCTTGCCGTCAAGAAGGACCTTGTTGATGAGCTGAGTCACCAGGCGGTTGTTGTAAACGGCGTCAGGCTGAACCTCACGACGATTAGCTGCTGCACGACGCGGCATGTGAAATCTCCTTAAGTGTCTACCGTGCGGCGCTTAGGCGGCACACGGCGAAAGTATCAAAACGTTATCTGGCTTATTTGGCCTTGGGGCGCTTAGCACCGTACTTGGAACGGGCCTGCATACGGTTCTGGACCGGAGCAGCGTCGTAGGCGCCACGGATGACGTGATAACGGACACCAGGGAGGTCACGGACACGACCGCCGCGGACGAGCACGATGGAGTGCTCCTGCAGGTTGTGGCCCTCACCCGGGATGTAAGCAGTAACTTCGATGCCGTTGACAAGGCGAACACGGGCAACCTTACGAAGAGCCGAGTTCGGCTTCTTGGGGCTCGTGGTGAAGACGCGGGTGCACACGCCGCGCTTCTGGGAGTTGTGCTGCAGAGCAGCGTTCTTGGACTTCTTGGGCACGGAACGACGGCCCTGGCGAACCAGCTGGTTAATAGTAGGCAAAGCGTACTCCTTCTCGAATGATTCCAGCTTTCTGTAAAGTGCAACGGCTTGAATCGAGGGGTCAGCATCCCCCTACGAAACACGCAGTTCGATAGGATACGTGGCGTTAGCTGTGCCGTCAACAGACCACGCCGCCGGGCGTATCCAAAAAATGGTACATTTCCGCAAAGCCTACACAAAAGGAATCCCCTCCTGTGCGCTTGGGAGGATTCCCGGATCGGGCGGCCCAGGTTTTAAGTTTGCTGCTCTACAGTCCTGCGCAAGACGGAAAGCACATTAAGTG
>CAUHIY010000092.1:0-7179 GCA_959606405.1 uncultured Collinsella sp. | reverse complement strand
TGCGGTTACATCGACGTAATGCACTCAATGCAAGAAAGGATCCGCATGGCAAGCCTGTCGGATGAAATCTCGTCGCGCCGCACATTCGCGATCATCAGCCACCCGGACGCCGGTAAGACCACGCTTACCGAGAAGCTGCTGCTCTATACCGGCAGCATCCAGACTGCCGGTTCGGTCAAGGGCAAGAGCTCGGCCAAGCACGCCGTCTCGGACTGGATGGACATCGAGAAGGAGCGCGGCATTTCCGTTACCTCCTCGGTGCTGCAGTTCACCTATAATGGCGCCTGCGTCAACATCCTCGATACCCCCGGCCACCAGGACTTCTCGGAGGATACCTACCGTACCCTTATGGCCGCCGACGCCGCAGTCATGGTCATCGACGGCGCCAAGGGCGTCGAGGCCCAGACCAAAAAGCTCTTTAAGGTCTGTACGCTGCGTCACATTCCCATCTTCACCTTTGTGAATAAGCTCGACCACGAGGCTCGCGATCCGTTTGAGCTCATGGAAGAGATCGAGAACGTCCTGGGTATCAATACGTATCCCATGAACTGGCCGATCGGCAGCGGCCGCAACTTCCGCGGCGTGTTCGACCGTCAGACCCGTCGCGTCATTGCCTTTGAGGGCGACGGCCACGCCAACGCCACCAAGAAGGTCGCCGAGGTCGAGGCCGAGCTGGGCGATCCTTCCATGGACGAGCTTATTGGCGAAGAGAACCATAAGAACCTGATGGACGACATCGAGCTGCTCGATGGCGCCGGCGACGAGCTCGACTTGGATGCCGTGGCCTGCGGCAAGCTGAGCCCGGCGTTCTTTGGCTCGGCGCTCACCAACTTTGGCGTGGAGCCCTTCCTCAAGGAGTTCCTGCGTCTGGCCCCGACGCCGCGCGCCTATACCGATACGCTCACCAGCGAACCGGTCGATCCCTGCCGCGATGACTTTAGCGGCTTTGTGTTTAAGATCCAGGCCAATATGGACAAGAACCACCGCGACCGCATCGCCTTTGTGCGCATTTGCTCGGGCAAGTTCGAGCGTGGCATGGACGCCTTCCACGTGCAGGGCAACCGCAAGCTCAAGCTTGCCACGGGCACGTCGATGATGGCCGATGACCGCGCCATCGTGGACGAGGCGTACGCGGGCGATATCGTGGGCCTGTTCGATCCGGGTATCTTTAGCATCGGTGACACCGTGTGCTCCGGCAAGCGCCACGTGCAGTATCCGCAGATCCCGACGTTTGCCCCCGAGATGTTCGCTCGCATTACGCAGGTCGACACGCTCAAGCGCAAGCAGTTCGTCAAGGGTATGGAGGAGCTTGCCCAGGAGGGTGCCATCCAGATCTTCCGCGAGCTGGGTGCCGGCATGGAGAGCGTCATCGTGGGCGTGGTCGGTGTGCTGCAGTTTGAGGTACTCGAGCGCCGCCTCAAGGCCGAGTATCGTGTTGAGGTCCGTCGCCAGCCGCTGCCCTATACGGACATCCGCTGGATTCAGAACGACCCCGATACCATTGATATCCCGGGCCTTTCGCTCACGCGTGACACGCTGCGCGTCGAGGACATGCGCGGCGGTAAGCTGCTGCTGTTCACGAGCCCGTGGAACGTGGATTGGGCAACCGATCACAACCCCGATCTTATCCTGTCGGAGTTTGGCAACGTAGCCTTTTAATGCATCGGCGCGGTGGCCCTGTGGGGCTGCCGCGTCGTTTGCTTGCCTGATGCCGTGTGAGCGGCTATTATACCCATCGTCGTCTCAAGCCCGTGACGTCCGAGCAGTTCGGGTCCGATATCCTGCTCGTTAAACCTAAAACCAAAGGAGTACATAATGATCAAGAAGGTCATGGAGGACTACAAGGTCCTGTTGCGGAGCATTCCCGCGGCAACGGTTTCGCTGTTTTTCGTGAGTGTCATCATGATGAACCTGCTGGCCAACAAAGAGCTTATCAGCCTGCCGTATCTGGCACTCGATTGCGGCTTTGTGGTGAGCTGGGTTTCGTTTTTGTGCCAGGACATGATCTGCAAGCGCTTTGGCGCCAAGGCATCCATCAAAATCTCTATCCTCGCGCTGCTGGTCAATCTGGCCGTGAGTCTGTGCTTTTGGGCATGCTCGCTCACGCCCGGCATGTGGGGCGCCTACTACGACACGGGTATGATCGAGGTCAACACCGCCCTTAACGCCACCATCGGCGGCACCTGGTACGTGGTGCTGGGCTCTTCGCTGGCAATGCTCGTTTCTGCCGTGGTTAACTCCACACTCAACCAGTCGCTCGGTCGTATGCTCAAAAAGAATAACTTTGCGAGCTTTGCCTTCCGCTCTTATGTGTCCACGGGTGTTGGCCAGTTTATCGACAACTTGGTCTTTGCCATTGTGGTGAGCCACACGTTCTTTGGTTGGACCTGGGTGCAGGTCCTTATGTGCTCGCTGACCGGCGCTGTTGCCGAGCTGCTGTGCGAGGTCTTCCTGAGCCCCGTGGGCTACAAGGTCGTGCGTGGCTGGGAGCGTGAGAATGTGGGCGCCGAGTACCTCGAGCGCCACGCAACCGCCTAAGGAGCAAGTATGCGGGTTTTGATCACGGGCGCTTCGGGCGGTATCGGAGCCGCGTGCGTGCAGCGCTTTTTGGACGAGGGCCACGAGGTCGTGGGCTTTGACCTGCTGCCGACGGCGGTCGAGCACGAGCGCTACCGCCATCTGATCGTTGATGTCCGCGAACCGGACTTGTTTCCAGACGACCTTGAACCCCAGGTAATCGTAAACGTTGCCGGTGCGCAGGATTCGGCCGACGATATCGCCGCCAACCTGTGTGGCACCATCAACGTGACCGAGCGCTACGCCTTTGTGGGAGAGGGGCTTGCCGCCAAGCCGGCGCCGACTATCAAATCCGTGGTCAATGTGGGGTCCGCGAGCGGACATACGGGATCGGAGTTTCCCGCCTATGCCGCCAGCAAGGGCGGCGTTATCGCCTACACCAAGAACCTTGCAAACCGCCTGGCACCGCAGGCCATCGCCAACAGTGTGGACCCGGGCGGCGTTATCACGCCGCTCAACCGTTGCGTGATGGAAGACGAGCACCTGTGGAACCAGATTATGGAGCTCACGCCGCTTAAACGCTGGGCCACCGCCCAAGAGATCGCCGAGTGGATCTACTTTGTGGGCGTGACCAACCGGTTTATGACCGGGCAGAGCCTGCTGATCGATGGCGGCGAGGCCGGCCGCACACAATTTATTTGGCCCGAATAGGAAACGCGCCCGATGGAAAGCCGTCGGGCGCGTTTTTGATGTATCGGTTTTTAGCCGAGGCAAGTCCAGTTGACGGGGGTCGAGCCGTGCTGTTCGAGTAGCCGATCAGCTGCCGAGAAGGGGCGCGACCCCATAAAGGCGGGGAGTTCTGCCGTGGCACGGTTGGCCGAAAGCGGCGAGGGGTGCGTAGAGGCCAGGCAGAACTTGCCGGTTGCCTTGCCCGCGCCGATCGCGTCGAGCTTGCCCTCAACCATTTGCTGGGCAAAGCGTCCCCATGCCAAAAAGACGACCGGCTGGGGCAGCTGGCAGCAGCGTTCGATAACGTAGTCGGTGAGTGTGCTCCAGCCCAGCTTGGCGTGCGAATTCGCGGCATGCTCACGCACGGTGAGCGTAGTGTTGAGGAGCAAGACGCCCTGCTGTGCCCATGGGGTTAGGTCTCCCGTGGCGGGAATGGGGCAGCCCAGATCGGCGTTGAGTTCCTTATAGATGTTGCGCAGGCTCGGCGGTAACTTGGTTTGCGACGCGGGGACCGAGAACGACAGCCCCATGGCCTGGTTGGGTCCGTGATAGGGGTCCTGACCCAAGATGACAACCTTGACCTGGTCGGCCGGCGTGTAGGCGAGGGCATTGAGGATGTCGTCTTGTGCCGGGTAGATGGTCTGCTCGGCACGCAAAAGGGCGATGCGCTCGAGCAGCTGGTTCGTTGTGTCGCGTACCGGCTGCGGCGCATCGCCCAACCAAGTTGCTATGTTGCGGTCGCGGGTCGCGGCGTCCATGGGGCTCCTTTACGTCAGATGCTCTGTTGGCATCTATTATAAAGGCGCACCGGTTGCCTTTATGCCGCGGCTGTATAAGGAGTGGGGTCTACGAGACGCGCTCGGGCGCTCCTGCCATGCGAGCGTGCCCGTGTGCACGAAGACGCGGGAGCTCGACGGTTGCCACCATGACGCCGGTGAGGATGAGGGCGGCGCCAAAGAAGGCGATGGGGCTCAGGACCTCGCCGACCAGGAAGAACGAGAAGACAGCGGAGCAGACCGGCTCGAGCGAGAAGGCAAAGCCTGTGGTCTCGGCGGGCACGTGGGGCTGCACGAGCGTTTGGGTGATAAAGCCGTAGGCAGAGCAGATGAGCGCGAGTGCGACGACGACCACGACCTCGCCCGGCGTGCCGGGAAGCGTGAAACCGCCAAAGGTGAATGCGGCGATACCCGAGAATAAGCCGCCGAAGCCAAGCTGCCAAACGCCCAGGGCCAGCGGGTCGACATCTTCGACAAAGCGCTTCGCCACAATGATATGGCCGGCATAGATAAAGGCCGAGAGCAACATGATGAGCGCGCCCGGGTTCAGGCTGGTGAAGTCGGCGCCCGAGAGCAGCAGCATGCCACAGGTGACGATGGCGGTGCCGACGAGAACTTTGCGCTCGGGGGCGCGGCGCAGCAGGGCGGCGTTGGCAAACGGCACGATCACGACCGTCAGGCTCTGCAAAAAGCCGGCGGTGGAGGCGGAGGTAAGGCTGGAGCCCAAGCACATGCAGGTGAGCTCGGTTGCCATGATGGCGCCGATGATGGCGGCGCGAACCATGAGGTCGCGGTTGATGCGCAGCGCGTGCTTGTGGAAGAGCAGCAGGCAGGCCACAAAGGCGATGATGCAGCGCAGCGCAACGATGCTCGTGGCGTTCATGCTGTCCATGCCGATCTTCATGAGGGGGTACGAAAAGCCCCATGCGACGGGAACGGAAAACGAGAGCGCGATTGCTTTTTTGCGATCCATGGGACTCCTTTTGTTACAGAACGGTTTCGCAAAAAGGATTCTGCTCCCAGATTTTGATGTAGTAAAGCGAATGTATCTTCAGTATGATTAAGCAATACTAATGTAGGTAGAAAAAGCCCTGGCAAAACGTTTTACGGCTACACCGATGTGGAGGCACGATGGCATCGCGATATCAGATTGTATGTATGGTGGTCGATTGCGGCAGTCTTAAGGGCGCGGCCGACGAGCTAGGCTATACGCAAAGTGCGGTGAGCCAGGCCGTCAAGGCGCTCGAGCGCGAGCTGGGCACCACGCTTATCGAGCGCGGCAAGCAGGGCGTTTCGCTTACGCGCGACGGCAAGCAGTACCTGCCGTATCTGCGCCAGATTGTAACTGCCGAGGCCGAGCTTGAGGGCAAGCGCCAGGAATTGCTGGGACTCTCCTCGACTGATATTCGTATCGCAACGTTTACCAACGTGAGCCGCACCGTGTTGCCGCGCGTGATCCGCGACTTTGGTGCCCTGCATCCGGGTGTACGCTTTACGCTCAAACAGGGCGATTACACGCGCAATGCCCAGTGGGTGCACGATGGCGTGGTTGATTTTTGCTTTACGGCACGCGGATTTACTGCTGGGCTCGAGAAGCGCGTGGTCTATCACGATGAGTTGGTGGCACTGTTGCCGGCCGCGCATCCGCTGACGGCAAAGGAAAAGGTGACGCTCGCCGACCTGGCGTCCGAGCCGTTTGTGCTGCTGGATGAGGGCGAACAGAGCCTGGTGCTCGATGCATTCGCGGCGCATGGGCTGTCGCCGCACGTGACGAGCGAGGTGACCGACGACTACACCATCATGGCGATGGTGGAGGAGGGCCTAGGCGTGAGTATGCTGTATCGCCGTACCGTCGAGGGCATGAGGGCCGATATTCGCGTGCGTCCCATCGTGCACGCTCCCTCGCGTGACGTAGTGGCAGCCTGGCGCAGCTGGGACACCATGCCTATCGCCACGAGGCGCTTTATCGACTATATGAGCTCGCATATTGTCAATTAATGACTGGCGTGACGTTGAATGCGGTGTTTAGCGGGCTGTCGCTTTGGCTTGGGCGGTGCGATAGGTGCGTGCCGGGTGGCAGAGCAATACCGCCACGACCATAAAGAATGCCGTGGTGCCCAGGCTGATGGGGTAGACCATCATGATGTTCGCAAAGGTACGGAAGTGCGGGAACACGCAGAATACCCAATAGAAGCGAATGCCGCAGACGCAGATCATGGTGATGAGGGCGGGCATGAGCGAGATGCCAAAGCCGCGCAGGTAGCCGGACATGTTTTCGTAAAACATGCTAAAGGCGTATGCCGGGAAGATCGAGCACACGCGGATATAGCCGATCGAGACGATGTTGGGGTCGCTATTAAACAGCGCTAGGATCTCGCGCCCCAGACCGACGATGATAACGATGGTAGTGAGCGCGACGATGCCACCTTCGACCAGGCAGACCTTAAGGGTCTTGGTGCAACGGTCGATCTGGCGGGCACCGTGGTTTTGCCCCACAAAGGTGGTGCAAGCCTGGCTAAAGCTGTTGAGCAGGTTGTAGCACACGTACTCCAGGCTCATGGCGGCGCTCGATGCCGCCATGACCTCGGTGCCCAAGCTGTTGATGGCGGACTGGATGATGATGTTGGCGACGGCAAAGACGGCGCTCTGGATGCCGGCGGGCAGGCCGATCTTGACGATGCGCCTGAGGGCGACGGGGTCTAAGCCTAAGTCGCGTGGGGTGACGCGGACGACGGAGTCGGTCTTGAGCAGGCGGATAAAGAGCGTAGCGGCGCTGACGGTGTAGGCGATGGCGGTGGCGATGGCGACGCCCGCGACGCCCCAGTGGAGTACGGGGACAAAGATGAGGTCCAGGCCAATGTTGAGGACGGTGGACACGGCAAGTGCCTGCAGAGGCATGCGGGTGATGCCGACGGAGCGGAAGATCGCGGCCTCAAAGTTGTAGAGCAAGATCGAGGGCATGCTGAGCAAAAAGACGCGCAGGTAGAGCGAAGCGAGCGGCATGGTCTCGGCAGGCACGTTGAGCGCAGCGAGCATGGGCTCGGCAAAGATCTCGCCCAGTGCGATGACGACAAAGCCCACGAGCGCCATTAAAATCGAGGTATGGACGGCGCGTTTGACCATGTTCTGATCGTTGCGGCCGATAGCGTTGGCGATG
>CAUHIY010000091.1:0-7189 GCA_959606405.1 uncultured Collinsella sp. | reverse complement strand
GGGCAATTGACGCCAACAGGCCCTCGACCGGCGGCAGCCCCAGTGCCAGCGCGGCCAGGGCGCACAAGCACGCCACGCCAATGGCGGCGGCAAAGCTGCACAGAATGCCACGGTAATCCTTGATGGCCGTGAGGTAGCTCATGCCGTTCCAGTTGACAATCATAATGTTGAACAGCCACAGGCACAGCAGACCCTGCAGCAGTGTGACGCCCGAGAACAGCAGAAAGACACCGTAGAGCACCGTGCCCGCAACGAGCATGATAGCGTTGGAGCCCCAAAACGAAGGCAGAATCTCGTCCTCGCGCTCGGCAAACAGCATATCGGCCAAAAAGCGCGTGACCGGCATAGAGAAAAAACTCGTGAGCAAAAGCGAGGCCAGCAGTGTGTAGGTCACCATACACACCAGCAGATCCTGGTTGGCACGGCCCACACCCCACAGACCGCACAGCACCAAGATACCCACCTGGAGTAGCACGCCCAACAGCATGGGACCCGTGCACACAATGCCGGCGTAGCCGTAAGCGCGCATCGTGGCAAACAGGCCCTTGCGCCTAAACAGGCGCTTGAGCTCAAAACCAATTCCGGCCACCGGCTACTCCCCCTCTCTGGGCAGGTCAAACGCTTGCGCCGTCTCGTCATACAGGGTGCGATAGTTGGCGAGCATCTGCTCGTGCAAGAAGTACGTGGCAACGCGACGCTGGCCGCGCTCCCCCATCTCAATGCGACGGGCGCGGCTCACGCACATGCGCTCCATGGCATCGGCCAAGCCCTTGCGATACATGGGCGGCGTCACAAAACCCGCCACGCCAAAGTCGTCACCCGGGGCGCCTTCGAGCAGCTCACGGCAGCAGCCCACCTCGGTCGTCACGCAGGGACGGCGCGCTGCAAGCGACTCCAGCACGCTAAGCGGCTGGCCCTCGGAGATGCTCGTCAAAATGGTAAAGTCGAGCTTTTCCATGTACTCGACCACGTTGACGCGGCCGGTAAAGATCAGGTCGCGCACGCCCAGGGTTTCGACCAGCGCGTGGCACTCGGCGCCGTACTCCTCGTCGTCCACGCCGCCCATGATGTGCAGGCGCACCTTGGGCAGGCGCTCGTGCAGCTCAAAGAAGGCATAAATCATGGTCTTGACATCCTTGATGGGCGCCAGGCGCACCACCGCGCCAATGTCCACCCAGCCGTCCTCGGTCTTTAAGGGAATATCCTTAAAGCGGTCGAACTGGATGCCGTTGGGGATAACCAGGCATTTGTCCGCATCGCAGCCCATATCGATCTGGGTCTTGCGGGCGTTATGGAACAAACTGGTCACGCGGAAGGCGCGGCGATAGATCTCCTCAGAAAGCAGGTAGAAAAAGCGAATCCAGCGGTCCTTAAACGACGGCACCACCCAATCGGCGCGAATGATCTCTTCCTCGCGCTCGCGGGTATAGATGCCGTGCTCGGTCAGCAGCACTGGCGCATGGGAAACGCTTGAGCCCAGGCAGGCGAGCAGGCCACCGTAGCCGGTCGAGATGGCGTGGTACACATCGGCCACCGGCACCTCGCCGCCCAACAGGTAGAGCACGGGAAGCAACATGGAGCGCATGGTGTGGAATGCATCGGCAAAGGGCGTGTAGGGGTACTCGGCCAGGCACACGTCGCGGAAGATGTCCATAAACGTTCGGCTCTGCAAAAACGAGAGCGGATGCACGCGACGGCGCTGAAAGATATCGAACAGCACGTCCCAGTCCGGATTGGAGAGCGACACCAGGCGGCGTAGCGCCTCGCGCTCGCGGTCGTTAAAACTGGCTTCATGTTGCTCGCCCGAAAGCCGCAGGGCATCGTCCAGGAACACCTCGTGCACCTCGACCACGTTGCCGGGCAGCTCGTAGACAAATTTGCCGCGGTCGGCAGCATGCGCGCCGATCACCCACAGCACAAACTCGTGCTCGGGCATGGCCTGGATATAGCCATGCATCCAGGTAGATACGCCGCCGTGCACATAGGGGTAGCAACCCTCGAGTACCAAGCAGATTCTCATTTGTCGCCACCCTCCTTGCGTGCAATAGTCACCCTCTTGTCCGTGGCTTTGACCAGGTACAGGTCGCCCGTCAGATGCGTAATCTCGCCACCCGTGACTGCACCAGGCTCGCCATTATTGGCGCGGAACATGAGCCACGCCTCGTCGTGGAAATTGCCCAGGCTGAGCGTCCAGGCATCCGCACTGGTATCCACGCTCACCGTAACCGACGAAAAGCGCTGGATGGCACCGGAGCACTCCGAGCCGGTCTGGCGGCGCAGGTCGGGCGCAGACTTGGTGAGCCAGTCCAGGTAGTCGGTCAGGCCTCCCTTGTAGACTTCCCAGCCCTCCTTGGCGCCGCGATCGGGATCGAGCAGGTCGTCCGGGTGCATAAAGTGCGTACTCACGTAGTGCATGTTGAGCTCGGACACGGCAGCCAGGCGCATATAGGAATCGTCGACCATGCCGCCCGAGACAATACGCGGCTGCTCCACAATACCATCGCTCGCCACGCCAAACTCCTGCACGTAGGGCAGGTCGGTACCGTCCTCAAAGTACGTACTGGCAATAGTCTTAATGCGCGGAACGTCGGTGCTGATAAGCTTGCGCGCACGGGCCGAAAGGATATTCGACGGCGGCACGTAGACCGAGCCGTGCGCATTAGGCAGCACCTCGTCCTGGAAAGCGATAAGCTCGTTGAGCGATGCGACGAGCGTTTCCTTGTTCTTCCAGGTCTTGTAGTCATACAGCGTGCCATAGTCGGTATCCCAGAGCGCCAGAGGCTGATGGTTGTAGCCGTGAAAGCCCAGCTCTCCGCCCATCTGCAGCAGCATGCCGCCAAAGTAGCGAAACTGTGTGGTATCGGCCTGGCGCGCAGGCTCGGTCTGGTTGACCGCGTCCTCGTAGTTTTCGATCATCACGCCGGTATAGCGAATGCCGTATTTTTGCGCAAGCTTTTGCAGATCGGGCCACCAGACCTTGACATAAAAATCGGCGACGGAAAGCCCGTAGTCGCGCTTGATGTAGGTGCCGTCGCCCGAGGGCACAGGGCTAGGAAAGTCGTCCAAATAGAACACGGCGCTGTTGATGACCGGATAGGCCGTGGCTTCACCCAGCAAGCTTAAGGCAGAAGCATAGAACCCACGCATGACCTTGTCGTAGATGCCAATGTTGCACACCACGGTGTGACCACTTCCGCAATCGTTAGACCAAATGAGCGGCGTGCCCGCATCGCCGGTCTTTGCCCAGACGTGCGCCGTTTCGCGCAATGAAACCGAAAGTGAAGAATCGAAGGGATCCGAGAACTCGTAGCGCTCTCCCCCGCCCAGCATAAAGTCCTCACTCGGAACGATACTTTCGGCTTTCGCATAGTCATATCCGGCCGATTCGATCCCAAGCTTGGAAGCAATAGCCTGCAGGCAGTTCGAGTTATCTGGCGTCATGCCCAGCATGAGTGAGCCGCCCACACTCACCCAACTCATCAGATCGGTCAGATGCGTACCCAGTCCGTCAAGCGAGGGCATAAGCACAATCACGCGATCAAACGACGTGAGCGATGGGATCGCGTCCGCACCGTCGGTGGCAATATCAACATCGCGGTGCGCGATCTTCATGTCGAGCAGGATCTGGTCAAACTGCTCCTTTACGTCCTCGACGCCAGCTTGATCGGAATCGGTAATGACCAGGCACGTGGGCTTTTGGCCAAATATTGCCGAGGAAGCCGGCACCGCATCGTTGGCGGCAAGCATCCCCAGCTTATGCTGGCCCGCACTGTACTGTACGCCGGCGCGCTCCACCAGCAGCACGGCCGCCATGGCAATAAAGACCGCCCACACCACAAGCAGCCCCATCCAGCGAAAATGGCCCGCACGGTCGCGGATATGTTGCACCACGCTCATCGGGCCTCCTCTCCGTTGCGCCAAAACGCCAACTTTTCGCGGTTGTCGGCGCTCAAGTACACATGCTGTTTATCAATCGCATCGATCACGCGGTGGACCTCGTCACCGTCGCGGCGCATCACCGCCAGGCGCAGGCAAAGCATCCAAACCTCCTGCTCCTCGGGCACGTCGAGCACCAGCTGGTCGGTCAAGGTCTGCGCCTCATCGATCTGTCCGACATCGGCCAGCGCCGTCGCGTATCGAATGCGCAGCTCAAGGGTATCCTCGCGCTCGCAGCGACGCGCAAGCAGGCGCGCGTACTGTTGGCGCTGAATCTGAGCCACGCGTCCCTCGGCCAAGCCCGAGCCCAAGTATTCACCAAGATAATCGCAGTATTCGTTGAGGTTTTGCGCGCTCGGGTCGGTCTTAAAGGCACGTTCCAGCTGCTGCAGTCTAAGGTCTGACTCCTTGGAGATCTGCGCCACCGCCGTCGCGGCATAGTGCGCCACCTCAACGTCGTCGTTAAGCTTAGCCGCCTGCAGCTGCGCCAGGTACGCGTCGGGCTCCTCGGTGAGCATGGAGAGCATTAGTCGGCGCCGGTCTGCCGGGTCGTTGACGATGAGCGCCTCCTCGAGCGGCACTACGCCTGCATCGGCATCACGTTCGTGCACTAGGATGCTGCGATGCAGGTCGTCGTTGAAGCGCAGCGACTCCAGCGCAGACTCTTTCAGCCCCTCGCCAAACAACGCACCGCGGACCGATAGCAGAACCACCAGCAACGGGCCCCACAGCGGCACCAGCACTATCACAGCCAGCATGTGCCCGCGCACCGGCAGCAGGCCCAACTTCATAAGCGTCCACAGCATCAGACAAACCAGCGCATGAATCAGCAACAAGACGGCGGCAACGACAAGCGAGATCAAGCGGCACCCCCCTCACCGTCACCGGTGTAAGCGACGTGCTGCAGCAGCGCCACGATGTCCTCGCCGTCGACGGGCTCCACCGCAATCTGCTTCGCGATCAGACGCTCGCGGATAATGGGCAGGTCGCACGCCTTTGCCTGGCGCATAAGCAGGTAAAGCACGTCACCATCTACCAGGCCCGCCGCATCGCTCTCGCGGATTGCCGACCCGATTGCGCCCACAAGCTCGCCAACAGGCTCCATGCCCGGTACCACGCGCAGGAGCAAAAAGCTGCCCATCTTGCCATCTGCCAGCGCCTGCTCGGCCGCGAGCTCTTGGCCAAAGGCAGCCTGCTTGAGCACGCAAGTGCCGTCAACGCAGCGTTTATCCTGTGCCACCGCCTCATAGTCAAAGGCACGGCCCAGCGCGCTTTCGACCAGGCCGCACAAGATGCGGAACAGGTTTTGGTAATAGAGCGTCATTTGGTTTTCGGCCGCACGACGCACAAAAATCAACACGGCGGGTGCCCCGTCGCGCTCGATCGTGTATCCAAACATGGGAAGCCCCGGCGTCAGCTCGCGGTTCACCCACAGATTCGAACGACCCCCGTCGCCCAAAAGAGGTGCAAGCTGCTCAAGCGTGAGCGAGCGTGCAGCATCTTCCGCAATCGCGGGACTTGCTGCCACCAGGCGTGCAAATGCCCCGCCCGAAACATGGTAGATCGCCACCGAATCGTTCTCGAGGATCTCGCCCAGAAGCTCGCAGCACTTGCGATAGATGTCGCGTGGGTTGAGCACGTCAAGCTCCTGCGTCACGGCAAAGATCTTGCCAAAGCTGTCGTGGCGACCCACGATCTGGCGCCTGTACGCGCGCTTGTCCTCGATCGCGTCGTGGTAGAGCTGCGTAAGGAACGTATTGCGGTTGCGCACGAGCTCGTTATGATCGCGCTCCGCCCTAATGGCTTCGCTGTTGCGCAGCTGTACATAGCCGCACACGGCACCCACAACAAAGTACGCAATAAACGGCAGCCAGTTGGACGGCTCGTAGAACAGGCCCTGGAAGGTATAGCCGTACAGAGTAAAGTAACTCGCGGCCAAACCCACCGACGCCAGCAGCGCCGCAACCAGGCCAAAGTCCAAGCCATACAGCGTGCCGATCAACACAACGTAGAGCAGGCGATAATCGAGCACGTTGAGCTGGGTCGATTGGGAGAACAGATGCTCCAGCACCTCGAACAGAACCCAGGAGACGCCCGTCTCCAGGCATTTGATGGGCAGCGAGCGCATCTGGATGCGGTCGATGGCCGCGCGCAAGGGGTTGACCTTCTTTGCACGGCCAGCATCCCAGCGAGCCTGAATGGTCGAGAGGTCGCGCAGCAAGTCGTAGCGCTGAAACCAGCCATAGCGCACGCGAGCGACGTCGCTGGCGGGCAGGGCGTAGCCGGCAGAATCGCCATAGGCAACTGAGAGCCCTGGGAACAGTGCCTGAAGGGCCTCGCCCACCTCGCCCGCCGTATGATGGAAGGTATCGGCTACGTCGAGCGTCTCAAAGTTGCCATCCCAGCTGTCGAAGATACGGCGT
The DNA here is from genome assembly GCA_959606405.1 of uncultured Collinsella sp. Classification (GTDB taxonomy): domain Bacteria; phylum Actinomycetota; class Coriobacteriia; order Coriobacteriales; family Coriobacteriaceae; genus Collinsella. Next base: position 830 of record CAUHIY010000091.1, on the reverse strand, counting down.
ACCAGCACCGAAAGCTCCTCGGCACACAGCAGGGGAAACGCCGCATCCTGCGCGCCCTGCAGAGCGGCCGATCCGGTTGAGCATGCGTCGAACATCGGCACCAAAAACGGGTCTTCCAGCGCGGCAGACGCGGTATACAGGAACGGCACGCGCAGGATCTTGGTCTGAACGCCCTCGCGAGCAGCGTAGTAGCGGCACAGGTCGTTGGCTGCGTGCGCGATAATGCCCTTGCCCGTTCGCCCCGCGGCATCGGCGGCACCCTCGGCACCCGCGGGCCCCGCTACATACAGCAGTTGGACCCGGCGACCCGCGCACGTACGAAAGACCGAGCGCAGCAGCTCGATATCGCCCACGGTATCGGTATGCGGGGTTAGGTAATTAGACAGGTAGACCACGCGGTCGAACTCGTAGGCCTGCTCCAAGTGCTGAAGCAGCTCTTTCCACGAGGCATGGGGCGACGACTCATCGCGGCGCGCTTCCTGCGCGGCTACAACCTTAACGTGGTCCCCAGGGAATGCCTTGGCGCAAAAGTCATCGTCAACATATGCGGTGTTGCCAACAACCAGCACCTCCATGGCGTACTCCTCCCCCAAAATCCACTTCTGTCATAGTCAAACATGCGTATTTTACGCTGTCAACGCGAGTTGGAACGCCTTTAAGGCTGTTTTAAGAACTTTTTTAGGGGATGTGGAGACACCAAGGTTGCTAAATGAGCGCCCAATCCGGAAGTGCGGTGAGAAAACGAGACCTGTCGACCAGACCCTAGTTTTGGGCAGATGGCGCGCATTTTTGTGGTGTAAGAGGGAGGGCCGCGTCAGCGCCCCTTGCGC
>CAUHIY010000090.1:0-7216 GCA_959606405.1 uncultured Collinsella sp. | reverse complement strand
TGGCCGAAGATCGCGCTCGCGAGGAGGCACAGGCTGCCGAGGCTGCCGCCAAGGTTGCGGTTGCCCAGGCTGAGGCTGGCGTGCTGGCCGAGGATGCGGACGCCGCCGAGGCTGTTGTCGACTCCGTCGAGGAGTAGCTATGCCAGAGGGTTCCGTCCGCAACTTCGACGAGATCTCGGACCGCTTGGACCAGATCATCGCTACCGTTCGTTCCAAGGATACCTCCTTGGAGCGTTCGCTCGATTTGTTTGACGAGGCGATTGAGCTGGGCTCCCGCGCGGTCGATATGGTCGACAAGTTTGAGCTGACGCCGCGTGAGGCCGACAAGCTCGAGCAGGAATATGATGAGGATGCGGCAAACGAATCCCAGGATAGCTAGGCTGCATCTCCGGATACGAATGGTTGATGGCATTCATGAAACGCGTGCGTCTTGATGACGAACTGATTTCACAGGGCATCTGCGCCGATCGCGCGGATGCCCTTCGCACTCTTATGGCCGGCTTGGTCTCGAGTGGCGGTGAGCGCTTGACTTCGCCGGGTCTTAAGGTGATGCCTGGGCTGCCGCTGCACGTGAAGGGGCGCATTCCCTATGTTGGCCGCGGCGGTCTTAAGCTCGAAGGCGCGCTTGATGCGTTTGGTATCAATCCGACGGGCCTTGCCTGTTTGGATGTGGGCTGCTCTACCGGGGGTTTTACCGATTGCCTGCTCAAGCGCGGAGCTGCGACCGTTGTCTCTGTGGACGTGGGTCGCGCTCAGTTCGATTGGTCGTTGCGTCAGGACGATCGCGTGACGCTGCATGAGCGCACAAACGTGACGCAGCTGCCTGAGCTTGGCTATGCCGGCGCCATCGACCTGGCTGTGTGTGATGTCTCGTTTACCAGCATCGCGAACATTATCGATGCGGTACTGGCGTGCCTGGTGCCTACGGGTGCATTCTGCACGCTCGTAAAGCCGCAGTTTGAAGCTCCGGCGGCGCTGGTGGGCGAGGGCGGCATTGTGACCGATCCCACCGTGCGCCGCGATACACTCGTTGCGGCAGTTGAACTCTTTGCTGCCAAGGGGCTGTTCCCGGTCGATGTGTGCGTGTCACCCATTCATGGTGCCAAGGGCAACGTTGAGTTTTTCCTGTACGGCATGAGGTGTGCCCCCGGCGGACGTACCGACGATGAGCTGCAATCCCAGGTATCGGTTTTGAGCGAGAAAGCTGCAACGCTATGAAGGTCTTTCTGGTTCCCAATTACTACAAGCAAGAGGCGGTCGAGAGCGGCCTGATACTCGAGCTTTGGCTGACGCGCCAGGGCTATGAGGTCGCATGGGCTGCCGACCAGCGATCGAAGATTCAAAGCACGCCTGATATTGACGGCTCCGATCTGGTCATTACGCTCGGCGGTGACGGTACGTTGCTGCGCACTGCCCGCATCCTCAACCATCGCGAGATTCCTATCCTCGGTCTTTCCTATGGTCACCTGGGCTTTTTAACTGCTGCGAGTCCCGAGGAGCGCGACATTCTGCAGGTCGTAAGCGACGCCCTGTCCGGCGAGCTTCATGTGAGCCGTCGCGCCACCATCGCTGCGGATATCGTGTCCGTGCGCGAAGACGGTACGAAGGATGTCGTGCGCACGTTCGCCCTCAACGACATGGCGCTTACCCGAGGTCCGCTGTCCGATATGGTCGAGTTCGACATCACGGTGTCGGGCCACCATATCGACCGACTGCGTGGCGACGGTGTGGTCGTGTCCACGGCGACTGGTTCTACGGGTTACGCGCTCAGCGCCGGTGGCCCCATCGTGAGCCCCGATTACACGGGCATGGTCTGCGTGCCCATCGCTCCACATACCATTCAGGCTCGCGCTTTCTTGACTTCGCCGAGTGATGTCGTTGAGATCTTTATGTCCGATGATCGCCCGAGCGTGCCGGCTATCGCCATCGACGGACAGTTTATTACCTGCGATGGCACGGTCGAGAGCGTGGCTGTGCGTCGCGGGCCCGGAGATGTGCTGCTGCTCGATTATGGCCCCGAGAGCTTCTATAACTCGGTGAGCCGCGTATTCTACGGAGTCCGTCATGATCGATGAGCTGCAGGTTTCTAACATTGCACTCATTCGCGAGGCGACGCTGGTGCCGAGTGCCGGCCTGACTGTCCTGACTGGCGAGACCGGTGCCGGCAAGACCGCGCTGCTCTCGGCCCTCAAGCTTATTTTGGGCGAGCGTGCGGATTCGTCGACGGTGCGCGAGGGCGAGGCACTGGCGAGCGTCGAGGCGCGACTCTTCGACGGGCCGCACGACACGGAGGGGTTCACCGTACAGCGCAGCCTTTCTGCCGAGGGCCGCAGCCGCGTGAAGATTGACGGTCGCATCGCCAGTGTGCGCGAGCTTTCGGAGCGCGTTGGCGTGATGATGGATCTGTGCGGCCAACACGAGCATCAGCGCTTGCTCGACCCGGCGCATCACGTTGCGATGGTCGATGCCTGGGCGGGACGCTCTGCGCTCGAGGCGCTGGATGCGTACCGCGCCTGCTTTAAGGCATCGCGTGCTGCCGCCAAGGAGGTTCGACGTGTCGAAGAGGCCTCGCGTGCGCAGGGGAGCCGCGTCGAGGAGGCGCGCTTTGCCCTCGAGCGCATCGGCGAGGTCGACCCCAAGCCGGGCGAGTATGAGGAACTCGAGGAACTGCTGCCGCGCTCCGAACATGCCGAGGTACTGGTTGCCACGGCCAATGATGCCCATGCATCGCTTGCCTCCGAAGGGGGAGCGCTCGATGCCGTGAACAGCGCCGTGGCAGAGCTTTCCCGTATGGCTACCGTCGATCGCAAACTGGGCGACATTGCCGATGCGCTTTCGGATGCCTGCATCTCCCTTGAGGATTGCGCGAACGAGCTTCGTGCCTATCGCGATGGCGTCGCCTTCGACCCGCGCGAGCTCGCTCGCATGCGTGAGCGGTATTCCGACCTCAAGGGCCTGTTGCGTCAGTGGGGTCCCACCATGGACGATGTTTTTGCTATGCGCGATCGCTCGCAAGAGCTGCTGTCCCTGGTCGATGATGGCGATGAGCAGATCAAAAAGGCGCGTGAGGCACTCGGGAGCGCTGAGCGCGAGTTGTTTGCCGCTGCCAAGGCACTTAAGCGCGCTCGCAATACGGCGGCCCCGCGCTTCTGCCACGAGGTTGGCCGCCAGATGGCGCGCTTGGAGATGGGTAGTGCCGAGCTCGTCTGGGAGTCGCGCGATCTTCCCCGTGCTGAGTGGACGCCCGTTGGTCCTTCGAGCTACGAGCTGCTATACCGCAGCGGTGCCGGCTTGACGCCACGTCCCCTTCGCCGCATTGCGTCGGGCGGCGAGCTCAGCCGCGTCATGCTGGCAAGCAAGGTTGTCCTCGGTAACGCGGACGGTGTTGATACGTTGGTGTTTGACGAGGTCGATGCTGGTGTCGGTGGCTCCACGGCGCGTGCACTTGCGGGCGTGCTGACAGATCTCGCCGCTACGCATCAGGTGATTGTCGTAACCCACTTGGCGCAGGTTGCCGTCATGGCCGACAAGCATTATGTCGTCAGCAAGGAACCGGGCGATGTTCCCCAGACGCATTTGGACGAGGTAACCGGCGAAGCGCGTACCGCCGAGATCGCCCGTATGTTGAGCGGCGATCAATCGGAGGCGAGCTTGGCGCATGCCAAGCAGATGCTTGAAGAAGCACGAGGCTAGAATGAGCCGGCGGTGTTGGGGGGGGATATCGGTAATTGTTGTCCCGCCGCTTGCTTGTCTGGCCCGACTGTTAGAAAACTATGCCGGTTTACTACGATGAATCGGCATAGCTCGAGCACAGGAATAATTGCAAAAAGAAAACCGCAGGTAGAACGCCTGCGGTTTTCTTTTAAAACGCAATGTGGTCGTATATTCCTGTTTCATCGTAGTAAACCGGCATAGTTTTGTGCCAGGTAGCCAGCGAACCCTGCAAAACCTACTCAACGACCTTATCCGGCTGGATGAGCTCCTCGTAGTAGCTGATATGCTCACGCGCGTCTTTAATCTCGGGCAGCAGGAAGTTGTAGATGACTTCGATGATCATCGTGGCGCTGATCTTGGAGAACGCGAAGTCACCCGTTGTCAGCAACGCTTCGTGATTGACGGTATTAAAGGTGTAGTCGGCGAGGCGCGCAAGTGGAGACTTGCTATCGCTGCTGATGACGACCACGGTTGCGCCGCAGTCGCGAGCCGCTTTTGCCATGCGATTCAGTCGGCGCGATTTGCCAGAGTTTGAGATTAGCACGATAACGTCACCCGGGCGCAACGTAAGCGCAAAGCCGATTGATGTCTCGCTAATGGTGCTCGCCATGCAGCGCAGGCCCAGCTGCGAAAACTTAAACGTCGCATCGAGCGCGACCGCGTTGGTATTGCCCACAGCCGCAAACTCAATAACCCCTGCATGCTTAAGGGCATGCACAACAGCCGCCAGCGTATCGTGGTCGATCCCGTCGATGGTCGCATTAAGCTCACTCACCTTGGCAGCCAAGATGTTCTTGAGGCTCTGCTCCATATTGTCGAGCGAGACCTCGTCAGTCAGGCCCTCGTTGCGCTGGCTTTCCAAATCCCTCGCCAACGAAAACTGAAAGCTGCGGAAGCTACCAAAGCCCAGCTTGCGGCAGAAGCGCGAAACGGTCGCCTCTGACGTGGCGGCGGCTCGCGAGAGCTGAGCTGCCGTGAGGCGCGGCGCCTCGGACTGGTGCTCCAATATATAGTCGACAATGCGCTGCTCGGACTCGCTGTATCCCTGGTGGGTGCTAATGAGGGAAAGTGCGCTCTTGCTACTATCGGTCATGGATGGCTCCTGGTTGGCATGAAAATCTAATTTGATTTGCAATGCCATAGTATACGGGCATTTCCAATTACAAGATACACCTTGCCGTTTCAATTGTTGATGGTAAACTTTCACCTACCGTTTACGGTTATGAAAGAACCTTTCACCGGAGAATTGCACCTTGTCTCTTCTCACGCGGACGGTAGGTTGGTATCTTTCAGTTGTGGAAAAACGCGCATCGAAGCGCGTGTAGGGGAGCGCCCGCGGGCGCTGTACTCAAGAAGGAGGGACACATGGCTAAGTTTGACATCATCGCCGCCACCGGTTGCCCGACCGGCATTGCGCACACCTTCATGGCTAAGGAGGCGCTGGAGAAGGCAGCTGCCGAGCGCGGTCTGACCATTAAGGTTGAGACTCATGGCCAGGTCGGTGTCGAGAACGAGCTCACCAAGAGTGAGATCGCTGGTGCCAAGGCCGTTGTCGTCGCAGCCGATAAGGATGTCCAGGCTGAGCGTTTCGCCGGCAAGCCCATGGTTTCCGTTGGCGTTTCCAAGGCCCTGTCCGTTGAGGCCGCCGGCAAGCTGATTGACCGCGCGCTCGCCGCCAAGGGCGACAGCACGGTTGCAGCCGCTGCCGATGTCGAGGACGAAGTCGAGGAGAAGGAGTCCATCGGCCACGTCATCTATAAGCACCTCATGAACGGCGTCAGCCATATGCTGGTCTTCGTCGTTGCCGGTGGTGTCCTGACCGCCGTTTCATTCCTGTGGGGCATTACGTCCTTCGATTCGACGGCGTCTGACTACAACAGCTTTGCTGCGATGCTCAAGATCATCGGCGGCATCGCCATGAACCTTATGGTTCCGGTGCTTTCCGCCTACATCGCCGAATCCATCGGCAAGCGCCCGGCGCTCGTCCCCGGCTTTGTTGCCGGTATGATCGCCATCCAGGGCCTGCCTGTTAACGCCGAGACTGGCATGATCGACGCCGGTGGCGCCGGCGTGGGCTTCGGCTTCCTGGGCGGCATCGTCGGCGGCTTCCTCGCCGGCTATGTCATCCTGCTGCTCGAGAAGGTCTTTGCCGGTCTGCCCAAGAACCTGGACGGCCTTAAGGCTATCTTCCTGTACCCGCTGTTCTCGACGGCTATCGTCGGCCTGGTCATGCTCGGTATTTCCGGCCCCATGGCTGCCATCAACACCGCCATGATGGACCTCCTCAAGGGCCTGTCCGCCTCTGGCGCCGTTGTCCTGGGTCTTGCCATTGGCTGCATGTGCGCCTTTGACATGGGCGGCCCGGTCAACAAGGCTGCTTACGTCACCGGTACCGCTATGCTCACCGAGGCTCTGGCCGCCGGTGTTGGCACCGATACCTATAACTTCGGCACCAACTTCATGGCTGCCGTCTCCGCCGCCTGCATCGTTCCGCCGCTGATCACCACCTTTGCCGTCGTTGTCGGTAAGAAGTACTTCAGCCAGGAGGATCACGACGCCGGTGTCGTCAACCTCATCCTTGGTTGCACCCACATCACCGAGGGCGCCATTCCGTTCATGACCAAGAACATCTGGCCCGTCATGCCCATCATGATGCTCGGTTCCTCTATCGCTTCGATCCTGACCATTATGTTCAACGTTCACGATCCGGCGCCTCACGGTGGCTTCCTGGTCCTGCCCGTTGTCGAGAACGGTCCGCTGTGGGTCCTCGCGATCCTCATCGGTGCTGTGGTCGGTGGCATCCTGTTCGTGGCCTTCAAGAAGTACGACTTCGAGAAGAACCAGAAGGCCGCTCCTGCAGCCAAGCCGGTTGAGGCCCCCGAGGCCGCTGCCGTCGAGGCCCCCAAGGCCGAGGCTGCCGACTTCGTGAAGGTCGAGAATGTCTTTGTCGCCGAGGACTTCGCTTCTCGTGACGAGGCTCTGAGTTTCGTTTCCAACCAGGCCGTCAAGGCCGGTATCGCAAGCGACGCCGACGCCGTGATGAACGCCTTCCTGGCCCGCGAGGCCGAGGGCACCACGGGCATGATGGAGGGCTTCGCCATCCCGCATGCCAAGTCCGACGCCATTACCGAGGCTGCCGTCATCGTCGTCAAGGACGAGTCCGGTGTGACCGGTTGGGACACCATGGACGGCGCTCCCGTCAATGTGGCTATCGCTCTGCTTATCCCGGGTGCACAGGCCGGCACCACGCACCTCAAGATCCTGTCCAAGGTCGCCGAGGCGCTCATGGACGAGGACTTCCGTGCCACTGTCAAGGGTTCCACCGACGCCGCCGAGATCGCCAAGACGATCAACGCCCGCCTGGTCTAATTCCGCAGTACGCGAATAACTTCGCCCCCTGTAACAAAGGCGAGGACTCCCTACGGGTCCTCGCCTTTTTTCATACCACCCAGCACTCAGGGACGTTCCTTTCCTGCCGGCACCCCGGGACACTCCTTAGCCC
>CAUHIY010000089.1:0-7395 GCA_959606405.1 uncultured Collinsella sp. | reverse complement strand
AAGGCCCGCCCCATCCTGGGTGGCGTGCACATGAAGGTCGAGAACAACACCGTACGCCTGGTGGCGACCGATTCCTTCCGCTTGGCCGTGTGCGATACGCAGGTCGAGACCTCAACCCTCGAGGGCTCCTTTGAACTCAACGTTCCGGCCGACGCCTTTAACGACGCGCTGAACATCATGGCCAGCCAGGCGGCCATCATGATCGGGGCTACCGACACCCAGGTCGTCTTTGAGGCCGGCAACACCACCTACGTGTCGCGCCGCATCGAGGGCGTGTACCCCAACTACAAGCAGCTCATCCCCGATTCGTGCGTGACGAGCGTCAAGATCGACGTCGCCGCCTTTAACGCCGCCCTCAAGCGCGTGGCCGTTATCGCGAGCGCCAACCCCGCCGTCAAGTTCGAGATCGATGTCGAGAACGGGCAGATGGGCCTGTCCTCCATTTCCAATGACCAGGACCTTGCGCAGGAGACGATCGATGTCGAGGCCGAGGGCGAGTCGGGCACCATCGCCTTCAACTACCACTACATCTTTGGCTGCCTCAATGCCCTGTCCAAGGAGAAGGAGATCACGCTGGAGCTCAAGAGCTACTCGCAGGCGGGCATCTTCAAGTCCTACGACAAGATCAACTACCTGTACCTGGTCATGCCGGTCCGCATCTAGCAACTGCCCTATGACCATGTTCGCCCGCGATCTTTCCGTCGCGCACTACCGCAGCTTCGATAGCTATCGCCTTGCCCTGGACGAGGGCGTGACGATACTTGCGGGACCCAACGCGGCGGGAAAGACCAATCTCATAGAGGCGCTGCAGCTGCTGACGAGCGGCGCCTCGTTTAGGCATCCGACCGCAGCCGAGCTCGTCCATGACGGCGTGGGCTCGTGCAAGGTCGAGCTGAGGCTCGAGGGCGACGGCCGCGTGCTTGATATGGGATTGAGCGCGGAGGACGGTAAACGCTCGTTTAGCCGCAACGGCAAGAGATGCTCTGCCGCCGGTGTGCGCGGGGTTCTGCCGAGCGTGCTGTTTTGCCCCGACCATCTGGACATGGTTAAGCGAGGCGCCAGTGTGCGCCGCGCCGCCCTCGACGACTTTGGCATGCAACTGAGCGCACGCTATGCCGATCTTGCGAGCACCTATGGTCGCTGCGTGACCCAGCGTAACGCCTTGCTCAAGGAGGCCTGGTGCTGCCGCGAGATGCTCGGCGCGTGGAACGATTCGATTGCCCGCGCGGGCGCGGCTCTGCTCGTGCACCGGTTGGCCCTGCTCGACCGGCTGGCGGGCCATGTGCGTACTGCCTACGGGCAAGTGGCGTCCGGTGAAGCCGCCAACGTGTCCTATGCGTCCACGCTGGGGGATTTGCCCCAGGTCGATGATCGCGAAGAGCTGAAGGGCTGGGCGTACGAGCGCATGCTGGCTGCCCTTGATGAGCACGCCGACGAGGAAATTCGCCGCGGCGTGACGTTGGTGGGACCGCATCGCGACGAGATTGAGTTTGCTGTGGCGGGTCGCTCCGCCCGTTCATTTGCCAGCCAAGGTCAGCAGCGAACGTTGGTTCTGGCCTGGAAGGTGGCGGAGGTGGCCGTGGCTCGCGATGTCCTGGGCACCGCCCCACTGCTGCTTTTGGACGACGTGATGAGCGAACTCGACGGCGAACGCCGCGGTGCTTTCCTGCGGCTGATCGGCGATGATATCCAGACGGTCATAACCACGACCAACCTGGGGTACTTTACCGATGACCTGCTTGATCGAGCCAAGGTGGTGAGCATGGGTGAGACGTGCTAATTACGAGCGCGAGAGCGAAACGGTCGCCTTCAGTGGCTTGTTGAACGCAGAGCGCCAGCGCATCCTGGCGGCTGCGACCCCTGAGCGCCGTGCGCAGATGGAGGCCGCCGAGGAGTCGCGCGCGGTCTATCGCGCGTGGAACGCGGTGTGCTCGGGCACGCGCGAGGGGCGGCATGTGACGGGCCTGCGCTACCTGCCCGAGTCCAATGAGCTGCTGGTATATCTCGACTCGCCCTCGTGGACGCAGGAAATGACGTTGTTGCGCGAGATCATCCGCGCGCGCATGGAGCGCGCCGGTGCGCATGTGGATGGCCTGGTGTTCAAAACCACCGCGCCCGGTCACACGCCGCCCGCCGCCAAGGAGCGCCTTCGCCCAGCGGCGACCGAGCGCCCGCCGGCCCCACACGCCGACCTCAGCGATGCCGAGCGCACCGAGATTGAGCGCCAAGTGGCGCCCATCGAAGACCAAAAACTGCGCGAGGCCCTCGAGAACGCCATGAGAGCCAGTGCCGAGTGGGCCAAGGGCGTGCAAAGCAAAAAAGAGCCTTAAATCGCATCTGGTGGCCTTGTAGAGCCAAATACCATCGTTCCCGAGGGTATTTTTTTACGATAAACTAGTAAGGCTGTACACATTTTCTTGACTGAAGGAGGACGTGTGGCAAACGAAAACGATTACGATGGCGGCGAGATTAAGATTCTCGAAGGTCTCGAGGCCGTTCGTAAGCGCCCGGGCATGTATATCGGCTCGACGAGCGCCAGCGGTCTGCATCACCTGGTGTGGGAGATCGTTGACAACTCCGTCGACGAGGCCATGGCCGGTTTCTGCACCGAGATCCAGGTGACGGTCCACGCCGACAACTCCATCACGGTCGTCGACAACGGGCGCGGTATCCCCGTCGACGAGCACCCTGTTAAAAAGATCCCGACGCTCGAGGTCGTCATGACGATTTTGCACGCCGGCGGTAAGTTCGATAATTCGGCCTATAAGGTCTCGGGCGGCCTGCACGGCGTTGGCATCTCCGTCGTCAACGCACTGTCCAAGCGCGTGGTCGTTCAGGTTCGTCGCGACGGCAACACCTACGAGATGGAGTTCTCGCGCGGCAAGACCGTCAAGAAGATGGAGGTCGTGGGCACCTCGGATTCGACGGGCACCACCGTCACCTTCTGGCCCGACGACGAGATCTTCGAGACCTGCATTTACGATTTCGATACGCTGCACAACCGTCTGCAGGAGACGGCGTTCCTCAATAAGAACCTCAAAATCGTGCTGACTGACGAGCGCGAGTCTACTCCCCACGTGGAGGAGTTTTGCTACGAGGGCGGCATCATCGACTTCGTCAAGTTCCTTAACGAGGGCAAGGACGTCCCCGAGGCCTTTAAGGAGCCTATCTACATCGAGGGCAAATCGGACCCGGACGCACCTGTGGCCAAGATGGGCGAGGTTGAGGTTTCCCTGCAGTGGAATAGCGGCTACGGCGAGAACGTCATGTCGTTTGCCAACGACATCTACACCCCCGAGGGCGGCATGCACCTTGAGGGCTTCCGCACCGCGCTCACCCGCGTGATCAACGACTATGCGCGCAAGCAGAACCTGCTCAAGGAAAAAGACGCCAATCTGACCGGCGACGATGTGCGCGAGGGCCTTTCGGCCGTTATCTCGGTCAAGCTGCCCGATCCGCAGTTTGAGGGCCAGACCAAGGCAAAGCTCGGCAGCTCCTATATGCGAGCGCTCACGCTCAAGATTGTGACCGACGGCCTTGTCGATTACCTCGAGGAGCATCCCAAGCCCGCTCGCGAGATCGTCAAGAAGGCGCAACAGGCCTGCAAGGCGCGCAATGCCGCCCGCAAGGCGCGCGAGGCGACCCGCCGCAAGAGCCTGCTCGAGACGGCGTCCCTGCCCGGTAAGCTCGCTGACTGCTCGGTGCGCGATGCCGAGCTGACCGAGCTCTTCATCGTAGAGGGCGACTCGGCAGGCGGTTCGGCCAAGGACGGCCGTCGCCGAGACATCCAGGCGATTCTGCCCCTGCGCGGCAAGATTTTGAACGTCGAACGCGTTGGTGACCATCGCGCGTTCTCGAGTGACACCATTCAGTCGCTGATTACCGCGATCGGTTGCGGCGTCACGACGAGTGCCGGCGACGGCGGCGATTTCGATATCACCAAGGCGCGCTACCACAAGATCATCATCATGACCGATGCAGACGTCGACGGTGCGCATATCCGCATCCTGCTGCTGACGTTCTTCTACAAGTACATGCGTCCGCTGATCGATGCCGGCTACGTCTATGTTGCCTGCCCGCCCATCTTTGGCATTAAGGTGCGCAACAAGATCCACTACGTGTATCCCAACGGCCGCCAGCCCGAAGACGAGATCCTGCGCGACACCATCCAGAGTCTGGGCCTGAACCCCGACGATAACGACGAGGACGGCAAGGCCAAGGACGGCAAGATTACCAAAAAGCGCAAGGGCTATACCGTCCAGCGCTACAAGGGCCTGGGCGAGATGGACCCCAAGCAGCTTGCCTCGACGACGATGGACCCCAAGACCCGCATTCTGCAGCGCGTGTCGATCGAGGACGCCGTGGTGGCGGACCGCGCCGTGCGCGAGCTGATGGGTTCCGAGGTCGGCTATCGTCGCGAGTACATTGAAAAACATGCGCATGATGCGCGTTTCCTTGACGCTTAAGAGGAGGTAACGTGGCAGACGATATCAACAATAACGGGGGTATGGACGAGACCGGCGATGCCGGTATGCCCGATGATCTGAAGCGCCTGCTTGCCCGTGCTGAGCAGGGCGAGGACGGCGACCCGGACGCCTATAACCCCGATGCCGATGATGATGAGGAAGAAGACGACGCCGAGCTCGAGGAGAGCTTTGGCGAAGTCGACCGTGGTGCCTCGGCCGGCGAGGATATCAACGGCGGCCAGCTCCAGATTTCGGAGTTCGGTCGCGAGATGAAGCAGTCGTTCATCGAGTATTCGATGTCGGTTATCACGGCGCGCGCCCTGCCGGACGTGCGCGACGGCTTAAAGCCGGTTCACCGCCGCATCCTGTACGCGATGAACGAGAGCGGCATCTACCCCAACCGCCCACATAAGAAGTCGGCCTGGACGGTCGGCGAAGTTATCGGTAAGTACCACCCGCACGGCGATTCCGCGGTCTATGAGGCCATGGTCCGCCTGGCGCAGTGGTTCTCCATGCGCACGCCGCTCATCGACGGTCACGGCAACTTCGGTAACATCGACGGCGACGGCGCGGCGGCCATGCGTTACACCGAGAGCCGCCTGGCAAAGCCCGCCATGGAACTGCTGCGTGACTTGCAGAAGGATACCGTCGACTGGCAGCCCAACTACGACGAATCACTTGCCGAGCCCGTGGCGCTGCCTGCGCGCTTCCCCAACCTGCTGGTCAACGGCAGCCAGGGCATCGCCGTCGGCATGGCCACCAACATCGCCCCGCATAACCTCACCGAGGCGATTGAGGCCACCTGCTACCTGATCGACAACCCCGACGCCACCGTCGACGAGCTCATGCAGATCATGCCAGGTCCGGACTTCCCCACCGGCGCCATCATCATGGGCAGCGCCGGCATTAAGCAGAGCTACGAGACCGGCCGCGGCTCCATTACCGTGCGTGCCAAGGCACATGTGGAGTCCACCAAGACCGGTCGCAGCCGCCTGGTCTTTACCGAGATTCCCTACATGGTCAACAAGGGCACCCTGCAGGAGAAGATCGCCCAGCTCGTCAACGACAAGCGCATCGAGGGCATCTCGGATATGCGCGATGAGTCCAACCAGAAGGGCATCCGTCTGGTCATCGAGCTCAAGAAGGGCGTCATTCCGCAGGTCGTGCTCAACAACCTGTATAAGTACACCTCGCTGCAGACGACCTTTGGCGCCAACAACCTGGCGCTCGTCAACGGCGTGCCCAAATGCCTGAGCCTGCGCGAGATGCTGCAACACTACATCGACCACCAGGTCGACGTAGTCACCCGCCGCACCCGCTTCGACCTTAAGAAGGCCCAGGCGCGTGCCCATATCCTCGAGGGCTACCTGATGGCCCTTGACCATATCGACGAGGTCATTAGCATCATACGCTCCTCGCAGACCGACTCCGAGGCCAGCAGCCGCCTGATTGAGCGCTTTGGCTTTACGCCCGAGCAGACCACGGCTATCCTCGAGATGAAGCTGCGCCGCCTGACCGGCCTGGAGCGCGACAAGATCCAAGAAGAGTTGGACGGCCTGCGCCGCGCCATCGCCTACTACGAGGACCTGCTGGCGCACGAGGAGAAGATTCTGGGCGTCATCAAGGAAGAGATGCGCGAGATCTCCAAGAAGTTTGGCGACAAGCGCCGCACCGAGATCAGCCAGGTTGAGAAGGACCTGGATGTCGAGGACCTCATCGCCGACGAGGACATGGTCGTGACCATCACCCACACCGGCTACGTTAAGCGTATCCCGGTGGCCGCCTACCGCGCCCAGAAGCGCGGCGGCAAGGGCGTGTCGGGCGTCAATCTCAAAGAGGACGACGTTATCGATGAGATGTTCATCGCGTCCACGCACGAGTACGTGCTGTTCTTCTCGAGCAAGGGCAAGGTCTATCGCCTGAAGGTGCACGAGCTGCCGGTGGGTACGCGCCAGGCGCGCGGTACCGCGATCGTCAACCTGCTGCCCTTCGAGGAGGGCGAGAAGATCGCGAGCGTCATCAGCTGCCGCGATTTCCCGGCCGACGAGTACCTGATGTTTGCCACCAAGAACGGCATGGTCAAGAAGACCGTGATGAGTGCTTACGATCGTAGCCGCCGTGATGGCCTGATTGCTATCAACCTGCGTGACGACGACGCGCTGCTGAACGTGCGCCGCGTGCGCGAGGGCGACAAGATTATCCTGGCCACCACCGCGGGCAAGGCGATCATGTTCTCCGAGGAGCAGGTGCGCGCCACCGGCCGCGATACCAGCGGCGTTCGCGGTATCGGTATGAAGGACGGCGTGAGCGTTCTGGGCATGGAGGTCACTAACGGCAACGGCGATCTGTTCGTCATCACCGAGCGCGGCTACGGCAAGCGCACGCCGGTCGCGGACTACCCGGAGCAGAATCGCGGCGGCCAGGGCGTCTACACCATTCAAATGACCGAGCGTAAGGGTAACCTCGCGGCCATGAAGACGGTGGGCCCGCAGCACGAGCTGTTCATCGTGACGGAGGGCGCGACGGTCATTCGCGTCAAGACCGACGAGATCAGCCAGACCGGCCGCGCCACCCAGGGCGTCAAGATGATGACCGTCGACGACAACGACCGCGTATGCGCTGTCGCCCGCATGACGGCAGCCAAGGAAAAGCCCGAAGGCGAAGCCACAGAAAACGGCTCTGCTTCCGAAGAAACCCCTGTCGATCTAGGCGACGGCAACGACATGCCAGAAGATCTCCTAGACGAGTAAGAGGCCCTAGCTGGTAGAAAATATCAGACCCCATATATCGGCGGTCGGCGCACTGCGCGCCGACCGCTTTTTTGAAAACCTTGGGACCCCATGGTCGCTGGGCTGGCGAGGTGGTTTTGGTTTGTCGCGAGTTCCGCACGCAAAGAAGGCCACTTAATGTGGCCTTCGTCTTGCGCAGG
>CAUHIY010000088.1:0-7423 GCA_959606405.1 uncultured Collinsella sp. | reverse complement strand
GCATCGACGCGGACAATCTTGAGCAGCTCATCGCGCATGTCGTCGAACAGACGATTGCGCGTCTGCTCGAACTCCTCGTCGCTGCCCATATCCTCGATGCGATGGAGCTCGTCGAGCAGGTGGCGATGAACACCGGCGTAGGACAGCAGTGCCTGAGCATGCTCGGTCTGCGCATACTTATGAGGGTTGACGCTCACGTCGTTATGGACAAGCTCGCGTGCTGCATCGGTGAGTTCGGGGTGCGACGCCAGATAGGTGCGCTCCAGGTAGGCGGGGATGTAGACGCTCGGATCCATTAGAGGTCTCCTCCCTTAAACGGCAAACCCTGCTCGGCCGCCCGCAGTATGCGCTCATCGATTTGGGAACGCACGATATCGTTGGTAGCGACCCAGGCGGCGAAGCTGGCGTTGTCGGGGGCGCCCAGGCCCTCCTGCAGTACCGGCGTCGCCTCGGACAGCGCAAGGACGAGCTCGTCGGTGGAGCCCACACCCACGTTGACGCGGGCATAGACGCCATCGGGAAACTCGGTTTGGAAGTAGAGCGCCTCGGCCGCGTGCGGGCACGAGCGTGCGAGGATGCGCAAATAGTGCTCGGCGCCCTCGTAGTCCAGCTCGCGCCAGGCAGCGCTCATCAGCGCGATGAGCGTCCATGGGTCCAAGTCGCGCTCCGCGTCCTTGGGACGACGACGCAGCGGCGTGCTGGCGAGATAGGGGACGGAGTGGGCAGAGCGAAATCGCTTGAGCTCCTCGGCGGGGTATTCGAGCTTTGCCATAGCGAGCATCGCGGTGTGGCGGACACCAGCGGGGTCGTTGGGCGCAAAGTCCAAGCTGCGATTCGCGGCTTCGAGCGACATGCGGTAGCGTCCGCTAATGAGCGCGCGCGATGCCAAGGCGGCAAGCCAGCGCAGGTAGGGGCGGCGCATAAGGTCGCCTGCGGCCTCACGCTCGTAGGGGTCCTGCGCCGAGGCGGTCTTGAGCGCCAGATCGTGCTCCACTTCGTCGCACTTGGACACCAGATACTGCACGTATTCCTCGTTGGAGCCGGCGGTGAGGGCGGTCAGCATGCGCTGAGCGTCCCAGTTGGTCGGGTCGAGCGCGGCTGCCTCGCGGAGCATGTTCTCGGCAGCTGCCTCTTCTTGCTCTGCCTGGGTATCGTCAGGGATAAAGGGAATGCGGTAGTCGACAGCCTCGACCACCTTGGCAATGAGGTGCCCGGCGCGGTCGCGGTCGTGCACGATGAGCGGTGCGGGGTTGCGGGTGAATTGTTCCATCAGACGCTCTACGGCGGCACCGTCGGTGAGCGGGATATTGTCGCGGCGCAAGGCCTCAAGAACGAGGCGATGGCAATCCTCTTGAATGGGATCGAATGCCATGGGGCCTCCTTTGCTGCGGTTAGGGTTCAAATGTTTCTATATAAGGTTCTAGTTTACCCGCATGTGGCACACCGGGGGTGCCGCACTTGGACTTGCACCTTTGCACCACGAAGACGGATGTCGCACAAATGTCGGCACCTTGGACGACCGAGTGGTATCACGGTGCCGCAAACGGTCGATTTTTGGCGGCGAACGGTGCATATTTTGGAGGGGCACGGTCCTGCCCGGGATATGTAGTCAACCTTGATAAAACGTTTGCCCAGCTTGGGAGTATGGATGCCGCACAAGGGTCTTCAGGGATAGAAAAAACGTTTCATCATTGGCGGCTTTAGGTGAATAACTGACCAACCAGAACGGTAAAATAGTGTTTGTCTGAGCGTTGAGACGTTTAGACATCGCGCATTGTCATCGCCGGCAACGCGCAAACCGGTCCTAACGGAGCCAATTGGGTGCTCCGTTATATACGCAAGTCTAAGAGGGGCTTGTTTAGGAGGCACAGTATGGGACGTTTTACCAATCCTCGCGATCTGTACTTTGGTGAGGGCGCTCGCCACGAGGTGAAGAACCTCAAGGGTAAGAAGGCCATCATCGTTTCTGGCGGCAGCTCTATGCGCCGCGGCGGGTTCCTGCAGGACGTTGAGGCCGACCTCAAAGAGGCCGGCATGGAGGTCAAGCTGTTCGAGGGCGTCGAGTCCGATCCCTCCATCGAGACCGTCATGAAGGGCGCAGCCGCTATGCGCGACTTCGAGCCCGACTGGATTGTTGCTATCGGCGGCGGTTCGCCCATCGATGCCGCTAAGGCCATGTGGGTCTTCTACGAGTATCCCGAGGAGTCCTTCGACAACATTATCCAGCCGTTCAGCTTCCCCGAGCTGCGTCAGAAGGCTCACTTCTGCGCCATTTCCTCTACCTCCGGCACTGCTACCGAGGTCACCGCATTCTCCGTCATCACGGATTACGAAAAGGGCATCAAGTACCCGCTGGCCGACTTCAACATCACCCCTGATGTCGCCATCGTCGACCCCGAGCTCACCTACACCATGCCCGCCAAGCTGTGCGCTCACACCGGCATGGATGCTCTGACCCACTGCATGGAGGCCTACGTTTCCACCTGCGCCTCTATGTTCACCGACGCCAACGCTCTGCACGGCATCCGCGAGATCGTCGAGTGGCTGCCCAAGTCCTATGCTGGCGACCATGAGGCCCGTCAGCACATGCACGAGGCTCAGTGCATCGCCGGTATCGCCTTCTCCTCGGGCCTGCTCGGCATCGTTCACTCCATGGCTCACAAGACCGGTGCTGCCTTCGAGAACGGCCACATCATCCACGGTGCCGCTAACGCCATGTACCTGGGCAAGGTCATCCAGTGGAACTCCAAGGATCCCCGTGCTGCCGAGCGTTACGCTTACGTGGCCAAGGAGATCCTGCACCTTCCCGGCGAGACCAACGAGGAGCTCATCGCTGCGCTCGTCCAGAAGATCCGCGACCTCAACGACCAGCTCAACATTCCGCAGTCCATCAAGGATTACGCGAATGGTGGCGTGAAGGTCGACGCCGAGAACCCGCAGATGGTTTCCGAGGAGGAGTTCCTCGCCAAGCTGCCCGAGATTGCCGCGAACGCCGAGCAGGACGCCTGCACGCCCGAGAACCCGCGTGAGACCAAGGCTGCCGACTTCGAGAAGATCCTCAAGGCCTGCTACTACGACACCGACATCGATTTCTAATCGACTCTTGTTATCGTAACGAGGGGCTCCGCACGTATCTGTACGGAGCCCCTTTCTTTTTTCTTTTAGAGAATGGGATAGTTATGGCTGCAATTTTCAATAGCCCCAGCAAGTACATCCAGGGTCCGGACGAGCTGGCCAAGCTCGGCTCCTATGTCGAGCCGCTCGGTGCTAAAGCCCTCGTCATCGTGACGCCTTCGGGCAAGAAGCGCGTCGGTGCCAAGATCGAGGGCGGTTTTGCCGAGACCAAGGCCGAGCTGCTGTTTGAGGACTTTAACGGCGAGTGCTCCAAGGGCGAGGTCGATCGTCTGGTTGCGCTCGCTCGCGACAACGGTTGCGACATCATCGTCGGCGTCGGTGGCGGCAAGATCCTCGACACCGCGAAGGCCGTTGCCTACTACCTGGAGTCCCCGGTCATCATTTGCCCCACCATTGCTTCGACCGATGCTCCGTGCTCGGCACTTTCGGTACTCTACACCGACGACGGCCAGTTCGACAAGTATCTCTTCCTTAAGGCAAACCCCAATATTGTCCTGATGGATACGACAGTTATCGCGGCGAGTCCGGTGCGCCTGACGGTTTCCGGCATGGGCGATGCGCTCGCAACCTACTTTGAGGCCCAGGCGACGCATGATGCCGACGGCGGCACTTGCGCCGGCGGCAAGGGCGGCATGGCCGGCCTGGCGCTCGCCAAGCTCTGCTACGAGACGCTTATGGCCGATGGCGTCAAGGCCAAGGTCGCGCTGGAGAAGGGTGCGCTCACGCCTGCCGTCGAGCACATCATCGAGGCCAATACGCTGCTTTCGGGCATTGGCTTTGAGAGCTCGGGCCTTGCTGCTGCTCATGCTATCCACAATGGCCTGACGATGCTGCCCGAGTGCCACGGCATGTATCACGGCGAGAAGGTCGCCTTCGGCACCATCGTCCAGCTGGTACTCGAGGATGCCCCGACCGAGAAGCTCGAGGAAGTCTTGGGCTTCTGCATTGAGCTGGGCCTGCCGGTCACGATGAAGGAACTTGGCGTTGCCGAGCTTACGCGCGAGCAGGCCATGATTGTTGCCGAGGCCGCCTGCGCACCCGATGACACCATGTGCAACATGCCGTTTGAGGTGACGCCCGAGATGGTCGCAAACGCCATCCTGGGTGCCGACGCGCTGGGCCACTACTATCTCATGGATGAGTAAATCAAGCTAAGGAAGGGGCAAAGCCGGCAGATGGCTTTGCCCCTTTTTGCTATGGTGCAAAGTGGCCTGTCTCCAATGCACAAGTTGGTGCAGGGGGCAGGTTACTTTGTACCAATCGTTGTTTGATGAAGGGCGGATTCTCGTATGGCGCTTCCCATGGTTTATGGCGGTCCCGGCCGGTATGTTCAGGGGCCGGGCGAACTTTCGCGTCAGGGCAGGTATTTGTCATGGTTGGGCTGCGCTGCTTATGTCTTGTTTGACCAGGGCACCGAGGATCGGCTGTGCAAGCAGATTGTCGATGGATTTCTGGACGAAGATCTAAGCGAGCCGTTTTTTAAGATTTACAACGGTCCGTGTACGGAAGAGGCCGTTGTCGAAATGGCTAAGGAAGCCCAGGCTGAGTATTGCGACATGGTGGTGGGTATTGGCGGAGGCAAAATGCTCGATATCGCCAAGGCCGTTGCGTTTTATGCCGAGCTGCCGTTGTGCGTATGCCCCACGGCGGCCTCGATGGACGGTCCGTGCAGCGCGATTTCGGTGCTGTATCACGAGGATGGGTCGTTCGACCGCTACCTGATGCTCGAGAAGAATCCAGACCTGGTCGTGGTCGATACCAACGTGGTCGCGGCGGCTCCACTGCGTATGACGGTCGCTGGTATGGGCGATGCGCTGGCAACGTACTTCGAGGCGCGTTCGTGCGTCGCGGCGCGCGGCACCAATGAGCACGGTGGCGCGCCGGGGCACTTGGCTCTGGTCGCGGCTCGCGCCTGCTATGACACACTCATGGAGTGCGGCGTCGCCGCCAAGCGCGACCTCAAAAAGGGCCGTACATCGCCGGCAGTTGAGCGCCTGATCGAGTGCAATATGTTGCTCTCGGGCGTCGGCTTTGAGAGCGGTGGCTTGGCGTTGGCGCATGCCATCGCCAACGGTCTGACGATTCTACCCGAGTGCAAGGCCATGCATGGTGAAGCCGTGGCATTTGGCCTAGTGGTCCAGCTTCGTTTGGAGCGTGCGCCCGAGCTTGATCAGGTGCTCGAGTTTTGCCAGCGCGTTGGCCTGCCGACGACGCTCGAGGAGCTGGGCCTTGGCGAGATTTCCGATGCCGACCTGCAGGGTGTTGCAAATGCGGTCTTTAGAAACGAGCGCAACATGGCAAACGAGCAGGCCAAGGTGACCAAACAAAAGCTCGCGCAGCTCATGTGCGAGGCATAGCTTGGCACTTGATCGACCTTGTGCAATCGGGGCGGCGATAGGCCATAGGCTATTTGCCGCAAAGATGCTCCGCGTGTAATTTGCCCGAGGCGTGGGCCGATAGCGTATCATTATCTCTTGCTTGTTTGCACTGCTCAGGGAGGGGCCGCGCATGGCGCAGGAACACGATCTGTTTGATGACATTATCGAGATCAGCAAGGGTTTCGACTTTCTTAAAAACCCGCTTGGCGGCGTGACCGATGCACTCGATCCATCGGCGCCGCAGTGGAATCCTGCCGACTACAAGGAGCGTCCGCGCGGCAACACCATTCCGTGCCTGACCTGCAAAAACGAAAAGAGCGGCTGCACCGCGTGCATGGACGTGTGCCCGGTCAACGCTATCGAGGTCGAGGAAGACGCTATCGAGATCCTCGACTCCTGTCGCAAGTGCGGCCTGTGCGCTGCCGCCTGCCCGACCGAGGCGATTATCTCGCCGCGCCTAGCGCCCAAAAACCTGTATGACGACATCGTCTCTGCTGCTACGAGCCACGAGACCGCCTACGTCACCTGCACGCGCGCCCTTAAGCGCATGCCGCGCGAAAACGAGGTCGTCGTTGCCTGCGTGGGCGATATTACGGCCGAGACCTGGTTCTCGGTGCTGGCGGACTATCCCAACGTGAGTGTGTACCTGCCGTTGGGCGTGTGTGATAAGTGCCGCAACACCGGTGGCGAGGATATTCTGGGCGAGGCAATCGCTACCGCCGAGGAGTGGTCTGGCACGGGTATGGGTCTGGAGGTCGACCCCAAGAGCCTCAAGTGCCATAAACTTCGCGAGTACGAGCGCAAGGAGTACATGGAAAAGATCGCCCGCACGACGGGCCTGACGGTGACCAAGCTCAACCCGGCGACGGCGGCACTGGCCTCGGTGACGCAGAAGCTCAAAGCCCATCGTCATCAGATTACCCAGTTGGAGCGCACGCTCAACACCATGTGCGGCACCACGACGACCAAACGTCGCCGTTCGCTCACGCACGGGCGGCAGCTGGTGCTCTCGACGCTGCAAAACCATCCCGAGCTTGCCAAGAACATACAGGTGAGCACGCCGGAGTGCGATTTTGACAAGTGCACGTCGTGCGGCGAGTGCGTCAATGCATGCCCCACATCTGCCTGTGACCTGGTGGGAAGCGGACGCTTTGCGTTGGAATCCACGTATTGCCTGGGTTGCGGAGCCTGCGTCAAGGTGTGCCCCGAGCATGCACTCAAGCTTGTTGAGCACGACGCGTCCAATCTGGTCGTCGTCGACCCCGAGGCCGAGGAAAAGGCCGCCCAGAAGGCTAAGGCCCACGAAGAAGCTGAGAAGGTCAAGGCCGAGGCAAAGGCCAAGCTCGACAAGATGCTCGATCAGGTGGAGAAGCTCGCGGACTAGTCAGCGACCCCTATCTCTGCTTCATTCGTGCCGCCGTGGCGTCCGGGTTCGCCCAGATGCTGCGGCGGCGCTATACTTATGCAGTTTGAAGTACCTGTACCAAAAGGAGCTGTCGTGTCCCTTTCCATCGGTATCGTGGGCCTGCCCAACGTGGGCAAGTCGACGCTGTTCACCGCGCTTACCAAAAAGACCGGCCTTGCCGCCAACTACCCGTTCGCTACGATCGATCCCAACGTGGGTATCGTCGATGTGCCCGATAGCCGCCTGCAAAAGCTCGCCGACATCGTCAACCCGGGTCGCATTGTGCCGGCTACGGTCGAGTTCGTCGACATCGCAGGTCTGGTGAAGGGCGCTAACGAGGGCGAGGGTCTGGGCAACCAGTTCTTGGCAAACATCCGCGAGACCGATGCCATCTGCGAGGTCGTGCGCTACTTTAAGGACCCCAACGTTATGCGCGAGGTGGGCCGCACGGGCGAGTTCGTCGATCCCGCCGGCGATGCCGACACCATCATGACCGAGCTCATCC
>CAUHIY010000087.1:0-7516 GCA_959606405.1 uncultured Collinsella sp. | reverse complement strand
GTCTGAAGGACACTGTGATTCCGTATAACGAGTTTACCGGCGAGGGCACGGGCTTCTCGTTTAGCAACTTTAACGGCGACGAGATGGGCGACGCCGTGTTCCGCGCGGCACGCCTGTTCTGGGACAACCGCGACGCCTGGAACCAGCTGGTCACGCAGGCCATGAGCCAGGACTTTAGCTGGACGCGCTCGGCCGACAAGTATCTGGACCTGTACTTCTTTATGCATCCGGAGATTGAGAGGCCGGCGGCTGTTGTCGACGAGCCTGAGGCTGTTGCTGAACCGGTGGCCGCCGAGGAGCCCAAGGCCGAGGAGAAGCCGGTTGAGGCTGAGCCAGCAAAGGCCGAGCCTGAGGTGAAGGCTGAGGTTGCTCACAAGGCAGAGGTCGAGGTCAAGCCTGCTGTAAAGCCCGCAGCTAAGAAGACCGCGACCACGAAGACCGCTGCGAGCAAGGCCACCGCTGCCAAGGCAACTACTGCCAAGGCAACGACCACGCGCAAGCGCACGACCGCCGCTGCCAAGAAGGCCGCCGAGGCCGAGGCTGCTCCCGAGGTAAAGGCCGAGGTCGCTGAGGCCAAACCGGCCGCCAAGGCTCCGGCAAAGACCGCTGCCAAGAAGACAACCGCGACCGCCAAGAAGACTACAGCTGCCAAGAAGACCACGGCAACGAAGTCGACGGCCGCCAAGGCTACTGCGACCAAGGTCGCTCCGAAGGCTGCCGCAAAGCCCGCCGTCAAGGTCGAGGAGACGCCTGCCGAGCCCAAGGCCGAAGCAGCTGTCGAGGCCAAGCCGACCGCCAAGACCACCACGCGCAAGCGCGCAACGACGACGGCCAAGAAGACCACGGCAAAGGCTGCCGCTCCTAAGGCAGAGGCTATGACCGCCACCGTCAAAGAGGAGACCAAGCCCGAGGCAAAGCCCAAGCCGGCACCGAAGGCCGCTAAGGTCAAGACCGCTCCGAAGACTACGGCAAAGGTCGAACCCGCCAAGGAGGCCCCGGTCTCCCCCGCCGCTTCGACCGAGGAAAAGGCTCCGACCAAGAAGACCTCCGTCCGCAAGGCAACGGCCACCCGCAAGCGTCGCTAGCCCACAGACGATCCAAAACCTCATCAAACCCTAAGCAAGGGGCGCTCCAACCGGGTGCCCCTTCTCTGTAGGTAGTGGTAAAACGATTTTCTAGGACAACCGTTCGCCGATGGTAAACGGATGTTGTTTATACACCCTGTGTACTACAGATATACTTACATCTTAGGCGTAAAACCCATGGCCCGCAGGCCATGATTCTATTGAACTGGACCGTACTATGAGATTGATACACAACAGCCGTCTACCGCAGTTTCGCACTCCGTTTGGCGCTGTGACCACTGGAACTTCCGTTGCACTCTCGGTGATTTTGGAGGATGCCGATCCCAACCAGGCAACGCTTACGCTGCGCACCTGGGTCGATGAGATCGGTGAGTCTCGGTATCCCATGACGCACGAGGGCGACGGCATATTTACCGTAGAGCTTGAGTGCACCGAGCCCTGTCTTATCTGGTACAGCTTTATCTGCAATATCGAGGGCCAGCCCGAGGTTCGCCTGGGCGCGCCGCAAGGCCGCACCGGCGGCGAGGGCGTAACCTACGGCTACGCCGAGGTGCCGTCTTTCCAGATTACCGTCTATAAGCACCGCGAGAACCGCCCCGCCTGGTACGAGCGCGGCATGGTCTACCAGATCTTCCCCGACCGCTACGCCCGCGACGAAAACTGGCGCGAGCGCACGCTGGCCGAAGTCGAAAAACCGCGCAACGGAATCCAGCGCCGCATGGTCGAGGACTGGAACGAGCCGCCCGTATACGAGCGCGCCGAGGACGGCTCCATCAAGACCTGGGACTTCTACGGCGGCTCGCTCAAGGGCATCCAAAATGACCTGTCCCGCATCGCGGAGCTGGGCTTTACGGCCATCTACCTCAACCCCATCTTTGAGGCCGCGAGCAACCACCGCTACGACACGGCCGACTACACCAAGATCGACCCAATCCTGGGCACCGAGCAGGACTTTACCGAACTGTGCCAGGCGGCCGAGAAGCTGGGCATCTCCATCATCCTGGACGGCGTTTTTAACCATACGGGTGACGACTCCATCTATTTCAACCGCTACGGCAACTACCCCGGCGTGGGCGCGTGGCAGAGCGAGGACTCGCCATGGCGCGATGCGTTTTATTTCCACGAGGACGGCTCGTACGACTGCTGGTGGGGCGTGGGCAATATGCCCGCCATCAATGAGAGCTCCGAGCTGGTACGCGAGCGGCTTCTGGGCAAGGACGGCGTGATCCGTAAATGGCTACGTGCCGGCGCTCATGGCTGGCGCCTGGACGTCGCTGACGAGCTTTCCGACGACTTCCTGGCCGAGATCAAGAAGGCCGTACTTGCCGAAAAGCCTGACGCGCTGTTGCTCGGCGAAGTCTGGGAAGACGCCTCCAACAAGATTAGCTACGGCCATCTGCGTCGCTACCTACAGGGCTCCGAGTTGGACTCTGCTATGGATTACCCCTTCCGCGACATGGTCATCGGCTTTTTGATGGGCTACAAGAACGCCTACGAGGCCGCTGAGGATATCGAGACCCTGCGCGAGAACTACCCGAGCGAGGCATTGTCCTGCGCGCTCAACCTGCTGTCGAGCCACGACCGCCCGCGTATCATCTCGGTGCTCGGCGGCGGCCCCGACGAGTCCCAGCTGCCCGAGTGCGAGCGCAGCAAATGGCGCCTGGACGAGAACTCGATGGGCCTGGCCAAGAGCCGTTTTTGGCTCGCTACGCTCATGCAGATGACCTTCCCCGGCGTGCCTTCGATCTACTACGGCGACGAATACGGCCTGGAGGGCCTAACCGATCCGGGCAACCGCCGCACCCTGCCGACCAAGGACCAACTGCACGACTTCGACACGCTGGCTATTGTCAAAAACGCCTCCGCCGTACGCCGCGCACTGCCGTTTATGATCGACGGCGAGATCAAGGCCTTCGCGCTCAACGACGAGGTGCTGGCATACAACCGCACGGGCAAGGATGGCGAGTCCGCGACGGTTATCATTAATCGTAGTCTGCGCAATTCGCACCGCGTGACGATTCCGGCGCTCGACGAATGCGCGAGTGACGTGATCAGCGGTCACGAGTGCGAGATCCACAACGGCACGGTCACGCTCGATTTGTATCCGCTGGGCTCGTCGATCATCTATCACCATGCCGAGCAGCGCTTGCAGGAGCCGCTCGATCACGGCGCGGGCGTTGTGTGCCATATCACCTCGGTACCGACCGATGACGGCAAGCCCGGCACGATCGGCGCACCCACGCGTCGCTTTATCGACCATCTGTCCGCTATGGGCATGCGCTACTGGCAGGTCCTGCCTGTCAACCCAACGGACTTCTTCCGCTCCCCTTACGCCGGGCCTTCGGCCTTTGCGGGCAATATTAACCTGCTGCCCGAGAGCCAAGAGGAGCTGGCGGCCGACTTTGAGACTTGGAAGGCCCGTGGCGGCGAAGATGCCGATCCGCTCTACACCGCGTTTAAACATCGCAACGCCGATTGGCTCGAGAAATACTGCGTCTACACGGCCGTTAAGAAGTACTTTGAGGGCGAGTCGCGCCACGATTGGCCGGCGGATGTCGCGCGCTACAACGAGCACCTGATTGACGACAAGCGTTTCCACGATGAGGCAGAGCTGCAGGCGTACATGCAGTACCGCTTTGACCTAGCCTGGTGCGAGCTCATGAACTACGCGCACAAGAAGGGCATCGAGGTCATCGGCGATATCCCGATGTATGTCTCGGACGATTCGGCCGATGCATGGAGCGAGCCCGAGAACTTCTGGCTGTCCGATACCGGTAAGGCGATTGAGATTTCTGGCGCGCCGCCCGACAACTTTGCGCCCGAGGGCCAGGTGTGGGGCAACCCGACGTTCCGCTGGGACCACATGAAGCAGAACGGCTATAGCTGGTGGATGGATCGCCTACGTCGTGCGTTTTCGCTCTACGACCGCGTGCGCCTGGATCACTTCCTGGGCTTCCACAGCTACTTTAGCATTCCCGCGGGTAAGGCCTGCGCCGACGGGCGTTGGCTGGCAGGCCCGGGCAAGGACCTGTTCCAGACCGCCTATGACGAGCTGGGTCCGCTCAACTTTATCGCCGAGGACCTGGGCTATCTGACGCCTGGCGTTCGTGCGATGGCTTCGACCTGCGGCTTCCCCGGCATGGACGTGCTGGAGTTTAGCGACTACGACGTTCGCTGCGGAATTCATCCCACACCGGGCAAGATCCTGTACACCTCGACGCACGACACCTCGACGCTTGCCGGCTGGTGCACGCGCTCCTTTGCGGGTGGCGACGAGCCGAGCGGTGTTGAGGTGGCAGCCAAGCTGATGAGCGACGCGCTGACAAGCGACGCTCCCCTGGTGATGATGCCGCTGCAGGACGTGCTGGGGCTTGGCGACGACACGCGCATGAACGTACCGGGCGTGGCCACGGGCAACTGGACATGGCAGGCACGGGAGGCCGACGTTGCGGCAGCCGAGGAGAAAACTGCGAAGCTCCTGCGCAACACCCATAGATTCTGGGGCGAAGCGTGATAAAACCCCCGATATAGGGTACAGTTACAGCTGCTTGAATTTTTGCGGGCAGAGCGATCTGCCCGCTTTGTGCTGAAAAGGAAGTATTATGGCGCGCTACGATTACAAGTGCACGAGCTGCGGCAACGTGTTTGAGGTTGAGCACCCCATGTCCGAGACGCCCGAGGTTGTATGCCCCAGCTGCGGTGCCCCGGCATCCAAGACGTTCTCGGCCAGCGGCATTAAGTTCGAAGGCAGCGGTTTCTACAACACTGACCAGCGAAGCGGCGGCTCCAGCACCAACGCCACCAGCGGCTGCTGCGCCAACTGCCCGCATAGCCACTAGAAACCAAGCAGCCCCGCGATCAACGCCGATCGCGGGGCTGATTCTTTAGCTACCCAGTCATCTCTATGAGTTGCGGTGAAATAGGGACTGTTTGGTGGGTAGAAGCCGCTATTCAATCCCTATTTCACCGCAACTTAGTTGTTACTTGCGGACCAGGTGGGCGCAGAAGTGGCCGTCGTAGGAGTCGGCGTTTACGGGGACGCTTTGGAAAAGTCCACGGTCGTTTTGGCGTACGGAGACGAGCTTCTTGGCCTGGGCGAACTCG
This sequence comes from uncultured Collinsella sp., assembly GCA_959606405.1. GTDB lineage: Bacteria > Actinomycetota > Coriobacteriia > Coriobacteriales > Coriobacteriaceae > Collinsella. The sequence goes on along the minus strand of CAUHIY010000087.1, from coordinate 2,327 downwards.
GGTAGCTGCAGAATTTGGGCTTCGGAGAGCGGCGCCACGGTAAAGCCGGCGCCCTCGGGAGAGGCCAGGAAGGCATCCACGACCTGCGCGTTCTCCTCATCAAAGACCGAGCACGTCGCATAGATGAGCTCGCCATCCTCGGCAACGCGCGTTGCGGCTTCCTTAAGCATCGTCAGCTGCAGTTTAGGCAGCTCAACCGTCACATCCTTTTCGGTCAGGCGCCAAGGAATCTCGGGATGACGGCGCATGGTGCCGGTTCCCGAGCACGGGGCATCGATAAACACCGTATCGAACAGGGCAGGTTTGCCAAGCATGGCATCGAACGACGTGAGGACCGCATCGATCTCGCAGGCATCGCCCGAGACCGTGCGAACACCCGTAATACCTGCCTTATGCAGTCGCGCGAGATTCTGATCACATTTACGATCATGCAGGTCGAGCGCGGTATGCAGACGCTCGTAGCCGGCACGCTTTGCCTGACACATCATCACATAGGTCTTGGTGCCGCGACCGGCGCCAATCTCTAGGCAACGCCCGGGACGGGTCGCCGCAGTAGCGATGAGCTGGGCGTTAAGGTCCGAGGCCACGGCAGCCGCGCGCTCAAACACACCCGACGCAACCGTGGCCTGTGCGTCGACCGGCGCATGGCAACCCGGGAACACAGGCGCAACAAGCTGCGAAATGTACGGATCAGGTTTGGTTGCAAAGGCATTCTCGTGCAGAGCGAGCGGCGCAGGTGCCAAGTTACCGGCAAAGTTAAGCGCGCCCTCGGGCGTATCGAACGACGCCATAATGCGAGCACACAGCCAGCGCGGCATGCCCATCAGGCGAGACAGGCGAACCAAGCGTCGCTCGGACTCATCCACGTCCGATGCCGTGGCAAAGTCCTCAACGTTGTCCGCAACCTTATGCAGCACGGCGTTCGCCAGACCGGCGGCCGACTTAGCACCGCTACGAACCAGCTCAACACCCTGACTCACGGCAACGCGACCTGGGGTATGCAGGTAGAGCATCTCGAAGGCCGAGATACGAAGCGCCATGCGAACACGCGGCGCAACCTTTTTGGGCTTATCGAGAAACTGGTCAAGCAGTTCGTCCAAAATGCCCTGCGTCGCGGCAACGCCCAGCGCCAGGCGAGCGGCAAACGCGGAATCGCGCTGGTCGATGGCCTTGGCCGTAGCGCGGGCAGACAACACGTCGCGCGCATACATGCCGCGACGGTCGGCCTCCATCAGCACATCGAGCGCGAGCTTACGCGCGGGGGAAAGCTTGCTCATGACAAAACACCCCACGTCAGATCGGCACCCTGCAGGCCGGCAGCCCAGGCAGAAGCTGCCATGGCACGCTTGCCGTCGGGCTTAACCTCGAGTAGCTCAACCGCACCATCGGAAAGACCCAGGTAGACACGCTTGCTCTTAACGGCAACAGCGCCCTCGCCAAGCGACACATCAGCCGGCGCAGCATCGAGCACGCGCACGGTCTTGCCGGCAATCACGCAACGAGCAGGCGCGGTATCGGACGAAGCGAGCACATGACGCACGCAATCGAGCGCAGCCATCTGCGGATCCAGACGCATCTCCTGTTTAGAAATCTTGGCAGCATGAGTGACGAGCGACTCATCCTGCTCAGTCCACACGGCGGTGCCATCGGCAAGAAAAGGAAGCGTATCGGCAAGCAGTTTGCCGCCAAGCTCACCAAGCTCCATGGTCAGCGCCTCAGCATGCTTACCGGCAACCGAGGTCGAGGCCTGCGCGCAATAAGCGCCGGTATCCACGCCATGCCCAATACGCATAATGGAAACGCCAGCAACCTCATCACCAGCAAGAATGGCACGCTGAATAGGAGCAGCCCCACGCCAACGAGGCAGCAAGGACGCATGAACATTCACAATGCCGAGCGGCGCCATATGCAGCACCTCATCCGGCAAAATACAGCCATAAGCAGCCACACAGAAAATATCGGCTTGCGCAGCTTGGAGCGCCTCAACAACCTCGGCCGTCATACGATTAGCCTCAACAACCGGCAACCCAAGCTCAAGCGCCTTGGCCTTAATAGGAGACGGCTCCAACTTTTTACCACGCCCGCGAACAGCATCAGGACGAGTGATGACAAGCGCAATCTCATTCCCAGCCTCAACAAGCGAAGTCAGCGAAGGCACAGCAAAATCAGGCGTACCCATAAACACAATACGCATAAAGGACGTCTCCCCTCAACCAAAGCCGAGACGGCTACAAATAACAGCGGAAAGCCAAGTACCCAGCTCATCCGCAATAACAATTCAACAAGAACAAATAGACCCAAAACCAAAGAAAGAGCCGCATAAAAGC
>CAUHIY010000086.1:0-7568 GCA_959606405.1 uncultured Collinsella sp. | reverse complement strand
GCGCCACACTGGTCTGCGGAGTGTTCTGAAAACTAAGCCCGGCCCCCGCCTGCGGTGACGCTGCTGCGAGCGGCCTGCGATGGGGCTGTTGTTGGTTGAGGCCGCTGGGCTGATGTGGGGGCGCGTGGCTGTTGCGAGCCCTGGTCCCGGCGGCGGCCTCGGCGCTTTGCGCCTGCCGCCTTTGGGGACTGTGGGGTCGATTGGGGTTGTCTGCACAATTCGCGGTATTATGTTGCGGAGTTTTGAAAGGAGCCGCTGGTGGTCACGACGACGTTTGCTTCGCCTTTGGGCGAAATCCTGCTTGCCGCTGATGGCCGCGGTTTGACGGGGCTTTGGTTTGAGGGGCAGGAGCACTTTGGCTCCACGCTTCTCAAAGAAGATCCCGAACATGTTGAAGGCGCCGATGCGGTTTCTGGTGCTGGCGGCATGTCTTCGGTGAATCCGACAAACGGTGCTGCCTCGTCGGTACTTGAGCGTTCTTGGGCTTGGCTGAATGCTTATTTTGCGGGGCAGGAGCCTCGGTTTACGCCGCCGTTGCATATGATTGGTACGGCGTTTCAGCGCGAGGTTTGGTTTGAGCTGCTTTCTATCCCGCGTGGCGAGGTCGCTACGTATGGTGAGATCGCCCAGCGTGTTACGGCTCGACATCGTGTATCGGGAAACGAAGCACCCGTTGCGTCTCCCCGTGCCGTGGGGGCCGCGGTCGCGCGCAATCCCATTTCGATTATTGTGCCGTGCCATCGCGTGGTTGCCGCCGATGGTTCGCTTAACGGGTATGCCGGCGGGCTTGACCGCAAGGAGTGGCTGCTTCGGCTTGAGGGCGCGTACGAGGACTAACGTTCGAGCACTTTGCATAGCCAAGATGCCGTGAAAGAACGGGACATGCTTTCCGAATGGAGGCTCAGACGGAAACTACGTCCCGGAATTCCGTTTTAAAGCGGGATGCGCTTTCCGAATGGCGTTCCAAGCGGAAACCGTGTCCCGGAATACAGCCTCAGAGTGGGACGCCGTTTCCGGCTGAGACCACCTGCCTGGACATCGATCTACGCCCGCTCCTGCAGGGCGTAGATGGACTTATCCATGTTGAACAGGTAAGCCACAACGCAGACAATAATGAACATCGGCAAGTTACCAAAGCCGAAGACTTCGCAGCCAATAAGGATGGGTGCGAGCAGCGTATTGGTGGCGCTGCCAAAGACGGCTGCGTAGCCCAGTGAGGCGCAGAGCTCGACGGGCATGCCGAGAATCCCGGCGAGTACGACACCCAGGCTGGCTCCGATGGAGAACAACGGCGTCACCTCGCCACCCTGATATCCTGCGGCAAGCGTGGTAATGGTGAGTGCGAATTTGAGTGCCCAGTCCCAAGGTATGATGGCGACCTTGCCGTCACCGTCGAGCGCCGCGGATATCAGATTGGTGCCAAGCCCGCAGTATCGACCCTGCCATAGTGCGAACAGAATCGCCGATAACGCGATGCCCATAACGGCGATGCGTGCATAGGGGTTGGGGAACAGCCGCGCCGCAAGTGTTTTGGCATGTGCAAGGCACCAGGCAAAGGCGCCGCCCACCATACCAAACGCGATGCCCAACAGTGCCAGCCGTCCAAGACCGGGGAGGTCGAGCGCATACGAGGCGGTAACGGCGACCTCGAACTTCTCGAGCCCCAGGGCGCCGGAGGTCATGCTTGCGGCAAGTGAAGCCGTAAGCGCGGGGAGCAACGCGCGGTATTCCATGCGTCCGGCGACCAGCACTTCGATAGCAAAGACCGTAGCAGCGAGCGGCGTTCGAAAGAGTCCGGCAAAGCCAGCGGCCATACCAATGAGCAAAAACGTGTTGCCGGGGTTTCGGAAAGGTAGACGCCTGCCGATCCAGTGCGAGACGGTTGCACCAATCTGCACGGCCACGCCCTCGCGCCCCGCACTGCCGCCAAAGAGGTGCGTCCCCCACGTGCTCAACATAATGAGCGGCACCAAACGCGGGGAGATGGCATCCTCGCGTCCGTGACCTACGTCAAATACCAGGCTCATGCCCCGATCGGTGCCTTTGCCCCAGGTGCGGTAGGCAAATACGATGGCCAAGCCCATGAGGGCGAGGAAGGGAAGGAGCAGCGCGATGTGTTCGTCGCGGAAGGCGCCGATTGCCAGAAGCACGCGTCCAAAGAGTGCGCAGATGGCGCCAACGATGATGCCGATAGGGATTCCGACGGCACCCATAAGCACGAGGCCGCTATAGGTGTTGAGCAAGCGTTTGATTCTGCTCGATGCGTTGCTTTCCGACATTTTGCTTTCCGACACTTGCTCTCTTGATAGAAAAAGAGCTGGAGTTGCGCATCGTTGAGAGGCTTTCCAGCTTTAGCAAAACAAACTTATAAGATGCGACGGGCCGCGTCAAGATAATTGCTTGACAGCCTAGGAGGCGGCTGGTTGGCTGGCTTAAAACCTAGCGCGTGAAATGACGCTCCACGCTATTCAGCGCGCTTGATAGGATGACGAACCACGGTCTTAAGTTTCTCCGGCGCACACTTGCGTGGATCGGAGAGATAGATTTCGTGATGTAAACGGGTATCTGAGAAGTCGGGGACATAGCCCTGCTCGGTCGCATATTCATGCATGGCGTCTACGGTTGCCGGCTCGCTGTCGTAGGGTCCGGTATGCATGCATTGAACGCAGAGACCCTCGTCAACTTTAAGCAGCTCGACGGCAGAAAAGTCCAGTTTCTTTTTGGCCGTGGCTTCCGCGACCGCCCAGTCAAAGTCATCCTGAGTGACGAAATCGGGCAGGCGGATGCACGAGATAAAGTTGAAATCGTCCTTGCGTACATAATCGATGTCGCCGCTCGGGGAGTCTTGCCGCCAGAAGCCCTCGAGCGGCGGTACCACAAAGTCGAAATAGCCCTCGATACTCCTTGAGCCTTTCTTTGACATCTTGACGGTATAGGCGATGCCGTAAAGCAGCGGCAGGGCATTTTGATACTCGCCACCTTCGGTATTTGGGTCGCCCTTTCCGCGAACGGCAACGTAGCTCATAGGCGGGACAGTTATGATACTCGGCTTGCTTGCAGGTCTGTAGAGCTCCTTGCATTCCTTCTTAAAGTCGAACGCCATGTTGGCCGCCTTTCTGCGTATTGGCCTGCTTAGATAGCGGAATCATATCATAGAAACGAACAGTTGTTCGAATAATTTGGCTGACAGATTGAGATGCGTGCGTTGTGTTTGGCGGTCGGCCTGACCCCATCGATGATTTCTCTGCCTCCCCGGCGCCTCATCTATAGCTGCCGTTTCCCCATATAGAACCTGCCAAAATAAACCCGTCCCTTTTTAGTCGGTGCGAAATGGGTAATACTAAAGAGTTATCCGACCAGATGGGAACCGATCGATGGCTTATATCGAATTCAAGGACGTCATCAAGGCATACGGCGAGGGCGACGCCCGCATTCACGCACTCGACGGCGCGAGCTTTACGGTCGAGCGCGGCGAGCTCGCCATCATTCTGGGTGCTTCGGGTGCCGGCAAGACCACGGCGCTCAACATTCTGGGCGGCATGGATACGGCGACCTCCGGCACCGTGACGGTGGACGGGCGCGACGTGAGCTCCGCCAACGAGGCTCAGCTCGTGGAATACCGCCGCGCCGATGTCGGCTTTGTCTTCCAGTTCTACAATCTGGTCCCCAACCTGACGGCGCTCGAAAATGTTGAGCTTGCGGCGCAAATCTGCCCCGATTCGCTCGATGCCGAGCAAACGCTTTGCCAGGTTGGCTTGGGTGAGCGCCTCGCCAACTTCCCCGCGCAGCTTTCGGGCGGCGAGCAGCAGCGCGTGTCCATTGCCCGCGCGCTGGCAAAGAACCCCAAGCTGCTTTTGTGCGACGAGCCCACGGGCGCACTTGACTATAAAACCGGCAAGCAGATCTTGCAGCTGCTGCAGGACACTTGCCGCAAGCAGGGCATTACGGTCATCATCATCACCCACAACTCCGCGCTGGCGCCCATGGCCGATCGTCTGATCCGCTTTAGGAGCGGCCGCGTGGAGAGCGAGACGGTCCAGCAAAATCCCGTGCCTATCGAGACGATCGAGTGGTAGCGCCCATGGACCAAGATCGCCAAAACAGCCTACGCCACGACGCGCAGAATACGGAGCGCGAGCAGGATTTTACGACCTACCGTACCGCTCAAAGCTCAAACGATATGGTGCCGACGGTTTTTCGCCGCGGCATCTACCGCACAATCCGAGGCAGTCTTAAGCGCTTTTTGTCCATCGTGGTCATCACCGCGCTCGGCGTGAGCGTGATGTGCGGCCTTAAGGCGGGCTGCGAGGACCTGCGCGATTCGGTCGACGCCTATTTTGACCAGCAGAATGTCTATGACATTAACGTGCAGTCGACCTATGGCCTTACGCGCGACGATCTCGCGGCCATCCAAGAGGTCGACGGCGTCGAGACGGCCGAGGGTATCTACACCGAGACCGCCTACACCGCCGTGGGCACAACGCGCGAGCGCGTGGTCGTGCAGAGTCTCTCCAAGGAGAACATCGATCAGCCGGTGCTGGTGAGCGGCGATTTGCCCGAGAGCGCCGATGAGGTTGCGGTGACTTCGAAGTTCCTGAAGGCTTCGGGCAAAAAGCTCGGCGATACGGTGAGTTTTGCCGCCAATGACGCAAGTTCATCGAACCAAAGCGCCAAGGATCAGTTTGCCGCGGGCGATTACACCATTACGGCCGAGGTCCTCGATCCCACTGATGTGAGCTCCGACTCGACAGTCAACGCCTTTCGCGCTGCTTCGGCGGCGGACTATAAGTTCTATGTGAGCGAGGACGCCGCGACATCTTCTTCCTACTCCGCGGTCCACGTGATCGTCGAGGGAGCCAAGAGTCTCAACTCCTATTCGGATGCCTACGCGGCAAAGATCAATGAGGTCAAGGGCAATATCGAGAAAATCCGTGAGGAGCGTGAGAAGGCGCGTGCTCAGGAGCTGATGGTCGACACGCCGGCAAGCTTGGATACGGCCGAGCGCGAGGCGAATATGCTCTTTGGGATTGAACAGGGCAACATCAATCGCATGGCCGAGGGCAGCGAGGAGCGCGTCCAGGCTCAGGCCGAGTTGGACCAGCGCCGCGCCGCCGCTGACCAGCATTTTGCCGATGCCCGCGCCGAGCTTTCCGATCTGGGCGAATGCTCCTGGTACATCCAGGACCGCGGTAACATCGCAAGCTACTCGAGCGTCGAGAGCGACAGTTCTTCGATCGAGGCCATCGCCACGGTGTTCCCATTTATCTTCTTTGTCGTCGCTGTGCTCATCAGCCTCACCACCGCCACGCGCATGGTTGAGGAGGAGCGTACACTTATTGGCCTGTACAAGGCGCTCGGCTATTCACGTGGGCGTATCCTGTCCAAATACGTGGACTACTCGCTGTGGGCGTGTCTGATCGGCGGCGTGCTTGGCAACATCATCGGATTTGTGGGCCTGCCGCTGTTCCTGTTTACGGTGTTCGACGACATGTACTCGCTGCCCCAGATGCTGCTTTCGTACGATATCGTGTCGTCGCTCGTGTCGGTAGCGCTGTTTGCCGTGGGCGTGGTGGGCGCCACGATTATCGCCTGCCGCCACGAGATGGCCGAGACGCCGGCTTCGCTCATGCGTCCCAAGGCGCCGCGTGCCGGCTCACGCATTCTGCTCGAGCGTATCGGATTTATCTGGCGCCGCATGGGCTTCTTAAACAAGGTGGCGGCGCGTAACCTGTTCCGCTACAAAAAGCGCGCCTTTATGACCATCTTCGGTATCGCCGGCTGCACAGCGCTCGTGATCTGCGGTATGGGCATCCGTGACACGTCGGTGGCGCTTTCGCCCAAACAGTACGGGCATATCACGCGCTACGACCTGCTGGCGGTCGCCAATCCCGACGATTTTTCGCAGACGTGCGCGGCATTGGATGAGCGCAGCGCGGCCAATGATTCCAACGTGACCGTGACCTCAACCCTGCCGATTATGACCGACAACGTCACCTTTACGTTTGGTGGCAAGAGCGAGACTGTGCAGCTCATCGTGATTCCCGACGACCGCACGGGTGACTTGGGCGATTACGTGCGCCTGGAGGATGAGTCCAAAGAACCGCTGTCTTTGCGTGACGGAGACGTGTATCTGAGCAAAAGTTCACAGCTGGTACTGGGGATTCAGCCGGGCGATACGGCGCACGTCCAGGATTCGTCGCTCAATGTTGCCAAGGTCAAAGTCAGTGACATTTCGCTCAACTATCTGGGCAACACGCTTTACATGACGCAGGGCACCTATGAGCGCGCGTTCGGTCGAAGCGCGCGCCTTAACGGCGTCTTTGTGCTGCTTAAGGGCTCGTCGGCCGATCAGATTGCGTTTAGCAAGAAGCTTAAGAGCGACGGTTGGCTCACCATCTCGAGCACGGCTGAACATTGGCAGAACTTCGAGGCGAACTTCACTATCATCAATTCCGTCGTGGTGCTCGTGACCTTTATGGCGGCGTGTCTATCGTTTGTGGTGGTGTTTACGCTGTCCAACACGAATATCTCCGAGCGCGAGCGCGAGCTGGCGACCATCAAGGTGCTGGGCTTCCGCCGTGGCGAGGTGCACCACTACGTCAACAAGGAGACGTTGATCCTCACGGCGATCGGCGCTGCGCTGGGCGTGCCGCTGGGCGGCTTGCTGGCCGAGAGCTTTACCTACATTTTGCAGATGCCGTCGCTGTACTTTGACGTCGAGGTCGAGCCACTGAGCTACGTGCTCGCCGTGCTGCTGGCCTTTGGCTTTACGTTTATCGTCAACCTCGCCACCAACCGAACGCTCAACAAGATCGACATGGTCTGCGCCCTCAAGAGCGCCGAGTAGCCTGCCAAAAAGGGACAGGTTTATTTTGGCAGGTTTTATCTGGGCAAACGCCGGGCAGCCTATAGGTGGCCCGGCGTTTGCCCCGTTTTGCTGGGGATGTTTGTCGTTCGGTGCTCTTACTGGCCAATCCAGTGTTGCGCATAGCTCTTAATGTCCTCGGTAAAACCGTCAAGGTCGTCAAGGGTGATCACGCTGTCGATAAGCAAATTGGCTATCTCGCGGTGCATTGTGCTGCGGCGAATGTCGTTTGCAATTACGCCTGAGGACAGCTTGTCTCTATTGAGGCTCTCTTCTAGTGCCCAAAATCTACTGGACGCTTCGCTGTCGCCATTCAGTATCTCAACGTACTGGCCGATGAGCTTTTCCATGTGCCTTTCATTCTATTTGGTTTTCGCTCGCAGGCGTGGATGAGAGGCTCTCTTTAGCCTTCGAGATAGGGCTTGAATGGGTCGTATGCCACAAAATGGGCCTATCTACTATGTTTAATTGGATACCCTCAACCATGCCGGGAAAACAAAAAACAAAACCGCAGGTAGAAGGCCTGTCGATTTTCGAAAAGGCGGTCATGGTTGGCCCCATCGAGTTAAACGTAGTAGATGGCCCCATTTCGTGGCGGACCATCAAACGAACGCCGATGCTTGTGCTGTAGCCGCTCCGATCATACGTAAGTTGCGGTGGAATAGTTCCTAGATTCAGCCATTTGCGGGCTAAGCAGGAACTA
>CAUHIY010000085.1:0-7707 GCA_959606405.1 uncultured Collinsella sp. | reverse complement strand
CCGAATTGTACTGTCTTCCAAAATAGGGACTGCGTTGTGCGATTTGCATGCCCTTTGGCATTTTTGCCCACAGGAGTTAGCGAAGGTCAAAAACAGAGTGCGCATTTGCTAAAACTGCCGACTCGATGCGCTTTGCGTCACAGTTTTTGAGTGAGGCGATGCGCATCGAGGTCCTTGCGAGCGATCTGATGAGCGACTGCGCGCTTGTTTCTGTGTTTGGTTCGGCTGGCGCATCGGTCTCGAGCAGTAGACGGTCGAGTGGAATCTGCCGGGCATATTCGCGACCGCGCTTGGTGGCGAGCATACGCTCGTTCACGGAAAAATAGCAGTTTGCGTTTCGCGCGCGGGCGAGTTCGTTCGAAGTGCCGCTAAACCAGTGGAAGATGATAGCGGGGGAGTCGGGGTTTGGGATGAGTAGTCCATGCGATTCGAGGACGTCCAGTACGGCCCCTGCCGAACGAACGGCGTGAATTGATATCACGCGCCCGGTAAGAGGATACTGCACGAGTGCATCGCAGAGCCGGTTAAGTGCCTGTATTTGTAGCGGCTCACTTCCAGCAAAGCGCGCGGAAAAGTCGAGCCCGACTTCGCCGATGTAGCGCTCTTGGGCAGCAACTTCGCAAAGCAGATTGACTTCGGCGGGACCGCAGCGGCCGTCGGCGAGCCACCAGGGATGGAGGCCGATGCCCTTGATGACGGTAGGAAGGCGACGGGTTCGCCCGTGTGCGCTAGCGAAATCGCGTGGATCGACGCCGCAATCAAATAGACCCAAGCCCAGCGCCGTTGCCTCATCGGCAACGGCGTCCGGGTGAGCCATTAAATCAAGATGGCAGTGTGCATCAAATAACCGGGGCTCCATCTCGGCGCGCTCCGCTAGTCCAGGCGTTGGCCGTCGGCGCGCACGCGCTCGGTGCCGCGACCACTGATCTGACGGATAACCTCGCCGGCGATCATCTGGCCCATGATGGGCGGCATAAAGCTGGCGGTTCCCAGCTCGGTGCGCTCGTGGATGTTGGAAGGGTCGCGGGGCTGTGTCTTAACCGATTCCTCGCAGCTAAACAGTACGTGCAGGCTCTTGATGCCGCGCTTCTTGCATTCTTTGCGCATAATGCGGCTCATGGGGTCACGTACCGTATCGAAGATGTCGGCAAAGCGGAGGCACTCGGGATGGAGCTTGTTGGCCCCGCCCATGGAGCTAACCAAACGAATGTCGTGGTCCTGAGCATATTTGGCAATGGTGAGCTTGGCCGAGATGGTGTCGATGGCGTCGACGACGTAGTCGAGCTTGCCGTCCGTCTGCTCCAAAACGCTCGCGAAGAACTCGTCGATGTTGTCGCTCAGCAGGTATTCGGTGCGTTTGATAACGGTGGCGGCGGGATTGATGTCGTGGATCATGGCTTCCATAACATCGACCTTGCGCTTGCCGATGGTGCTGTGAAAGGCGATAGCCTGGCGATTGATATTGCTGGGCGCGACGATGTCCTTGTCCAGAATGACGAAATGACCAATGCCGCCGCGGGCGAGCGCCTCGCAGCAATTGGACCCCACACCTCCGCAGCCGAGCATCAGCACCGTAGCATCGGCGAGCTTATCGAGTGCCTCGCGGCCCATGATGATCTCGAGCTTGGTGTCGCGTGTCTCGACGAGAGCGGCAGCGGTTTCGGTCATAGACATCCTCCGATGGGGAAGCGAATCGTGTTTTAGCTATCGTCATTATAGGTAATCGCCATAGGTTGCGATGGCGTTTACTTTGATGTGGTTTGAAGCATTGCGATTAGATAGTTAGACAAACATCTAAATATCGAGTATAGTGTGCGCGCTATAAGAGATGATGAGAGGAGGTCTTATGCCGGGAGAGGGTTTTAAGGCACTTGCCGATCCAACGCGACGGCGCATTTTGGAACTGCTGCGCGAGGGCAATTGCACGGCCGGGGAGCTTGCCGAGCATTTTGACATTAGCAAGTCGTCATTGAGCCATCACTTGGCGACGCTCAAAAACGCCGGGTTGGTGACCGACGAACGTCATGGCCAAAACATCGTTTACAGCTTAAACACCACCGTCATGCAGGACTTGATCGGCTGGTTTATGGGCTTTACAAACACGGAAGGTGATAAGGATGAATAACGAAAACAAGGGCATTCACCCCACGGGGGTATCGTCGCGCGTGTGGATTGCGCTGGTCGCTCTGTGCGTCGCCAATGTCGTAGCGCACCTCATGGTGATGCCGAGCTTGCCTGCGCAGATTCCCACGCACTGGGGCGCGAACGGCGCCGTCGACGGTTGGGGTCCTAGCTGGATGGCCTCCGCGCTCGGCGTGCTGCCTCTGGCGCTTCTCGCAATGTTCTGCGTGGTGCCGCGCATCGACCCCAAAGGTGAGGCATATCGAACCTCGGGCAAGTTCTACCAGGGCTTCGTAATCGCCTTCACCTTGTTCATGTGCGCCATAAGCTGGCTGGGAGAGCTTACGGTCTGGGGCGTGGTGCCGGCGGTCGGTTCGGTCAACGTGCTTATTTCCGGTGTTGTCGGTTTGCTGTTCATCGGCGTAGGTAACTACTTGCCGCGTGTGAAGCAGAACTATACGCTCGGTATCAAGACACCCTGGGCGCTTGCCGATCCCGAGAACTGGCGCCGTACGCAGCGTTTTGGCGGCGCCTGCTTTATGGTGCTGGGTATTGGCCTGATTGTGATGGGCGTGGCAGGCAGCGTGCTTTCGAGTGAAGTCGTCGCCGCGGTGATTGCGGCTCTGGCGTTTGGTTCGGTTGGAGCCGTCTACGTCTACTCGTATCTGTTGTGGCGCAAATCGCAGCGAGCCGCTCGTTAAGGTTGCGGAAAACTAGCGTATGCAGTTCATAGTATGTTCCGGGGGACTTTTCCCAGGTAGTATTAGGGGGTGTGGGCAACCATGCCCCTTTTTCGTTAAGTTTCAGAGCTGGTTTTCTCATTTCGTTTCCACTAAAGCGAATCAAGAATAGGGAAACAGCAGGTAGAAAGGATAGAACAGACATATGGCGGAGTTTATCTACCAGATGTATCAGGCTCGCAAGGCCCATGGCGACAAGGTGATCCTTGACGACGTGACCCTGAGCTTCTACCCCGGTGCCAAGATCGGCGTCGTGGGCCCCAACGGTATGGGCAAGTCGACCCTGCTCAAGATCATGGCCGGCATCGAGGAGGTCTCCAACGGCGATGCCAGGCTCACCCCCGGCTACACCGTAGGCATCCTGCAGCAGGAGCCGCCGCTCGACGACGACAAGACCGTTATCGAGAACGTGCGCATGGCGTTTGGCGATATGATCGCCAAAGTCGATCGCTTCAATAAGATCGGCGAGGAGATGTGCGACCCGGATTGCGACATGGACGCCCTCATGGCCGAGATGGGCAAGCTCCAGGACGAGATCGACGCCGCCGACGGCTGGGATATCGATTCCAAGCTCGGCCAGGCCATGGACGCCCTGCAGCTGCCCGATTCCGACATGCCGGTCAACGTACTTTCCGGCGGCGAGCGCCGTCGCGTGGCCCTGTGCAAGCTGCTGCTCGAGGCTCCCGACCTGCTGCTGCTCGACGAGCCCACGAACCACCTGGACGCCGAATCGATCCTGTGGCTCGAGCACTTCCTGCACAACTACCAGGGCGCGGTGCTTGCCGTCACGCACGATCGCTACTTCCTGGATAACGTTGCCGAGTGGATCTGCGAGGTCGACCGCGGTCACCTTTATCCCTACAAGGGCAACTACTCCACGTATCTGGAGACCAAGGCCGCCCGTATCGAGGCGCAGGGCAACCGCGACGCCAAGCTCGCCAAGCGCATGGAGGCCGAGCTCGAGTGGGTACGCAGCTCGCCCAAGGCTCGCCAGGCCAAGAACAAGGCCCGTCTGGCTCGTTACGAGGAGATGGAGGCCGAGGCCCGCGCAAGCCAGAAGCTCGACTGGACCGACATCCGCATCCCCGTGGGCCCGCGTCTGGGCAACAAGGTGCTCGAGGCTCATCACCTGCACAAGGAGTTCGATGGCCGTGTGCTCATCGACGACCTATCGTTCACCCTGCCGCGCAACGGTATCGTGGGCGTCATCGGCCCCAACGGTGTGGGCAAGACCACGCTGTTCAAGACCATCGTGGGCCTGGAGCCGCTGACTTCGGGCGAGCTCGAGGTGGGCGAGACCGTCAAGATCTCCTATGTCGATCAGAACCGTTCCGGCATCGACCCCGATAAGAACCTGTGGGAGGTCGTCTCGGATGGCCTGGACCACATGATGGTCGGTGAGACCGAGGTTCCGAGCCGTGCTTATGTGGCGAGCTTTGGCTTTAAAGGCCAGGACCAGCAGAAGCGCGCCGGCGTACTCTCCGGTGGCGAGCGCAACCGTCTGAACTTGGCGCTTACGCTCAAGCAGGGCGGCAACCTGCTGCTCCTCGACGAGCCCACGAACGACCTCGACGTCGAGACACTGTCCTCGCTCGAGGCGGCGCTGCTCGAGTTCCCGGGCTGCTCGGTGGTCATTAGCCACGATCGTATGTTCCTGGACCGCGTCGCCACGCACATTCTGGCGTGGGAGGGCACCGACGAGAATCCGGGCAACTGGTATTGGTTCGAGGGCAACTTTGAGGCCTATCAGGCCAACCGTATCGAGCGCCTGGGTGAGGACGCAGCCCAGCCGCATCGTATTCACCGCAAGCTGACGCGCGATTAGTCGAGCTCAGGTGACCTAACGAGAAAGGGACGATAACCTTGGGGTTATCGTCCCTTTTTGTTACTTGGTAGAAGGCTCGACTTTATCGATGGCCCAGGTGGATCCGAGGCCACCGGTGGTATTGCGGCGGATGCGCACGGTAACCTCGCGGCGCTCGCCGGCCTGCGTGTAGCGCAGGGGGAAGCTTGCGCGGTTTCGCGCGGCCTCGATGGTACCGCGCTCGCGGGCGATCCAGTAGTACTCGCCGACGATGCCGAGGGTATCGGCGCCGTAGGGGAGATAGGTCGACAGCTGGTGTAGCAACGGACCGGGGCAGAAGACCTCGGTTGCGAAATCGACGGGGGAGTCCTCGGGGATGGCGGGCGCTGCAGGTGCGGGGGTTGGGGCCGCTGCGGGTGCCGGAGCCGGTGCCGGTGCGGGAATTTGGTCGCAAGCAGAGGTGGGCACGGATTCGATGACGGGTGCGGGCTCCGGCGTCGCTTCCGGCTTGATTGTGGAATCTGCGGGCTTCACGGTGACGGGCGCGTCTGCAGCTGCAGCTTCAATCCCAACCTGCGTTGCGTTCTCGTTCTCGATGCTCGGCTTTGTCTCGACCGGCGTGGAAGCCATGGTGGTGATGCCGGCGTTGGCGTTCTCGGGGTCATAGACGACCGTAAGCGAGATGGCAGGCCGCGGCGTCTCGGGCTCCGGCGTCGACTCGGTAGCGTCTTGATCGTCGGGCTCGTCGGGCTGTTCATCCTCGGCCTCGTCGCCAAAGATATCGCTGTTTTGGAACGCAGACGTCTCGGGTTGGTCAGCGGCTTCTTCGGTTGTCGACTTGGGAGCCTCGTTGAGCCCCGCAGTGGCTTCCTGCTCTGACATAACTTCGGGATCGGTCGTGGCGGCGATTTCGGTTCTGGCTTCTGCCGTCACCTCGATAGCGACTTCGATCTCTGTCTCGGGCTCGGGCTCCGGCACAGCTTCAGCCACGGGTTCGGGTTCGGGCTCAGGACGTTTAACGTGCTTGGGGCGCACGGCCTTGAGGTCCTTCTCACCGCGCTTTTTCTTTTTGTAGGACTGCTTGGCGCCCTTGGCGGTCTTGGGCTTGTCCTCGCCCTTGGCAAGCGCAGCATCCCAGGCCTCGTTGGCGATGACGGTGGCATACAGGCGGCCGCCTTTAAAGACGGTCAGCTTAATGCAGTCGTTAAGTTCCTCGAGCAGCTCGCGCGTGGACTCAAAGCCCAGGTCATAAGCAGTCATGTCGCCTGCGGCGAGCGCCTCCTCGACCTGCGTCATAAACGTTTGCTTGCCGCATCCAATCGCATCGCGTAGCAGGCGATACAGATAGATGTGGTTGCCCAGCGAAAGCGTGGGCCTAACTATTGTCTTGCTCATGGCAAATCTCCTCTTTACACATGTAAAGCATCTTACCATCGCATAGCGTTCGCCATGGCGGCGCCCAAGGCAAACGGGCGCGAACCGCTGTCGATTCGCGCCCGTTATACAGGTCGGTTATCTATGAGAGGCAAATGTGCTTAGTTGCCCGATGCCGTGCCTTGGCTCGAGTTGTCAGATGCCGTGCCGGACGCGGTTCCGCTCGAGCTGTTCGAGCTGTTGGTGTTGCTGCTGTCTGTTGTGCCCGTTCCCGACGTGGTGTCGCTCGTCTGGCCGCCCGTGCTCGGCTGCGAACCGTCAGTCGTTTGGCTTGAGTCGGTCGTGCCGGACGGCGTGCTGCTGTTGGCCGTAGAGGAATCGGTGCCCTGCGATTGGTTTTGGGCGTTCGAGGACGAATTGGCAGAGGTAGAACTGTCTTGCGTATCGTCCGTCTGTGCCTGCTGATCCTGCGACTGGGTGTTGCCATTTGCATCGCTCTCGGTCGTGCGCGACGACAGGATTGGCTCGGGACGCTCGCCCAGACCCTCACCGGCAGTGGTGATAAGGATGGCGCCGGCGCAGGCGATGACCGCGACGATGGCGATAGCGATCGAGAAGACGATGACCTTCTTTTGCGTCTGGCTGCGCTCTGCCGCCGCCTTGGCGCGCAGGCTGTTGGGGGCGACGCGCGCCGTGGTCGCGCGTCCCGCAACCTGGCGCATCTCCTGCGTGGTCGCGGCGCCACCTAGGTGCTCCTCGACATCGGGCTCAACGGGCTCGTAGGCGCCGGCAGGGTAGTCGACAGCGGCATGCGTGCCCTTGATTGCTTCGGCGCTGGCGGAGATAAAGTGGCGATAGACCTGCGAGGACACAACAGTGATGACTGAGCTCACAGCGGCACCAATCACCGAGCCGGCAATGCCGATCTTTGAAGCAAGCGCCACGCTCGTGGCGGCAGCTGCGGCGCCGGCGATGATCTGGGGAATGGAAATGTCGTCAAACAGGCCCTTTTTGGGCGCGATGGCCATGGTCTGTCCGATGGAATGGTTCTCGTGCACGCCGTTGTTGAGCGATGCCGGCGTCATGACGCGCGTGCGTGGCGCGTCGGTGTACTTGGTTGTCATACGGGGTCCTCCCGGTGTAAATCTGCTTCGTTTCGTGTAGCCATCAGGGTACCCACCAGATGTGAATCGTACGTGACATTTAACAGATACCATCAACTCATCAATAGCTCACCAAGTTGGTGGGATGCGGTTACACCCGGCGGTTGAACTACAATAGGGCTTGCTAATTGTTGTGAATGGCGTTTACGCACGGGGAGCATTCTTATGAATCTTCACCTTTCTCAGTCTGATGGCTTTTTGCGTGTGGCGGCGGCCTCGCCCAAGATGCGTGTGGCCGATGTCGAGGGCAATGCCGAGGTTGCGCTGGCGGCTGTTCGCGAGGCTACCGAGCGCGGCGTTCGCGCGCTGGTGCTGCCCGAGCTTAACCTGACCGGCTATACCGCGGCCGACCTGTTCCATAACCGCACGCTGCTGCATGCCTGCGAGGCGGCACTGGCACATATTCTCGATGAAACCCGTGAGCTGCCGATTGTCTTTACCATCGGTCTTCCCGTTGCAGTTGCCGAGAATATCTACAACTGCGCCGCCGTGTGCTGTGCGGGTG
>CAUHIY010000084.1:0-7864 GCA_959606405.1 uncultured Collinsella sp. | reverse complement strand
CGTTATGCTCGAGCATCTCCATGATGGCGGCACGACGCTCGTCGGCGAAAGCTCGGGTTGTTGCGTGGGCCATAACTGCTCCATCCTCAATCTAAATTTGCAGGAATTGTGTTGAAACCATTTTCGTTCATTTTCTTTTTGAGTAAGAAAACACCTTTCGATTACTTATCTTTTCTATAAAAGAAAGACGCTCAACGCCCAAAATTCAATATCGAACACGCCCACTCGGCTCCAATTCCTTCCGTTTACTTTTCAAAAACGACGGTATTGACCTGCATGGGCTCAATATCTCGCACGTGCAAAGACGCTGAATTTCATACAATGAGCGCAGCAAAACGCAAGGTAAAACGCCTTGCGGACACGTACGCCCGATGTCCAGATGCGGGCGAGGGAGAGGAGCAAACGCTCATGGCACTTGTTACCACCGAAAAGATGCTCAAGGACGCTCAGGCCGGCCACTACGCCGTCGGCGCGTTCAACGTCGAGAACCTCGAGTTTGTTATGGCCGTTCTGGCCGCTGCCGAGGAGACCAAGTCCCCCGTCATCATGCAGACCACCCCGGGCACCATCAAGACCGCTGGTCTGGACTACTTCTACGGCATGGTCAAGGCTGCCGCCGAGCGCGCTTCCGTGCCCGTCGCTCTGCACCTCGATCACGGCGATGGCTATGACCGCTGCATGCAGGCTTTCCGCACCGGCTACACCTCTGTCATGATCGACGGCTCGCACGAGTCCTTCGAGGACAACATCGCTCTGACCAAGTCCGTCGCCGACGCTGGCCGCGCCATGGGCGTGCCCGTCGAGGCTGAGCTCGGTAAGGTTGGCGGCAAGGAGGACGACGGTCCCGCGGTTGAGGGCGAGAGCCCCTACACCGATCCGGCCGAGGCCAAGGAGTTCGTCGAGCGTACCGGCTGCACCTCCCTCGCAATTGGCGTTGGCACCAGCCACGGTGTGTACACGAGCGATCCGCACATCGAGCAGTCCGTGGTCAAGGCCATCCGCGACGCCGTTGACGTGCCGCTGGTCCTGCACGGCACCTCCGGTGTGCCCGATGAGCAGGTTGCCGAGGCTGTGAAGAACGGTATCTGCAAGGTTAACTACGCCACCGAGCTGCGTCAGGCCTACACCAAGGGCTTCATGGCCTACATGGCCGAGAACCCCGCCTGCTTCGACCCCAAGAAGCCGGCCAAGGAGGGTATGCGTGAGATCACCGAGCTGGTTAAGATCCGCATGACCAACCTTAACTCTGTGGGCAAAGCAGAGTAACAGCAAGGGTACTCTGATCCCACCGGACGGCTTGGGCGGGTCCCGTACTTAGTTTCCAAAACGTTCTCGCGCATGAAGGCCCCCGTTGTCTCGCTTCTTCGAAGCGTTGGCAACGGGGGCCTTCGCGCTGCGGAATGATTTTGGAAACTAAGTACGGGACCCGCCCAAACCGTCCTGCTCAATCGCCCTTGTGGCGTTGGGGCTGAAAGGGTGGGGCGCGGGGGTTACTTGGTTGTTAGGGTTAGCAGGTCGTTGGGGGTTTTGAGGTTGTAGGTGGCGTTTGGGATGTCTTGGTGTGATCCCCATGCCGCTCTGGCAAAACTGACTCCTGCCGAAGTTGCGCATTGTTCGTCGTAGACGGTGTCGCCAACGTAGACGACGTTGCCAGGATTCGCGCCCGTACGCCGGAGATATTCGAGCATGGGAGCGGGTGCGGGTTTATGTTCGGTTGTGTCTTCGACAAGGATGATGTGCTCAAAATACTTATCGAAGCCAAGGGGTGCAATTTCTTCTGCGTATTCGTCGCGCGCGCGTGAGGAGACGATGCCAAGTTTGCAGCCGTTGTCGGAGAGTGTTGCGATAACTTCGTGCAAGCCGGGAAACACGCTGATGGTGCTTTTAAAGCTGGCAGCAACTTGGCACCAGCGATTCAACGTTGCCTGCGAGTAGATCCCAAGTTTCTCAAGGGCGTTCTTGCCGGGTATTCCGAGGGCAAATTCAAGCTCGTGTCGGGGAAGCGTTTTGCCGGTTTCTTCTTGGACAATCTGGCCAAGCGATGACAGCACGCTTTCTTCTGTATCTGCCAATGTCCCATCAACGTCAAACACGATATAGTCAAAGTACTTCATATAGTAGCTCCTATCCGTTGTTTGCCTGCAAGTTTGATGCAGTGACAGAAGAAGGGCTAGCGGGATTTCTGCCTGGTACTATCGAGATTCTGCCTCGCTGCTCGATAGCTCGAAGGAGTGCATCCCATTTGTTCTTTAAATACCTGGCCAAGATGGCTTGCTGTCGCAAAGCCGCATTGGCGCGCGACTGTCTGGACCGTTCGCGTGGTGTGTGCCAAAAGTTCGCAAGCACGGTTTACGCGGTATGCGCGCAGATATGCCGCCGGGGTCGTTCCTGCGCAAGCTTCGATAATGCGGTAACACTCTCTTTCGCTTACGCCGGCTGCAGATGCCATCTGGGGCACATCTATAGCGGCTGCATAGTTTGCGCGGATATAGTCCAGGATTGCCTTGAACTGTACGTCGCGGTTGGTCATCCAAGAGGCGTTGTCGGAGGAAAAGAGCGGTTCGGCCTTGGCGTAAATCTGAATCCAGAGCTCTGACAAGCTATTCCGAAGTGCCATCTCGTTCTGCGGCCGTTGAAGGTCGTGGTTAAAGGAACTCTTTAGCAAATCGATAAAGGGCATATCGTCGGGGTTGGTGGGCGACCATTTGAGCACATCGACGCCTCGACATTGCAGCAATGGGTTGATATAGCGCTTTTGAAGGCGTCCCGCGGGATCGCCGAGCATCGACGGCTGAAAGATATGCAACATTTGAATGGCTGGTGCCGAATTGGGTGATTGCAGCGTGCTGTGCAAAACGCCGCCGTTGATAAAGCCGGCGGACCCTTCCTCAAAGCGTACGTGCTCATGAGCCGCGCGCGTTCGATAGTCAATCGCTCCCTGCTCCATGTAGAAAAGCTCAACTTCGGAATGCCAGTGCCAGGGGACGGAATTGCCCGGATAGCGAGCGAATTCTGCGCGTTCGGCAATATAGGGCCAGTCTTCGGCGGTCTCGGGAAACGCTTCCTCGCGTCCTCCGCGGTGCAATTCTATGTGATCCATGTTTCGCATGGCATCAGTATAAAGCGCGATGGGCTTAGATTGCTCTTGCCTGTTCGGGGAACGCCTTGTCTAGGGATGCTTGGAGCTTTTCGAAGGATGCTCGTAAGTTGAGGCTCTGATCGGCTGAGCGCTTGGTTTTTGTGGTGGGGGAGTCGAGGAGGCCGTCTCTCTGTGTCGGGGGGAAGGAGAAAAGGTCTGCATGTTTTAGGGATGGCTGCTGTGCTGCGTCATTGGAAGAATGCATGCTTATGCGGCCTCCTCGATGTCCACCAAAAGATTGCGCACGGGTGTGCTGCTAGGTCCCGTGCGTTGGCAGTATTATGCCGCGGCTGCTGCAAAGAAGCGCTAAAGAAAGGCTTAATGAGGTTTGATGTAACCATGAAACCGCAGGTCATAGGTATTGAGTAACACTCTTGAAAGGTTTTGAGCTTAAGGGCTTTCTAAGGTTTGTGGCGCGGATGTGACTTGCCTGTGTGGGGCGTGTGGACGGCTCGTTCCTAGCGCTGCGGCTCTGCGGCCCGCACCTGCTCGATGACCTTTTCCATCGTGGCGTCGATGCGGTCTTTTTTGAGCTCGCATTCCCAGACGGTGATGGGCGTCCAGCCCATTTGGGTAAGTGCGTTGATGGCTGCTTGGTCGCGCTCGACGTTGCGACGGAACTTTGCCTCCCAAAACTCAACGTTGCGCTTGGGCTGGCTAGGGTTGCACTTGGGGCAGCGGTGCCAAAAGCAACCGTTGACGAAGATGGCGATCTTGCGCCCGGGGAAGGCGATGTCGGGCTTGCCGGGAACCTTCCATTCCAAGCGATAGCCCGTAAGGCCCGCGGCGCGCAGACGCTGGCGAACGAGCAGCTCGGGCTTGGTGTTGGCGCGCTTGTTGCCCTTCATGGACTTTTTTATGGCGGCGCGACGGCGGACCAGTTCGCGCTCGTCAGCGGAGAGGTCCGAGGTGTCGATGCCGTCCAGCAGGCCAGGCTTGGGGCGTTTTTTGCTACGGCGCTTAGGTGCGCGCTTGGGTTTGGTGGCGGGCTCATCGGTCGTGGTGGCCTCGGCGTCGTTGACAGCGCCGTTGGTCTCAAGCCGATCTTCCTTCAACTCAATCAGCGCATCGATAAGCCCTTTGTCGGCGGGCATCCATTTCACCGTGGCAAGCGAGGTGCGCGGAATCCAACGGATATCAAGCTGACGGTCATGCTTCTGGGGCTCGTCGGATTCATCGGCGAGCGAGCAGTAGTAGCACTCCATCGAGAGATGAAAATCGGGGTAGTCATACTCAACGGTGTAAAAATCGCGCAGGTTGGTGACTTTGACCTGCAGCTCTTCCATGAGCTCGCGGCGTACGGCGTCTTCGGGTGTCTCGCCGCGCATGAGCTTGCCACCGGGGAACTCCCAAAGTCCCTGCATGTCGCCATAGCCGCGCTGCACGGCAAGCAGCTTATCAGATCCATCCTTGCGAATGATCCCAGCGGCAACATGAACAGTCTTCAACAGGAGTCCTCTCTCAACATCAACGCGTGGCAGGCTAGCTACCCGTACCTTACACAACGGTAAGGCAAGCGTAAGCCATATCGATGGTAGCCGACTCGTCTTCTTGCGACTATAGATGCCGTAGACTAATCGCAAGAAAGGACTCGGTATGCAAACCACGCACATGGCGACCCCGGTACTGGAGGTCGCGCATCTCGAAAAAGTATATGGAGCGCTGGGCAACGTGACCCGCGCGCTCAACGACGTCAGCTTTACCGTCAACCGCGGCGAATTTGTTGGCATCATGGGCGCTTCGGGCTCGGGCAAGTCGACGTTGCTCAACTGCGTGTCGACCATCGATAGCGCCACAAGTGGCACGATCCGCATCAACGGGCAGGACGTAACACGCATGAAGCAGGCTAAGCTTTCGCAGTTCCGCCGCGAGGAGCTCGGCTTTATCTTCCAGGACTCCAACCTGCTCGATACGCTCACGGCACGCGAGAACATCGCCCTGCCGCTCACCATCGCCCGCACAAACTCGGCAGAGATCTCGACCCGAGTGCAGGATGTGGCCGCGCGTCTGTCCATTAGTCAGGTGCTCGACAAGTATCCCTACCAGATGTCCGGCGGTCAGCAGCAGCGCGTTGCCGCGGCTCGTGCGCTCGTCACCGACCCCACCATGATCATGGCCGACGAGCCTACCGGCGCCCTCGATTCCAAGAGCGCTCGTCTGCTGCTCGAGAGCCTGGAGGCCCTTAACCGCCGCCTACGCGCTACCGTGCTCATGGTCACGCACGATAGCTTTGCCGCCAGCTACACGAGCCGTGTGCTGTTTATCCGCGACGGCAAGATCTTCACCGAGCTGCGCCGCGGCGACACCGATCGCCGAGAGTTCTTCGACCGCATTATGGAGGTCGTTGCCATGATGGGCGGTGAGGGCTCCGATGCTCTGTAAACTCGCTTGGGGCAACGTCCGCCGCGCCGGCCGCGACTACCTCGTCTACCTTTTGACGCTCACTCTGGGCGTCACGGTCTTCTATGCCTTTAACACCATCTCGATGCAGGTCGACATCGCCGGAATCGATGAAGAGGGCTTGGCGCAGGTTATGGGCAGCATGCTCGGCTACCTGACGTATTTTTTGGCCGGTGTCATGGCCTTTTTGATGGTGTATGCCAATAACTTCATCATGAAACGCCGCAAGAAGGAGTTTGGCCTGTACCAGGTGCTCGGCATGGGGCGCGGGCGCGTCGCCACGATCATGGCGCTCGAGACCGTGATAGTATCGGTCGTGGCCTTTGTCGCCGGCATTGTGCTGGGTGTGGGACTCTCCCAGCTCATGACGTTCTTTACGGCCTCGCTCTTTAAGACACAAATCGCCAATTTCCACTTCTTTTTCTCGGTGCATGCGTTCAATCTGACCCTTGCCTGCATGCTCGTAATGTTTGTGCTCACGCTGCTGCTGAACCTTCGCGCCGTGCGTCGTACTAAACTCATCGAGCTTATGGGTGCCGAGCGTCGCAACGAAAGCATCAAGACACGCAACCCCTGGATCGCGATTGCCATCTTTGCCGTGGGCGTGGCGCTTGTGGGCGTGGCCTATTACCGTCTGCTACGTGATGGGTTCCCGCTAACCGCGACGGACAGCAAGCTGCAAGAGGCCATGAACCAGTTTGGTATTACAACCGCTATGGTTACCGTGGGCACCTTTGCCCTGTTCTGGGGACTCTCGGGCATGCTCATTAAGCTGCTGCAGAGCCTGCGCAGCGTGTATTGGCGCGGCCTCAATATGTTTACCGTGCGCCAGCTTGCGGCCAAGGTCAACACGGTGTGCTTTTCGATGGGCGTCATCGCGATGCTCCTGTTTTTGGCCATCACCTCGGTGACGTGCGGTATGTCGATTGCCAACGTGATGAACGAAAACCTGGAGCGCTATAACCCTGTTGACGTGTCTCAGACGTATGCCTATTACACGCCCGATACGCTCGACTACTACAAGGAGTATGTCAATCCGTCTGAGGCCGATCGCATGGTGCTGGCCGATAGTACGGTCGATTTGTACCCCGCATGGCACGGTAAGGGCAAGTCGGCGGGCAACAACGACGAGACCGGCAAGAAGGTCAATATCGCCGATGTTGCCGGTGAGCATGTGCAGATCGATTCATATCTGAGTTACCCAGTTGGCGGCTCGAATCCTTCGGTGACCCCAAGTGAGATGTGCAAGATCATGGGCGAAAAGCTTCCCAAGGCGTTCGGGGGTAGCAATGCCGATGCGATGGGTCTGTATGTGACGCCGGCGAGTCAGTACAACAAACTGCGTCAGATGATGGGCGAGGAGCCGGTGCACATCGGTCACGACCAGTATCTGCTCACGTGTGATATGGGCGGCGAGCTGGTCGACCTGTACACCAAGTATATGGCTGGCGGCCATGCCCTTACCTTGGGCGAGCATGAGCTCAAGCCCGCAACCGATAAGTCGGACGAAGATACGGCGGCCATCGCCAACTCGGCGATGGGCAGTAATCCGGGTACCGTCGTCGTTGCCGACGAGCTGCTGTCCCAACTTAATCTGCAGCCGTATTCCAGTAGCCTGCTCGTTAACTACAAACAGGGGATGGATACGACCGAGGCAGACGAGAGCATTAAATACACTCTGCTCGACAATCTGCTCGTTGACGGCAAGGAGCCGGGGTCGTGGGGAACCTTCATCACACGCTCCGAGATGTACACGCAGGCAGCGCAGATGAACGGCTTGATTAGCTACCTAGCCATCTACATCGGCTTTGTATTGGTTGTTGCATGCGCGGCGATTCTGTCGATCCAGCAACTCTCCAACGTGGCCGACGGCAGCCGCAGCTATCGTGTGCTGGCACAGATCGGCTGTGACGACCGCCAGATTCGCCATTCGGTGATGGCGCAGCAAGCGGTATTCTTCCTGTTCCCGTTGGCGGTGGGCTTGGCGCACTCCTTTGTGGCACTTAAGGTGATCATCGAGATGGTGAGCATATTCGGAAATATGAGCATCGGCGGCACCGTGGGCCTCACCTGCGCAATCTTCCTGGCAGCTTATGGCGGCTACTTCCTGGTGACCTATCTCATGAGCACCGGCATGGTGCAAGCTGCCATCGCCACCCGCTACAGCGAATAACAAGCGGGCAAAACCGTCGCAAAATTAGAGGCGTATGACCGCCGCGAAGGGACCAGAGGCCCTTTCGCGGCGGTTTTTGCCAATCTGGTGCGTCTCAGAGGTAGCGCGCGGAGTCGTGGTGTAAGAAACAAGGGAGGGCCATCGCCTAGAAT
>CAUHIY010000083.1:0-7880 GCA_959606405.1 uncultured Collinsella sp. | reverse complement strand
CGCAAGGGGCGCTGACGCGGCCCTCCCTCTTACACCACAAAAATGCGCGCCATCGACCGGAGTAAAGGGAATCAAAAACAGAGCAGTCAGGGAAAGGCGCACGATGCCGCAAATACGCGCAAAACGGCCCTTGTCGACATGATCAATGACACTGGGCACAATAAGCCCCATGGAGGCCGAGGCAAGGAGCTGGACCGCAATGATCACACCCGAAGCGACGGCATTCATTCCGCGACCCGCAAGCAACAGTGAGAAAAAGTCTTCCAGGGCGACAAAAGCAAATGCCTGAGAACAGTCCATGATGAACGCTGACCGAAGAATGCCATTACCCGCAATAGCAGCACCGATCATCTTCGGGCTAATTCCATGCTCAGGTGTCACCGCGGTGCCCTCTCTTCTCACCTCAGGAATACAGACAACGACAACCAATGTCAGCACCATTGCGATGATATCGACCGAAAGCCCAATGAGATACGCGCCAGCGGACGAAATGAAACCGCCCACACAAGCGGAGAGGGCATAAGACGCATAGAAGATGAATCGCTCAACGACATTAAGTCTTACGAGCTGGTCCTGAGAGACGCTGTCAATGTAAATCGCTTCTATGGATCCGCTCATACATGCAACGGCAAAACCTTTGAGAGCAAACGCGCCGATTAAAAGCAGAGGAGAACGGGCGAAAAGTAGGGCGGCGTAGTATCCAAGCATTCCCACGACGCCAACGAGACCGCTTGTCTTTCGTCCAAACCTGTCAGCAATATAACCAGTAGGAACTTCAAGGATGAACTTACTCACTTGGTATGCAATCATCATGCTAGAAATCGCCACCATCGAGAATCCGACGAATTCAAGGTAAACCGTCAGAAAATACAAAATGGTGCTGAAGTTCGACAGAAAAACGAACGTCATATAAAGCAAAACCGTACGGTTTTTCATGCTCCGCCCTCCAAGAGTCAACAATCTAAATCGGAATCTTGGAAAAGCATGAGGGCAAAGCCGTCAGTCATGTGTTACAAGGCGTCAACATTCACTTGACGACACGAGGCCAAATGGCCTCACGAAGCAAGATGACGCAATAGGTGAAGAAATACCGTCTGGTGTCGATCGGTCCAGGCATTTTGTCGATAGCAAAAGTAGATGGGCAAGGCTACGTCATGCGAGCCTTCAATAGAGCACTCGCTCACTTCCAATCCATCTGATGCGAGAGAAGAGCCAGAAAAACTCAATATCAATCCCCCAGCTTGAAGAAACTCAGCCTGCGCCCTGCTTCCGTATTCGACATCGCGAAAGCGGAAATTAACCAGCTGAGCTTCGGGACATTGATTGATTGCATTGAGACAGGGTGACAAATTAATGGGAACAGCGAGCCTGCCGCCCAGTAACTCACGAATGGTCATAGCGTCAACAGATTGATGACCAGCTGGGCATGAAAGAACCCTGAGCTCCTTTTCACCCATATATTTTGAAGAAAGGACGCTGTCCCGTGGTTCCTCAAACGAGATAGCCGCGTCCGAAATTCCAAGTATAAGTGATTCAAAGCATGTTGCCGTTGGCTGATGCCACACATCAAGATGAATCTGAGGGTGCGAGCTTTCAAACGAGTCGTACCAGTTTTCGGAAAAAAGGCGCCCCCGCCCGTGAAGACAGGGGGCGTAAAGACGGAAATGGCCGTCGGGCGAAACGCCGCCGTTCCCCGATTGAGCGTACTTTTTGAGATCGTCGACTTGCGCCAGGATCACGCGTGCACGACGCGCAAATTCTCTGCCCGCCGGAGACAAAACAGCCTCCCCCGCCGATCGGTCGAGCAAAACAATCTGATACTCAGATTCCAACTTTTTTATTGCCGACGAAACGGCCTGCGGACTCACGTGAACGGCGCGAGCTGCTTTGCGCACGCCGCCATAGTTCGCTACAGCCTGAAGGTATTCGAGTTGAGAAAGCTGCATAGATTACTCCAAAGGCAGCCAAGTCGACGGCCTACGCGCCCTCAGATGAGGTTCTCGCCCAGGTTCTTGCCACCGAGAACGTGCATGTGGAAGTGCATGACGGTCTGGCCGGCGTTGACGCCCTTGTTGGAGATGACGCGGAAACCGTCCTCCAAGCCCTTGGCCTTAGCGACCTCCTGGATGGCGTGAGCCATGGCGCCCATGGTCTCGGCAGGTACGTTGTCGGCGATGTCACTGTAGTGCTTCTTGGGAATCACGAGCGTATGGACCGGCGCCTGGGGATTGAGGTCGTCGAAGGCGATGACCTGGTCGTCCTCATAGACAACGGTCGAGGGGATCTCATGGTTGGCAATTTTGCAGAAGATGCAATCGCACATGGTTGGTTCCTTTCTCACAGACCAAGGTAATTATATTTGGTCGGGATGGTTAGAACGAGAGGTTGTCGTCGGTGTTGGCGGCTTCGCCGTCGGCGAGCACGTCGTTGCCGTCGACGTCCTTAAGAAGCACCGAGACCTTCTGCTCGGCATCGGACAGGCGGGTGCGCAGGCTCTTGAGGAGCTCGACGCCGCGGGTATAGCTCTCGAGCGACTCCTCGAGCTCCATATCGCCCGACTCCAAGCTGCGGATGATGAGCTCCAACTCCTGCGAAGCCTGCTTGTACGTAAGCTGCTCGACCGGGGTTTTCTCTGCCATATCTGTTTCCTTTCCAAAAGGTTTATCGCTATGAAACGCGGCCTACTCGACCGTATCGACCGTTGCCGTCACGTTGCCGTCTGCCATGCGCACGCGGATGGCGTCACCGGGCTTAAAGGTCTTGGCGCTCGTGGCCACCCCATCATCGCTGTACGCGATGGAATAACCACGGGCAAGCACCTTGAGCGGCGACAGGGCATCTAGCGAGGCTGCCGCACGGCCCAGGTCGGACGCGGGCTTGTTGAGCATCGTGCGCCCCTGATGCTCCAGACGGGAACTCGCAAGCGCGAGCGCATGGCGCTTGCCATCGAGCCCCGAGGTGCTTGCAACCAGACGCTCGGGCAGGCGCTCAAAGTTGGAGCGGAATGTCCCGACCGAGCGTACTATGGCGCCCGACAGGCGATCGGCCGTCAGGGCAAGCTCAGACTCGCGACGCTCGACCATAAACGTTGGGTCGTTGAGGCACGGGCGGCACGCAGCCGCATCGAGCGCATCGCCCAAGCGGGCCGTATAGGTATCCCAGGCGCGGCGACCGCGCTGGTCGAGCATTTCCAGATCGACCTGATCCGACCCAATCATCGATGCCATCGCGGCACCCAGACGCTGATGGCGCGCCTCGAGCACATCGGCCAACTCCGTCATAGCCGGCGCCACCGATTCTGCCGCCGCCGTGGGCGTGGAGGCGCGGCGGTCGCCCACCATGTCGCAAATCGAGGTATCGGGCTCATGGCCGATACCGGTCACCACGGGCACGGGACAGGCAGCCACTGCGCGGGCAAGCTCCTCGTCATTAAAGGTCATGAGGTCCTCAAAGGAGCCGCCGCCGCGCACCAGCAAGATGCAGTCGGGCGCTGGCGTGATGGCGGCGGCACGGCGCAGGCCCTCAATAAGCTCGGCCGGCGCACCCTCGCCTTGAACCTTAGCGCCCACGCAGACGAGCTCGACGAGCGGGTTGCGACGACGCAATGTGCGCTTGACGTCGTCGATTACGGCACCCGAAAGCGAGGTAACGACCGCCACGCGGGAGCAAAACACCGGGATGCGGCGCTTACGCACTTCGTCCATCAGGCCCTCGCGGCGTAGCTTTTCGGCCAGTTGCGCCACTTGTTGACGCAGCAGACCCTCCCCCGCCAGCGAAAACGAGCGAGCGACAAAGCTCATGCGGCCCGTGGCCTTATAGAGATTGAAGCTGCCCTTAAAGCTCACCTGCATGCCGTCGCGCAGATCGAACGTGCGCTTGAGATAGGCGCCCTTCCAGATGATGCAGTCGACGGCCGCCGAGTCGTCCTTGATCTGAAAGTAGCAGTGGCCGCTTCGGGCGTTGGGACCACGAAAACCCGTGACCTCGCCCAAAACGCTCAGCTGCGGAATGGCATCGAGCGCGCCGGCGGCGATCTCCACCGCCTGGCTCACGCTGAGCTCCTTGCGCTCCTGATCGTCCGAACCGTCGAACTCGGCGGAAACGGCATTGCCGGTTAGATTCCAGCCCGCCACGCAGCCTCCTTTCGTCATCGTGCACATGGGCTCCGGCCCTGCGCAAATTCAAGTCCAACACATAGTACAGCGCCGCGGGGACACGAATCCCCGCGGCGCCTGCCTGTCCCATTTGTTATCGGTTGGAGTTTCTGTTGTAGCGAGCCATAAGATAGAGCAGCTGAATAATCGAGGTGAGCGCCGCAGCCACATAGGTAAGCGCGGCAGCCGTCAGCACCTTCTTGGCACCGTTGACCTGCTTGGAGCTCATACCCGACTGCTCAATATACGCCACGGCACGCCGACTGGCATCAATCTCAACCGGCAGCGTAACCAGTTGGAACAGCACGCTAAACGAGAAGAAGATCAGTGCGAGGGTCGTGAGTCCCGCGATGTTCATAAACAGGCCCAAGAGCAACACGATGGTCCAGGTGTTCTGGGTAAAGTTGACGACCGGCACGAGGGCGGTGCGAACCTTCATCATGGCGTAACCGCTTTGACGCTGGGCGGCATGGCCCGCCTCGTGGCAGGCGACGGCAACGCTTGCGACCGACCCGCCCGAACGGTTGGCATCCGAGAGATACAGGTTATTGTCCTGCGGGTTGTAATGGTCGGTGAGCTCGCCGGCGACACCCTTGATACCCACGGCGTTGCAGCCGTTGGCGTCGAGCATGCGGCGAGCGACCGTGGCGCCCGTGTCGCCGTCCGAGCGAACCTTGGACCAGGTTTTGTACGTCGAGTTGATATAGTTCTGTGCGGCAAGACCAATCACCGTGCAGACAAGAACAACCAGCAGGTACAGCGGGTCGATGCCAAAGCCGTATCCATAGTAATAAGGCATGCGAATTCCTCCGAATCGAGTTACACGTTGGAGGCATTCTACCCACTCAAGCGGCTAGGCTTCCTTACAGCAATTCAATTTTGCCATCTTTGACCGTCAACCCCATGTTGCCCGAGAGCAGATCGTCCAGGCGCGAGCCCACAAGCTCAAAGCGCCAGCCTTCGCGCAAGGGGCTCTGCTCGGGATGCTCAATGTAGTCGGCCAGGTCATCGCGCGAGGCAATGACCGAGGTCGCCACTCCCGAGCGCTCGGCAACCAGGCGGATGAGCGCGTACATGAGATCCGTCACGCTCTCCAGCTCCGGAGAGATCTGGCGATGCCCGCGCACCATGAGCGGCAGGCGATCGTGCGGGCAGCTTGCGCCGCGCTTGATGGCCATGAGCGCACCGTCCACGTCGCGCTCCCCCAACTGATCGGTACCGCGAATGCTACGGAACTCCTCAACGCGCATGGGATTGCGCTTGACGAGCGCAAGCAGCGTGTCGTCGGACATGACCCACTTGCGCGGGATGTTACGGCGCTCGGCGCGGTCCTCGCGCCAGGCGGCGAGCTCGCGCGCGATGCCCAGCTGGTGGCGGCTGCACGAGTTGATGCGCTTGACCTTGCGGAATGCCTCGTGACGGTCGGCGCGATAGTGCGACTCGTCAGCCAGCGGGCGTAGCTCGTCGAGCACCCAGTCCACACGGCCCAGCTCGCGCAGGCGACTCATCATCTCGGTATAGGCGACGATCAGGTACTTGACGTCATCGATCGCGTACTCGATCTGTTTATCGGTCAGCGGGCGGCGCGACCAGTCGGTCAGCGACTCGGTCTTGGGCAGCGATACACCGCAGAACGTCTGAACAAGCGCGCCATACGAAATCTGCTGGCGCTCGCCCAAAAAGGCGGCGGCCACCTGCGTGTCAAAAATCGGACGCGGCAGCACGCCCACGGTATGGAGCATGACCTCCATATCCTGCGAGCACGCGTGGAAGACCTTAGTCACGCTCTCGTCGGCCATAAGCTCGGCCAGCGGCGATAGGTCGTCGATTACCAGGGGATCGACCGCGACGCTCTCGGCAGGGGTGGCAATCTGAACCAAACACAGACGCGGATGGAACGTGCGCTCGCGCAAAAACTCGGTATCGACGGCAATCGCGTCGAACTCACGGGCGCGCTGGCAAAAGTCGAGTAGAGCCTGATGTGTGGAAATGTACATATCAACCCATCGAATAAGGTTAGGCCCGAAAAACACGGGTAGGATATCGGCATTGCCTTACAACTATACTCGGTTAGTCACAGAACGGGAACGTAAGTATGCGCTGCCTTATCATCCACAACCCGGCATCGGGCCCCAGCTCAGATGAAATCTACGCATTCACGCACGCCCTCGCGCAGGGCGGCGACGAGGTCGTGATGCGTTTTATCGGCGATGGTATGGAACCCGAGGATGCCGTGGCGGACGTGCGCGAATTCGATCGCGTGGTCGTTTCGGGCGGCGACGGCACCGTCTCCAACGTGCTCGACCAGATGCGCGGGTGCGGTGTCCCCACGCTCGTTTTCCCCTCTGGCACAGCCTGCCTGTTCTTTAACAACATCGGTAATGCCCCCGAGGCAGCGGCGCTTGCCAAGGCTTGCCGCGCCGGTCGCACGGTCAAAGTGGACATGGGCGAGCTCTTTTGGCTCGACGAGAACGGCAACGAGAAGCGCCACGGCTTTATCATCATCGCCGGCTCGGGCTTCGACGCCGAGATCATGATGAAGGCCGCCCCCACCAAAAACGACATCGGCGAGATCGCCTACTTCCTCTCCGCGCTCGCCACGCCCAACCCCACGGTGGCGCACTTTACTATTGAGCACGACGGCATTGTCGAGGAGCTCGACGGCATCTGCTGCATGGCCGGCAACACCTCGGTCATCCAAAACGACATCAACCTGTTCCCCGACTGCCGCATGAACGATGGCATGGTCGACATTGCGGTCATCGAACCCGTAAAAACTGTGCAGCTTCTACCGACTGTGATCACCGCCGCACTCGACCCCGCCGGCAAGGTACTCGGGCGCCCGCAGTTCAAGATCATCCAGACCAAGGAAGCCAAGATCACCTGCACCCCGTCGCTGGGCATGCAGTTCGATGGCGAGATCATCTCCAGCAACTCGGGCGTCTTTGGTGCCCGCGCACTTCCGCAATGCCTCGACCTCATCGTCGATGAATTCTCACCGCTTGGTAAATAGGAGGACCCCATGAACGACAATCCCCTGATCGGCTTTATTGTCATCGTCTTGGCCATGCTCCTCGGTTACGCCACCAACGTGATTCACCGCCGAAAGAAGTAATTCCACATTGGTATGATATTCATCCAATTATCGTCTCCCCTGCTGTTTATGCATTTGCCAAACAGCAGGGGATTTTCATTTCGGGCATTCCCAGCTACTTTATTCGATTACAGTAATTACAGGGCGTCTTTATTAAAGTAAAGCTATAAACTGAGTACAATTAACCGCTCATCGCATATTTCATCACGCTTATCGAGTAAGTTTTTTTCATAGGTGAATATTGTTTCCAGTTCGTTACGCTAATGAGGTGTCTTTATTGGCTGAAGCCCTCTGGCGACAGAGGGCTTTCGCACGCTGGGAGGGAAAATGAGGAAAACTCGCCCCGTCAACGCGCTCAAGAAGCTAGGCATAGGCCTCGCCTTTGGAGCTGCGACCATCATGTCCATGCCGACATCTGCGCTCGCCTGTACGCAGATGTACATGGGCAAAAACCTTACGGCCGACGGCAACACGTACTACGGCCGCGCCGAGGACTTTGGCAAGCGCTATCTTAAGCACTACGGCATCGAACCTGCCCACGAACCTGGCTTTAAGTACAGCTCGATTGAATCTGCTTTTGAATACACTTCGAACAAGCCTACCTATCGCTACAGCTATGTACGCGACCACCC
>CAUHIY010000082.1:0-8077 GCA_959606405.1 uncultured Collinsella sp. | reverse complement strand
GTATCTGAGTGTCGACCTGGGCCGCGACTACGATCTCACCGACGTTACATTCCTGCCGCGCCAGGACGGCGGCACTAACGGCGATATCTTCGAGGCCGAGATACTGGTCTCCGACACTGCCGACGGTTATGAGATGGGCACCGCCGCGTCGATGGGTACGTTCGCCTTCGACAACGACGGCCGCGTGCTCACCGACCGTGGCGACTGGAAGCAGATGAGCTTTGGCGCCGCGCGCGGTCGCTACGTGACCGTCAAGGTGATTCACGCCGGCGGTGGCGACGTTGATGCCTACTGCAGCATGGCGGAGCTCAAGTTCTACGGTACGGCCGTCCCCGATCCGGTGGCGAAGGATGATCTCGCTACCGCGATCGAAAAGGTTGATGCCGAGGTTGCTGCCGGCGACCTCAAGGCCGGTGACTACACCGAGGCCTCCTGGACGGCGCTCGAGAACGCCCTGGCGAGCGCCCGCGCCATCTTGAGCGATGAGGACGCCACGCAGGACGAGGTCGACCAGGCGCTCAGGGCGCTCGAGAGCGCCCGCGGCGCGCTCGAGAAGACCCCGGTGGTCCCGGTCGAGACTCCGACTAAGAAGCAGCTCAAGGCCCTGGTCAAGCAGGCGAAGGAGACTGACACCAGGGGCAAGACGGACGAGTCTGTCAAGGCCCTGACGGATGCCATTACCTACGCCGAGGACGTCTTGGGTGATGAGAATGCTTCCGACACCCAGCTCCAGGCGGCCTATGACCAGCTCAAGCTGGCCATTGAGAGCCTCAGGGATGCCGACTCCGGCAACCAGGGCGGCTCGGGCAACCAGGGTTCCGGCAATGGCTCGAACGGCGGCAACCAGGCGGGCAAGCCCGCAGGCGACAAGGCCCAGGGCAGCAAGAAGAACGGTTCGGCGATCCCCAATACCGGCGACCAGACGGCGGCGACCGTCGTGACCGTCGGTGGTCTCGGCGCCATCATCGCCGCGATCGGCGCTTTCTTCCATCGTCGCAGCAAGGCCAAGTAGCCCCAGCAACAGCTAAGCAAGCGTGCCCGCCGTCCCACCCAAGGACGGTGGGCATGCTTTTTGAATGTAGGCGGAAAGCTCCGACCCTTCGGCCTTAATCTCGCAAAGCATTCCGTCTCTCACCGAACACATCGGCATCGGTGGCTATACTTGAATTATTTGCAGTTAAGGGTCGCGGATTCGCTGCGTCACCGCTCTCAACAGGAGGTCTATGTTTATGGCAGATCAGAAGCCGGTTGTCGGGATCATCATGGGTTCCAAGTCCGATCTGGGCGTTATGGAAGGCTGCACCGCCGAGCTCGAGGCACTGGGTGTGCCCTATGAGCTCGTCATTGCGAGCGCGCACCGCACGCCGGCGAAGGTCCACGAGTGGGCTTCGACTGCCGCCGATCGCGGTATCAAAGTGATTATCGCCGCCGCCGGCAAGGCCGCTCACTTGGGTGGTGTCGTGGCTGCCTTTACGCCGCTGCCGGTTATCGGCGTGCCTATGAAGACGAGTGACCTGGGCGGCATGGATTCGCTGCTATCGATGGTGCAGATGCCTTCGGGCGTGCCCGTGGCCTGCGTTGCCATCAACGGCGCCAAGAACGCCGCCATCTATGCCACACAGATTCTGGGTGCTTGCGACCCCGAGTACCGCAAGGTTATCGAGAAGATGAAGCAGGAGATGGCTGACGCCTAAGCGTTCCGCCGTTTCACCGCAGTATAAGGAGAGCCATGTCCGATTATCAGGGAAAACGATTCAAGGCTTCTCAGATTCCCGATCCGTCGAAGCCAGGTGCTGCCCGTGCGGCACAGCAGGGTCGGACATCCTCTCCTCAGCAGCCGCGCGCGCCGCGCCCCGTGACACCGGCGACGCATCGTCGACAGGACGCGCCGGCCGCATATCGTCCTTCGTCTTATAGCTCCGCTAAGAAGCCGCCCCGGTCTTCATCGCATGCCGCGCCGTCGGATTGCACCGAGCCGCCGCGCAAAAAGCGCCGCTCCATTATTCCCATTCTGCTCATCATCATCGGTATCGGTCTGATTGTCGCCGCCGCCGCTATTTTTATTAATGCCCAGATTGGCTATAAGCAGGCGAGCGATTCGTATCAGAAAATCGAGAAGCAATATGTAAGCGATAAGGACGCCAACGGCGTGCCGATTATCGACTTTGATGCGCTTGCTCAGACGAACCCCGAGATTGTGGGTTGGATTTACGTGCCAGGAACCAACATCAACTATCCTGTGGTGCAGACCAACAACAACTCCAAATACCTCAACACGCTGTTCGACGGAACGGCTAACGCGTCCGGTGCCATTTTCCTGGATAGCGATGACACCGCGCCGGGAATGGTCGACCAGCAGACCACGATCTACGGTCACCATATGAACGACGGGTCGATGTTCAACGTGATTTCGGACACCACTGATCAGGCGACGTTCGATAGCATTGAATATGTGTACTACATCACGCGCGATGCGACGTATAAGCTGCGTCCGCTGGCGACCAAGGTGGTCGAGGACACGTATGCCAAGGCGCGCACGACCAATTTTGAGGGCGACGATGGGCTCAAGAACTACCTGTCCGAGATGCTCGACGGTGCCTCTGCCGTGGCGAGCGATGCCACCGATCGTGCCGCTTCGGCAACTAAGGTTGTAACGCTCGTGACCTGCCGTTCGCTGTCGCTGAGCAACACGCGCGCCGTCATGGTGCTCACGCCGGTCGAGGAATAAGTTGTTCGAGAGTAGCTAAAAAGGCCCCGTCCCAAATTGGCTACTCGACGACGGTAAGGGAGAAATGATGCTCGAGAGTGGCAAATTGATGCCTTCGATTGATGCTTGGCTGCGCGAGGCCAAGGCCGATGCTTCGGCGGCAGGCTGTGGGATGTATCTGACGCATAACGGTGTGGTGCGCGCGACGCCCAAGGCCGAGGTGCGCGGAGTCGAGACCGATGGCGTGGCGCCAGGCCACAGGGTGGGCGGCATGGTCTTTGACTACGACGCCGAAAAGGTACGGTCTGCTATCGAGGCCACGCGCGCGATGCCGGGTATCGGCTATGTGCGCGTGTGGCTGGCAAGCGGCGAGCTTGCCGTAGGTGACGACATCATGCTCGTGCTTATCGGCGGGGACATTCGCCCACGCGTGGTCGATGCACTGCAGGCGCTCGTTGGCACCATCAAGAACGAATGCGTGAGTGAGGTCGAGCGCGAGGCGTAGAGGCTTGCGTCGATAGAAGTATCGTTTATAAAAATGCCCACCGGTACGTGTGATACCGGCGGGCATTTTGCGTTTTGGGCGCGGTGAGCGCTACACGCGCGTCGCATCCTTGGGGCTCATGGTCATGCTCTGGAAGCGGTTTTCCATGTATTCGTTATCGAAGTGCTCTCCGTAGAACTGTGCGACGGGAATGTCCGGCTCCGTGCCGTTAACGCGCTGGTACCAGTAGTCGAGCGACTGCAGCGTCATGACGCCGTCGACCAGCATGATAACGGTAAAGATGACGGTGGCCGAGTAGCGGCTCTTCCAGGGGATCTTGTTGATGAGCTTAAGCAGCCTCGGCAGCAGCAGCTTGATCCAGATAAGGCCGCCCAGGCCCCACAGGCAGGCGAAGCCCGTGCAGGTGCGTCCGCTCGTGAGGACCACGAGCGGATCGGGCAAACCGAACAGCGTTATGTGCGAGTAGCTCCACGAGACCACGCCAAACGCGGTCTGCATAAACCAGCCCACGAACACCTCAAAGCTGGCGCCGAGCACAGCGCTCACCAGGAAAATGATGATGGGGTTCTTTTTGTAGAAGCGGTTAAGCACCATGGTCATGAGCACGGCGCCAAATCCGTAGATGGGGCTGAAAGGGCCAAACAGCATGCCGGCGCGGTCCTGGTAGACGCCCGGGTCGTTGACCGTCATGTGCCAGATGTCCTCCAAGATAAGTCCCAGTACGCAGCAGACGAAGAATACCCAGAACAGGTTGAAGTAGTTGAGCTTGATGTAGCCTTCGCCGGTCTCATCGCGGCCGAGCATGCCCTCGGCGGCGGCATCGCGGTCGAGCATCTCCTGCAGGCGGCGCTGCAGCTCGCGCTCCTGACGAAGCGTGGGGTCGACGGTGGCCGAAAGCGCGATGAGGATGCCGAGCTGAATAGCGGGACGCAGCAAGAAGGGCCCGATACCCTGGAGCATCACGTCGACCAAAAGCTCGACGACGGTGAATGCAATAAGGATGTAGGACAGGCGGGCGGCGTTGCGGCGCTGGTTTTTGATGAGATCCAGGCCAAAGATGATTAGGATGACGGCACTTGCCGCAGAGAGCATGATGCCGGCGACGATAAGGCCGACTGCGACGAGCGTGTTGTCGCCGAGCTTTTCGGTGGCGTTGCCGTTAACAAGTGCCGTGATGACCTGCCACATAAAGGCAGCGACCGACGGGAGCGTGCCCACGCCGGAAAGGATGCACAGGACGGCGTACACCTTAATGATGAGGGGGATCTTCTTGACCTCCGTGGCGCTGGGGACGCTGGGGTCGAGTTCGTTTCGATCCATACAGAACCTTTCTCGTTTTGACGTAGGTACAAGGATACGCCGCCGACTTGCCAAAAGACAGGACGAGAACGTCCCAATTGCAACTTTGTAATCCCCAACGGTGGACGCGGCGGCCATCTGGGGGCGCGGGCGCTTGCACTGGACAGACCGATAAAATGTTTGGCAACAAAACTGATTATTAGCTCGGTGGGCTTTTAAAAAGCGCTGCTCATGCGCCGGGGAGCGCGTCGCGCCGTGCGTATAATAAGGCGGGTAACGCCAAAAATACGAGGCTCTGAGGGGATGCCATGTCTCAAGAAACCATCCGCGCGGCCGAGCGTGCCGCGGGACAGGTGAACACCATGTCGACGTATGATCCGGACTCCGACCAGCTGCATGAGGAATGTGGCATTTTCGGCGTATGGGCGCCCGATCGCGATGTGGCTCGACTGACGTACTTTGGCCTGCGTGCACTGCAGCACCGTGGCCAGGAATCGGCTGGAATCGCCGTGGGTGACGGCGGCACGGTTATGGTCCGCAAAGATCTGGGCCTGCTCGACCGCGTATTCTCCAACGCCGACCTGTCGACGCTCTCCGGCCAGCTGGCCGTGGGTCATGTGCGCTATGGCACCGCCGGTGCCAAGAGCTGGGAAGCCTCTCAGCCGCACCTCTCTACCATCAATAGCGTCATTATCGCGCTCGCGCACAACGGCACCCTCGTCAACACCGACGAGCTGCGCCGTCAGCTGATCGAGCTGGGTGTGCCGTTCCTCTCCAATTCGGATTCCGAGGTTGCGACCAAACTCATCGGCTACTTTACCCAGCGTACAGGCCATCTGCGCGAGGGCATTCGCAAGACCATGGAGCTCGTGCGCGGCGGCTACGCCATGACGCTCATCAACGAGCAGGCGCTCTACGCATTCCGCGATCCGCACGGCATTCGCCCACTCGTGTTGGGCAAGCTGGTGGACGAGGGCCTGGACCAGGCCGATGCCGCAGCCGTTTCGCAGCTGCCGTCGCAGGACGGCGCCGCGACGGTCGACTCCGCCGTCCGTGTCACGCGCGCCGGCGGCTGGGTCGTTGCTTCCGAGACCTGCGCACTCGACATCGTGGGTGCCGAGTACGTCCGTGACGTCCGTCCCGGCGAGATCTTGCGCATCAGCGCCGAGGGCCTGGTATCCGAGCAGGGCGTGCCTGCAGCCGAAGAGCCCGCCAACTGCATCTTTGAGCAGGTCTACTTTGCCCGCCCCGACTCCATCATGAACGGCAAGAGCGTCTATGCCTGCCGTTACGACATGGGTCGTCAGCTGGCACATGAGGAGCCCGTCGAGGCCGACCTGGTCATCGGCGTGCCCGACTCCGGTCTGCCGCCCGCGGAGGGGTATTCGCACGAGAGCGGTATTCCCTTTGGCGAGGGCCTTATCAAGAACCGCTACGTGGGCCGTACGTTTATCGAGCCTACGCAGGAGTTGCGTGCCATGGGCGTGCGTATGAAACTCAACCCGCTGCGCGACAACATCGAGGGCAAGCGCCTGGTCGTCATCGACGACTCCATCGTGCGCGGCACCACCATGGTGCAGCTCGTCAAGATGCTGCGCAACGCCGGCGCCAAGGAGATTCATATCCGCATCAACTCGCCCGAGGTCATCTGGCCGTGCTTCTACGGTATCGATACCGACGTGCAGTCGCAGCTTATCAGCGCCAACAAGACGGTCGACGAGATTTGCGAGTATATCGGCGCCGATTCGCTGGCCTTCCTTTCGGTCGAGGGCCTGCTTAAGGTCATGCCCAAGGGCGGTTACTGCGATGCGTGCTTTACCGGCCGCTACCCTGTGGCGATTCCCGAGAGCTTTGGCCGCGACAAGTTTATGGAGGGCTTTAAGCCCCGCAACCTGGACAAGCCGCTGCACTTTGACGACGACGCCGTGATCGAGAAATATGTCGATCGCAGCTGGGAAGAGGAGCACAGTGAGGCCTAAAACCTGCCATTTAGGGACAGGTTTATTTTGGCAGGTTTTATCTGCTGTTTTGTTGATATGACGGCGCGTGTTGTTATGACGCGCGCCGAAATGAACGCAACTATGAGCACCGTTTGGCGCCCGCGCGGCGCCACGGTAGTGGGAGAGGAAGGCTCAGATGAGCGACAGCAAGCATGTGACGTACGAGGACGCCGGCGTCGATACCGCCGAGGGCGGCCGCGCCGTCGACGCTATTAAGCAGATGGTCAAGGACACCAACCGCCCCGAGGTCATCGGCGGCATCGGCGGCTTCGGTGGCCTGTTCTCGGCTGCCGCGCTTAAGGATATGGAAGACCCGATCCTGATCAGCGGTACCGACGGCGTGGGCACCAAGCTCGTGCTCGCCCAGATCATGGACCGTCACGAGACGGTGGGCCAGGACCTGGTCGCTATGTGCGTCAACGATATTCTGGCTTCGGGCGCCGAGCCGCTGTTCTTCCTGGACTACGTTGCCATCGGTCACATCGAGGCCGAGCACATGGCAAAGATCATCAAGGGTGTGGCCGACGGCTGCAAGCTCGCGGGCTGCGCGCTCGTGGGCGGCGAGATGGCCGAGCACCCGGGCGTCATGGCTCCGGCCGACTACGACCTCGCCGGCTTTACCGTGGGCGTCGTCGACCGTCCCAAGATGCTCGACCCCGCAAACGTCCGCCCGGGCGATGTGATCCTGGGCCTGCCTTCCACCGGCGTGCACTCCAACGGCTACTCGCTCGTGCGCAAGGTCATTGGCGTCGACGGCATCAAACCGGGCACGCCCGAGGCCGCCGCTAAGGCCGAGGAGCTGAGCCGTCCGCTCGAGGAGCTCGGCGGCGCATCGCTGGCAGACGCCCTGCTGGCCCCCACGCGCATCTACGTCAAGCCGATCCTGGAGCTGCTGCGCGGCGGCGCCAACGTGCACGCTATCGCCCACATCACTGGCGGTGGTATTACCGAGAACCTCAACCGTGCACTCGCCGACGACGTCGACGCCGTGGTCACCCGCAACGGCGCCGAGATGGGCTGGGACGTTCCGCCCGTCATCACCTACGTGTCGCGCCAGGCCGAGCTCGCGCCCAACGAGGCATGCAAGACCTTCAACATGGGCGTTGGCCTGTGCCTGATCGTCGCCCCCGAGGACGAGGCCGCGGTGACCGAGGCTCTGGTCGCGCTGGGCGAGAAGCCGTTCCGCGTGGGCGAGTGCGTTGAGGGCTCCGGTAAGGTCGTGTACTCCGATGAGCACTAACGAGCAGATGGCTGCTGCCGAGGTCCTGGCTTGGGACCCGTATACCCGACCGACCGGCACTGATACCGCCGAGCCGCTCAAGATCGGCGTGCTCATCAGCGGTTCGGGTACCAACTTGCAAGCGCTGATCGATCTGATCGCCGCCGGTAAGCTCAACGCCTCGATTGAGCTTGTGGTGTCGAGCCGTCCTTCGGCTAAGGGTTTGCAGCGCGCTGAGCGCGCGGGCATCCAGACGCTCACGCTGTCCAAGGATGTCTATGCCGACCCTATTGCCGCCGACGAGATCATCGCGCACGAGCTGCTCGAGCGCGGCTGCGAGTATGTGG
>CAUHIY010000081.1:0-8125 GCA_959606405.1 uncultured Collinsella sp. | reverse complement strand
ATCATAAGGATGGGAAGCAGGTAATTGATACCCTTGGTAGCGCCGTCGGGATCGTTGAGCATAGCGTGGATCGGCGTGAGCGCCTGATGCAGGCCGACGGACACCAGCGGCAAGAAGCCTGCCGACAGGATATAGCCGCCCAGGACGCCCAGCTTCTCGAAAATAAAGGTCAAAACGCTAAAGATGGCAGTCGTCAGCCATGCGCCAACCGGCTGGATGACGAGCATCAGAGCAAAGGCGCCGATGATGAGCACCAGCAGCGGGGACAAAAACGTGTCGAGTGCGTTGGGCATAACCTTGCGAATCTGACGCTCCATCCAGGCAAAAAATGCACCAGCGATGAGAGCCGCGATCATGCCACCCGCCGCGGGGTTGTACTGCGCACTGGTGAGCGGCAGCAGAATGGCAGTGGCAGGATCAGCCGCGCCAGGCGCAAGCAGGGGCATGGCACTGTTGGCGATACACATCATGCCGGCGATGCCGCCCAGCGCAGCGGAGCCACCAAACTCACGTGCCGCGTTATAGCCCACCAAGATGGGCAGATAGGCAAACAGAGCCCAGCCCATGGAACGAATGCCCTGGTACCACCACTCGCCTGCAAGCGCGCCTGCCGTCGAGACGTTAATAACGTTACAGATACCGTTGATGAGGCCAGCCGCAATGATGCCGGGAAGCAGGGCGACGAAGACATTGGAAATCTTCTTGAGGAAGGCCTGAACCGGCTTGGACTCGTACTTGGCTTTCTGCGCGGCCTTGTTTGTGGCCGCAGCGTCAACCACGCTCTCGTCGGCAACGCCTTTCGCAAGGCCGGTGAGCTTGGAGAACTCCTCGAGCACCTTATTCACCTTGCCCGGACCCAGCACGATCTGCATCGTGTCGTCCTCGACCAGGCCCATCACGCCGTCGAGTGCCTTAATGCCCTCCGTGTCGACGTTGCCCGCGTCTTTGACGGTCACGCGCAGGCGCGTCATGCACGCCGCGTTTGCCAGCACGTTGTCTTTACCGCCCAAAAGGTCCAGCAGCTTTTGAGCCAGCTCTTTGTTCGTCATAACTCCTCCTTGTATTGGGTATCTCGTCTGGATGTCATATCAGCTCACGCCGCGCACCTATTGGGCGTCGGCATTGCTCTTCTCATGGCCACTCACCGCAGCACGGACATGGCCTCGCGCCCGCTCAAGAGCTACCGTAGCCTGCTCGGCATCGCAGTCCAACAGTACCGAGACAATAGCGGTTTTTACATGGCCGCCGGCATCTGCAAGCGCCTGAACGGCG
This sequence comes from uncultured Collinsella sp., assembly GCA_959606405.1. Classification (GTDB taxonomy): domain Bacteria; phylum Actinomycetota; class Coriobacteriia; order Coriobacteriales; family Coriobacteriaceae; genus Collinsella. Next base: position 6,853 of record CAUHIY010000081.1, on the reverse strand, counting down.
CGCTCGCGCGTGCAGCCGGTCGCCTCCATCACGATGTTCTGGCCGCGCACCACCAACTTCTCGTTCGTCTGCTGCACATCGACCATCAGGTTTTGGTATACCTTGCCGATCTTGACCATGGCACCGGTCGAAATCATGTTGAGAATGAGCTTTTGAACCGTTCCCGCCTTGAGCCTCGTTGAGCCGGTCAGCACCTCGGGACCGGGCACGGGCTCAATGGCAAGATCTGCGCTCTCCCCGATCTTCGACCCTTGGTTGCAGGCAATTGCAATGGTCTTGCACCCAGTTGCCTTGGCGTACGCAAGGCCGCCCACCACATAAGGAGTACGGCCGCTTGCCGCCAGGCCAACGACAAGATCCTTGTCCGAGAGTCCACGCTCTCGCAGGTCGTTCGCGCCAAGCTCATCGCTGTCTTCGGCACCTTCGACAGCCTTGATAAACGCCGTCTCGCCTCCGGCAATGAGCCCGACAATCAGATCGGGTGACACGCCAAACGTGGGCGGACACTCCGAAGCGTCGAGTACGCCCAGACGACCGCTGGTGCCTGCGCCCATGTAAAAGACGCGCCCGCCGCGCTCGAGTGCCTCAGCAGCCCAGTCGATTGCTGTGGCAACCTGGGGCAACACTTTCGTGACCGACTGGACGGCACGAAGATCCTCATCGTTCATCGTCGTGACGATTTGCAGCGATGTCATCGTATCGAGGTCCATTGACCTTTGATTACGCTGTTCGGTCGTGAATTTTGTTAAATCGAGCATTTCATTCACCTCATCTTTCCTGTTTCTCGATGTAGTTTTGCTTAATGACATGCGTCGCCCGTTCGTAGTCGCTGGCAACGTAAGCAGCGTAAAGGGCATCGACAACCATAAGCTGGGCCATACGCGAAGCCATGGCACCGCTGCGGACCAAGGGTTCACTCGCAGCAACGCCGAGCACGGCATCGGCCATGGTGGCAAGCTTGGATGATCCATCTACTTTGGTAACGGCCACAACGGGACAGTTGTGACGTTGAGCCTCGGCGGTGCAGTCCAGCACCTCTTGCGTCAAGCCCGAGTAGCTAAAGGCGATTGCCATATCGCCCTCATGCATGTTCTTGGCACATAAGAGCTGATCATGCCAGTCGTCGTACAGATGGCACTCTTTGTCGACACGCATGAGCTTTTGCGCCAGGTCGTGCGCGACCAAACGAGAGGCACCAATACCGAACAGATTGACCGCGCGTGCCCGCTTAAGACGGGCCGCGCATCGCTCCAAGACGGTGTAATCGAGCGTTCGCGCCGTCGCCTCGATCGTGCGCACGTTGCTTTTCATCACCTTCCCCACGATACGTTCGACGCTGTCATCCATGGAGATGTCCTCGAGGGCTACGTCTTTCTTGTCACCTAAGAGCGCCAGCTCGGCAATCAGTTCGCGCTGGAACTCCTTGTAGCCCGCAAAACCCAAACGCTTGCAAAAGCGCAAAATGCTCGAGGGCGAGGAGAACGTGACATCGGCAAGACCGCGGACGGACAGCCCGACCACCTCGTGCGGATGAGCGCTTACATATGCGATGACATTGCGTTCCGCCGGGCTCGCGCTGAGCTCACGCTCGCGAAGCCGCAAAAGCAATCCGTTTGCCATCTCAAACACCTCCGTTGAGAAGAATTAAAGACCAACGAACGATTCGTACCGGATACAAACAGCTTTTGCGGTACATTGTGCCGCATCGTGGCGCACAAAGGGCGAGCGTTCTACCGCTCGCCCCTCAAATCCGACCGCTCGGAAATACGCGCGACACAAAATAATTCAACGAGGCCGCATTATCAGAAACGGGTTTGTTACCGGCTAGCGCCTCGCATGGGCGCCGATCGGCCGAGTCGCATGGCGCACCAACGCCGCTGCCAGCAATACCAACAGCATGGCGGTGATATAGCCCGCAGCATCGAATCCTAAATCGATAACGTCGAAATGCCTGCCGGGAACAAAGATCTTATGTACCTGATCGCCAACGGAGCAGGCGGCGCAAAAGAGCAATACGGGCACGCAACGGGAGCACACGCTCCACGGACGCCTGGAAAAGCAAGCCACGATCACCGAGGCGAACAATCCGACGAAGAAAAACTCTACGGTATGGGCAACGCGACGGACGTTTGCGCCCACCCACATGCGAATGGAAGCAAGTCGGCCAGACCGGACATTCGAGGCAGCCGAATCGGTGCCCCCGGTCATTCCGTTCTCCGTCTGGGCTTCACCCGTGGCATCGGCGGCCTGAACGCCCGTAGCCTGACCCTCCACCACACGCGCGGTGGACTCGCTCAGCAACGACGTCTCCACCGCATTTTGCTCCGTCAGCACCCAGATGCCCGCCAGCGTTGCAGCGAACAGAACGATCGCGGTCCATCCGATTATTTGTTTTACGCGCGCCAAGGGCCAACCTCCTTTTTTGAATATCAGCGAGTGTAGCCCCAAATGGCATCGTCACCGTATCAAAATTTGAATCGCAACAGGAAGCGACAAAGCGACGCAAACCCCTACCCCGCCTCGCGCATCCAGCGATCGAACGTCCCCACGCACACGCCCAAGCACTTTGCCGCCTGGCTGCGGGTAATATCGCCCGCCTCATAGCTATCGCGCACCAGCTCAAACTGAGGAGGGCACGGCTTGCGAGGTCGACCGAAACGGACCCCTCGCGCCCGCGCCGCTGCAATTCCCTCCGCTTGGCGCCGATGGATATTCTCGCGCTCTACCTGCGCCACGTAGCTCAGCAGTTGCAGCACAATATCGGCAATCAGGACGTTGGTCACATCCGGCGCGCCGCTGGCCCTAGCGCGCGTGTCAAGCAATGGCATGTCCAACACCACAATGGCAACCCCGAGCTCCTTGGTAATGCGTCGCCATTCCTCAAGAATCTCGGAGTAATTACGACCAAGTCGGTCGATAGAAAGCACCACCAGCACGTCCCCGTCTCCCAGGACGTGCAGCAGCTCGCGATAACGCGGTCGATCGAAGTCCTTGCCACTCGCATGGTCGGCATAAATATTCGCCGAGCCCACGCCATAGGCGCCCAGCGCATCCAGCTGTCGATTCAGATTCTGATCGCGCGAACTCACCCGCGCATAACCGTACACCGTCGCCATCTCATCCCCGCTTTCTTGTAAACCTGCCAAAAAGGGACAGGTTTATTTTGGTAGGTTTTACCTCTCGAATAGCAGGTAAGCGGGCGGCCGAGCAGACGGCAAGGTAGCCACGATTCAAATGCGAAGGGCGGTCCCGAAAGGCCGCCCTCCGCTCCCCCACCATGAGTCGGGGTTTGGCTAATGGATAAGCTTAAAGTCCAAGTGCCCACGCGTGGTATTGACGCGCGAGACCTCGACAATCACGCGCTGACCCAGTTCATAGCGAGTCCCCGTGTCGGCGCCCGTGAGCGTAAGCGCGTCCTCGTCGAACTCGAACCACTCGTTGCCCAGGCTCTTGATCGAAACCAAGCCTTCGACCTGCGTTAGGTCCAAGCGCACAAAAAGGCCCATGCTGCTAACCCACGAGACGGTTCCGGCATAGCGCTCGCCCAGACGGTCCTCATAGTACTGGGCAATCTTGATCTTTTGCGTCGCATGGCTGGCGGCATCTGCCGCGCGCTCGGCATCGCTGCATGCGCGGCAGATCTGCGGCAGAATGCGCGGCAGCGACTCGCGCCCCTTGCCGATCAGCCGCGGCGTACGGACCAAGGCGTCCTTGCCGCCGAGCCGCTCATAGGCCAACTGCAGTTTGAGCACGCGGTGCACCACCAGATCGGGGTAGCGACGGATGGGACTCGTAAAGTGACAGTAGCACGGCGCGGCGAGCGCAAAGTGGCCCTCGTTGCGCGGCTTGTACAGCGCGCGCTGCATGCTGCGCAGAAGCAGCGTGTTAACGAGCGGTGCGTTGGCCGTACCGGCGGCAGCATCGACTGCAGCCTGCAGCTCATCGGGGCTCCCCAGGGCAATACCGGCAGCACGGCGATCGTCGATGATGCCTAGCTGCGCCAGCGCAACGGCGGCACCGTGCAGGCTATCGGGGCTCGGATCCTCATGCACGCGATAGCAGGCCTCGATATCACGGTCTGCCAGCCACTCTGCAACGCACTCGTTGGCGAGCAGCATAGCTTCCTCGATAAGCGACGTGGCACACGAACGCTCACGCGCCACAATCTGCACGGGCACTCCGTCCTCATCCAACAGAGCACGAATCTCGGCCGTGTCAAAATCGACCGAGCCGCGGGCGCGACGGATACGACGGCGGAGTTCGGCGAGTTCGTTAGCGGCGACAAGGAAATCGCCGAGGTCGACGTTGTAGCCGCGGGCGGCCTCCTCGCACGCAAGACCGCGCTCAAGCGCTTCCTCGCGCGAGGTCTCGGCAGCCGCAACATCCTCGGCTGCACCCTCCAGCACCGAATACTCAACCGCGCCGGCACGCACCAGCAGCGCCTCGGCGCCGTCATAGTCCATACGCACACGCGAGCGAATCACGCTGGGGTACGGATCGTAATGCCGCACGCGACCCTGTGCATCGAGCTCAATGTCAACGGTAAACGCAAGACGGTCCTCGTCAGGGCGAAGCGAGCACAGGTCACAGGACAGGCGTTCGGGCAGCATGGGAAGCACGCGATCGGCCAGATACACCGATGTCGTACGATGGCGAGCCTCAAGATCGATATGCCCGTCCCAAGCCACATAGTGTGAAACGTCGGCGATATGCACACCCAGCTTGTAGCCACCCTCGGGCGTGCGCTCCAGCGAAATGGCATCGTCAAAGTCGCGCGCGTCGACCGGGTCGATCGTGATGACAAAGCGGTCGCGCAGATCGCGGCGGAGCGGGTCCTTAAGCGCCGCGGACACATCGAGCGAAAGCCCCTCGGCCTCGTCCAGCGCGGCCTCGGGATAGCTATCGGTATAGCCGTAACGCGCCATCACATATTGAACGCCCAAATCGGGCGCGTCATCTCCGCCAATGCGGCGTTCGATCGTCACGGTACCCGATTCCAGGCGCGTCGGGTAGGTCAAAATGCGCGCGACAACAGCATCACCCGGGTGGACACCCAGACGATCCGCCGAGGTATCCTCGGGCAGAATGAAGAAGTCGGCCTTCAGACGCGAATCGAGCGGCTCGATCACACCGAGCGGACCGGCGGTCTGGTACGTGCCCACCACGCTTATGGCTGCACGCTCAACCACGCTTTCGATCACGGCGCGCCGCTCACCGTGCGGGCTGTTCTTAATGCTCACGGCAACGGTATCGCCATCCATGATCTCGCGCTTACCGCGGCCCATGACCTTGTAGTCGCCGTTTTCGGTTACAACGTAGGCGCTATGCTCATGGAGCTGCACGCGCCCGGTCAGGCTCGGACGGCGTTCGCTGCGCACCGGCCCGCGCTGATTGCGAGCTCCACGCTTATGCTTGTTATTGCGCCCCATGGCGCCTCCTAACTATCGATTGCGAACTCCAAAGAGTCTACCCAAATGATTCGCTTTCCTGCCGTCCCCTAGGGATCAAAAAACGGGCCGCCCCATAAGAGACGACCCGTTGGAAGGGATGAATTCCAAGCATGCCTACACGCGCAGGTAGCGGCGCATGGCGATGGCAGAACCAAAGAGACCGATAATCACGCCGACCAGAATCAGCGCAGCATAGGTCACCAGGTAGTACTGCATCGGCAGGGCAAACGACATCCAGCCGATGCTCTCCTGCAGACGCGGGATCATCAGATTGCGCAGCAGCTCCAGAACGCCGATGGAAAGCAGCGAGCCCAAAATGGCCTGCAGCACGCCCTCGGTGATAAACGGGCCACGAATGAAGCCGTTGCTGGCGCCGACCAGACGCATAATCGCAATCTCACGACGACGCGCCGTGATGGACAGGCGAATCGTGTTGTTGATGAAGATGAATGCGATAAAGGTCAGAAGACCAACGAGCACCACGGCGGCGATGCGGATGTAGTTGGTCACCTGGAACAGGCGGCTCACTTCCTCCTGGCCGTACAGCACGCTCGCGTTGACGTCGCCGTCATCCGCGATCTTCTGGAAATCGGCATCCTTCTTGAGCTTCTTTGCCGTGCTCTCGACCTTGGACGGATCGTCCATCTCAATAGCGAAGGAAGCCGGCAGCGGGTTCTGGCCATCGAGCGCGCTCATGGTGGCGTCGGCGTTGCCCGACATCTTGCTCGTATACTCGGCCAGCGCGTCGTCCTTGTCCTTATAGGTCACGGACTTGACGTTATTCCACGTCTTAAGCTCGGCCTCAAAAGCCTGAACATCGGCCTGATCGGCGTCATCACTAATGAACGCGTTGATGACAACCTGATCCTCGACGGTGCCGATCACGGAGTTCAGCATCGCAGAGCCCATGATGAACAGGCCGATGATAAACAGCGAAAGGAAGATCGTGATGACGGCGCCGAGCGAGGTAGTCCAGTTACGGAAGAAGTGGCTGATTGCCTCTTTGAAGGAGTAGCCCACGTTAGTTGGTGCCATAGTTGCCGTAACCTCCCCTCTCCTGGTCGCGGATGACGTGGCCGCCCTCGAGGGCGATCACGCGACGGTGCATGCTATCGACCATCTCGCGGTCGTGCGTGGCGACGATCACGGTGGTGCCGGTGCGGTTAATACGCTCAAGCAGCTTCATGATGCCCAGCGAGATCGCCGGGTCGAGGTTGCCCGTGGGCTCGTCGCAGATCAGCAGCGGCGGACGGTTGACCATAGCACGGGCGACGGCAACGCGCTGCTGCTCGCCACCGGAAAGCTGGTCGGGCAGCGAGTCCATCTGATCGGCCAGACCGACCAGACGCAGCACCTCGGGCACCTGGCTGCGAATGACGCCCTTGGGCTTGCCGATGCACTGC
>CAUHIY010000080.1:0-8397 GCA_959606405.1 uncultured Collinsella sp. | reverse complement strand
CGAGTTTTGCCTGATGGTCAGCATCAATAGCGAGCTGCGGCAAACTGTCTCAGTACTGCCACATGTGATTGACGGGGCCGGAGCCTTTGCCCATGTCAAAGCCGGCGGCGAGAGCGCCCGTTAGGTAGGCCTTGCCGGCGTTGACGGCATCGGCAAGATCCATGCCCTGGGCCAGCGCGCAGGCGATGGCGGACGAAAGCGTACAGCCGGTGCCATGTGTGTTGCCGGTCTCGATGCGCTTGTGGCGGAACCACGTGGTGAGCGGATCGCCCAGATGATTGCCCTCGTCATCGAGCGGTGCGGGCTCTGCCAGCACATCGTTGGCCTCATTGACAAAATGCCCGCCCTTAACGAAGGACGCGCATCCAAAGCGGCGGGTGAGGAGCATGGCGGCATTTTGCTGCGTGCGCTCGGAATCGACCTCATAATCGAGCAGCGCCATGGCCTCGGGAATATTGGGCGTGATGACAGTCGCCAGCGGGAACAGGCGGCGTGTAAGCGCTTCGGCGGCGTCCTCTGCGATCAGGCGAGCGCCCGAGGTCGCGACCATGACGGGGTCGACGACGATATTATGTGCGTCCCAAGCGCCCAGGCGGTCGGCGATAACCTCGATAATCTCGGCAGAGGAAACCATGCCGATTTTGACTGCGTTGGGGCGAATATCGTCAAAAACGGCATCGATTTGCGCGGCGACAATATCCGGGGAGATGTTCTGTACGGCGGTGACGCCCAGGGTGTTCTGTGCGGTGATAGCGGTGATGGCCGTCTCGGCATACAGGCGGTGCGCCGTGATGGTCTTGATGTCGGCCTGAATGCCGGCACCACCGCTGGAATCTGATCCTGCGATGGACAGGACGGCGGGTACCTTACTGCGATCCATGTTCGCTCCCTTGTTCGGTCGGATTCAAATGGGTCTTCTGCCTGCATTATAAAGTTGCCCGGGCCGGCTGTATGCCGATCCCGGGCGAGCGGTGCAATCTTTACGTAAATGTAAGAAAATGTTCACATGTCAACAATTGATGAGCACCTTGTGACCGATTGTGGCTCCGGAGACGCGTTAATCCTCCATGCCGAGGTCGATCGTCGTGCCTTCGAACACCTTGTTAACGGTGCGGACGGCGCACATCTTGCCACACATGGTGCAAGTGCCCTCGGTCGCGGCGGGGGATTCCTCGTAGCGCTTCTTGCCCGTAACCGGGTCGAGCGCGCACTTCCACATCTCTTCCCAGTCGAGCTTGCGGCGTGCCTGGCCCATCTTGTCGTCCATGTCGCGGGCGTGGGGCACCTTTTTGGCGATGTCGGCGGCGTGTGCGGCGATCTTGGTGGCCATGAGGCCATCGAGCACGTCCTGGGCGTTGGGCAGGCACAGGTGCTCGGCCGGCGTCACGTAGCACAGGAAGTCGGCGCCGGAGCTGGCGGAGATGGCGCCACCGATGGCGGCGGTGATGTGGTCGTAACCCACGCCGATATCGGTCACCAGCGGCCCGAGCACATAGAACGGGGCGTTGTGGCACAGGCGCTTCTGCAGTTTCATGTTGGCGGCGATCTCGTCGAGCGCCATGTGACCCGGGCCCTCGACCATGACCTGGACGCCGGCGGCCCAGGCGCGCTTGCACAGCTTGCCCAGCTCGATCATCTCGGCGGTCTCGGTTGCGTCGTTGGAGTCGTAGAGGCAGCCCGGGCGGCAGGAGTCGCCAAGCGAAATCGTCACGTCGTACTCGTGGCAGATCTCGAGCACCTCGTCGTAGAACTCGTAGAAGGGGTTCTCATTGCCGGTGACCTCCATCCAGCCAAACAGCAGCGAGCCGCCGCGGCTGACGATGTTCATGAGGCGGCCGGTCTCCTTAAAGGTCTTGATGACCGACTTGTTGATGCCGCAGTGGATGGTCATGAAGTCCACGCCGTCCTCGGCGTGCGCGCGAACGACCTCGAGCAGGTCGTCCTTGGTGAGCTTGACCAGCGGCTTTTCCATGTAGCCGATGGCGTCGTACATGGGGACGGTGCCCACCATAAGCGGCGTCTCGTCGATGAGCTGCTGGCGGAACTGGCGCGTCTTGCCCGAGTTGGAGAGGTCCATGATGGCGTCGGCGCCAAAGTCCTCGGCAATCTTGACCTTCTTCCATTCCTCGGCGGCATCGGCCTTGTCGCCCGAGATGCCCAAGTTCACGTTGACCTTGGTGGACAGGCCCTCGCCGACACCAAAGGCGCGCATCCCCTTTTTGATATGCACGATGTTGGCGGGAATGGCGATGCGGCCGTCTGCCACGCGCTCGCGGATGTACTCGGGGTCGCGATGCTCGCGCTCGGCGACCTCTTTCATCTGAGGTGTGATCTGCCCAGCGCGGGCGAAGTCGATTTGCGTGACGAGCTTGGGCTCGGTCTGTGTGCTCATTGGCACGGCTCCCTTCGTTGGCATTACCCATATCAGGTTTGCGGGTCAGGGCGGGCGCGCCCAGTCTCAGCCTGCCGTCTTGTCCTGCAAGCTCCCCGTTTATGTGGTGGGCTCAAGTATAGCTCGAATGGGTACGATTGACGCGATGAGCATGCCCGTGGGGAGGCGAACATGGAAGACAAGCATCTATATCGAGAGACACAGTGGGACGTGTCGGCCGAGGAGGGCCGTGCCCATCATGGGCTGGTCGCAATCGGTTTTGCGATCCTTGTCGTGATGGTGATTGCCTATTGTATCTGGACGTTTGGTGGTCGTGGCGGCGCTGTATGGGAGTTCGAGGCTGATGGTGGCCTACCGATTATGACGGTGAGGAGTACCGGCGGTAATGCCAATACGCTCGCCATTCCGGGCGATTATTGGTACCCGCGCGATGAGTTTGTGCAGTTGCAGCTGAGTGGTGGGTCCATTCCAGGTAAAGAAATCGAACGCGTGACGTTTGACGCGGCGCTCAAAACGCTGACGGTGAAGCTCAAAGATCAAGGAGATGTGCCCACGACCATGGATATCGCCCTGACGGAATGGCGCTTGGAGCCCCCATCGGGTGTTGCGGTGTCCGAGGTAGAGCACGTTAAGGTTGCCTACCAAGATGGCTCGACGAGCGAGATCGCCAAGGCCGACGGTCTGGTGGAATAGTGGGGTGTTCACCGAATGCCATGAAAGCATGCCGAGGTGGAGTTCGGCGCTAGCGACAGGCTTCTAGAATGCCTGCTCGTTGATGAAGGCCAGGCTGTCTGGGGACGAGAGCTCGGGGACATAGCGGTAGCCAAGGTTGAACTCGGTAAGACCGGCGGCGTCCTCGAGCTTGTTTTCTGCCATCCAGCGCACCATGGAGCCGCGCGCCTTTTTGCTGGCGGTCGAGCGCTGGATGGGCTTGCCGTTGCGGACACCTTCGCCAAAGAGACAAGTGACGGTTGTGGCGTCGCCTGCGAGATGGGGTAGGACGGCTTTGGCGTATTCCACGCTGGCAAGGTTGACGACCGTGGTGTTGGAGCCGGTCGGCGCAATGGCGCATGCAAGTTTGTCGCCCCAAAACGCGTAGAGGTCTCGGGCATCGTCGACGGCGAGCTTCGCGCCCATCTCCAGCCGATACGGTTCGACGGCATGAAAGGGGCGTATGCATCCGTAAAGGCCCGAGAGGATCCAGAGATGGTTTTGCAGCCAGTCGAGCTGTGCGGCATCCATGACCTCGGGCGCCATGCTTTGGTATTGGATGCCGTGGTAGGACATGACGGCGGGGGAGAGGTGACGGGCGATATCGGGATCGGCGAGGTCGGCATCGCCCAGGACGGGCATAAATTCGTGAAGCGTATCCAGGCACGTTGTAAGCAGCCCGTCGCTCACGTTCCAAAGGGCCTGAAGACCTGCCGCGCCATCCTCGCGTTCGATGCCCAACAGTGCCTGATGGAGCCGGGCCGTCTGATGTGCAAAAGGCGGTATGCCCCAAACGTCAAAGGCATCTTGAGCTGTCCGCATCTGTTTGGCGGGCGAAATGACGACCTGTAGCACGGAATCCTCCTCCCGCTAAAAAAGTTGCGGTGAAATGCGGAGCGCTTTCCCTGTTGGAAGGCCTGATGAATCCGTATTTCACCGCAAGTTACAAGGGACTGGTTAGGCGCGCTCGATGAAGGCCTTGTAGCCGCGATATGCCTCGTAGATATCGGCCTTGTTGGCGACCTCCCACAGAGCGTGCATGGACAGGACGGCAACGCCGGAGTCGATGACGTTCATGCCGTACTTGGCCATGATGTAGGCGATGGTGCCGCCGCCGCCCGCGTTGACGCGACCGAGCTCGCAGGTCTGGAAGTCCACGCCGGCCTCGTCCATGATGTCGCGGATGAGGGCCACATACTCGGCATCGGCGTCGTTAGAGCCGCCCTTGCCTCGGCTGCCCGTGTACTTGTTAAAGCACAGGCCACGACCCATAAAGGCTGCGTTCTTGGTTTCGAACTTGCCGGCGTAGCCCGGGTCGAAGCCGGCGGACACGTCAGAGGAGAGCATACGGCTGTGGGCGAGTGCACGGCGCAGGGCCAGCGGGCTATCCTCGCCGGCGAGCGTCATGATCTCGGCGACGGTGTTCTCGAAGAAGCGGCTCGTCATGCCGGTGGCGCCTACGGAGCCGATCTCCTCCTTGTCGACGATGAGCGTGATGCTCGTGCGCTCCACGTTGGCGACGTCGATCTGGGCAAGCATGGAGGGGTAAGCGCAGACGCGGTCGTCGTGGCCATAGCCCAGAATCATGGAGCGGTCGAGGCCCATGTCGCGGGCCGGGCCGGCGGGCACGACCTCGATCTCGGCGGAGAGGAAGTCCTCCTCCTCGACGTCGTACTGCTCCTTGAGGATGTCCAGGAACATCTGCTTGACGGGCTCCTTGGGCGCGTCCTTGTCGTCCTCGTCAAACTTGACGGGGCGGCCGCCAACGATCACGTCGAGGATCTCAGCATCAACGGCGTCCTTGGCGGGCTTGGCCATCTGCTCGCTCGAGAGATGGATCAGCAGGTCGGAGATGGTAAAGACCGGGTCGTCCGCCTTGTCGCCGATGTTGATGTCGACGGTGGTGCCATCCTTTTTGCAGATGACGCCCACGAGTGCGAGCGGGGAGGCTACCCAGTGGTAGCTCTTGACGCCGCCGTAGTAGTGCGTGTCGAGGTAGGCCATGTCGCCGGCCTCGAAGGCGGGGTTCTGCTTGAGGTCCAGGCGCGGCGAGTCCACGTGGGCGCCCAGGATGTTAAAGCCCTGCTCGAGCGGGGCGGTGCCCAGGTTGACGAGCATGAGGTCCTTGCCGTGATTGGCGGCGTACACCTTGTCGCCGGCCTTGAGCGCGCGGCCCTCGGCGATCACGGTCTCCAGATTGACGTAGCCCGCCTCCTCGGCCATCTTGATACCGGTCTTGACGCACAGGCGCTCGGTCTTGTTCTCGCTCAAAAACTGCTTATAGCCGCGGCAAAGCTCCTCGAGCTCCTCGATCTGCTGTGGCGTGTACTTTTTCCATGCGCAGGGACGCTCCATGACGCAGGCTCCTCTCGGATCGATCGTGCTGGTTGATGTACCGTGAGCCATCGTATCACGCGCGGGCCCGCGGCGGCAGGGGAGCCTGATGTGCGGTGGTCGCGGGGCGGGGAGCGTGTAAACTGGAGTGAGCAAGCCGTGCCCAGCCCAAAGCGAGGTATTCAATATGTCTGACAAGCGCCGCACCTTTGCCGTTATCGACGGCAACTCGCTCATGCATCGCGCCTTCCACGCCGTGCCGCCGACCATGAACGCGCCGGACGGTCGCCCCACCAATGCGATCTTTGGCTTTCTGAACATGTTTCTCAAGATGATCGATGCCTTTAACCCCGACGGTGTGGTCGTGGCGTTTGATAAGGGCAAGCCGCGCGTGCGCATGGAGATGCTGCCGCAGTATAAGGCGCAGCGCCCGCCCATGGACCCCGATCTGCATGTGCAGTTTCCGATGATCAAGGAGCTGCTCGGCGCGCTCAACGTGCCGATTCTGCAGTCCGAGGGCTGGGAAGGCGACGATATCCTGGGAACTATGGCGCGCCTGGGCGAGCAGGCCGGCTGCGACATGCTGCTGGTGACCGGTGATCGCGATATGTATCAGCTCGTGACCGAGCACGTCAACGTGGTCTCGACCCGCAAGGGCCTGTCCGACGTGGCGATCATGACGCCCGAGAGCGTGGACGATCTGTATCACGGCATCACGCCGGCGCTCGTGCCCGATTTTTACGGTCTGAAGGGCGATACGTCGGACAACATTCCCGGCGTACCGGGCATCGGTCCCAAAAAGGCGAGCGCGCTCATCGCGCAGTACGGCAGCCTGGACGAGGTCATCGCGCATGCTGACGAGGTCAAGGGCAAGATGGGCGAGAACCTGCGTGCGCACATCGACGATGCCCTGCTGAGCCGCAAGGTCGCAACCATTCGTACCGATGCGCCCGTCGAGCTCGACTTTGACGAAACGTCCTTCCCGGCGTTTTCTGCCGATGAGGTGTCCGCGGCACTGGGCGCACTCGGCATTACGGCCATGCAGAACCGTTTCTTGTCACTGATTGGTGGCGAGGGTGGGGCTGCGGCCGCTGCCAGCACGTTTGAGATTCCCCACGTTATGCGCGCTGCCGCCGGCGATGCCGAGGCGCTCGATGCCGCTGCCGACGAGATCTCTCGCGCGATTGATGCGGGCGAGTGGATTGCCGCCGTGGTGGACGATGACAAGGAGGAAGGCGCGCTTTTTGGCCTGACGCGCACGCTGTGGTTGGCGACGTCCCAGGGCCTGTTCGCGCTCGAGGAGGGCGACGGCGGTACCACTGCCGTGGCCGATGGCTTCAACTTCGTCCACGGCGTGATCGCTGGCGTGCTCGCGCGTCTGTTTATGGGGGGCCGCGTGGCGTGCCCGGATATGAAAGCACTGCTGCATGAGCTTTCGCCCATCGATTCTTCCGAGCCCGAGCTCATGGATCCGTTGGCAGTCGATTCCACGCGCATCTTCGATACCGTGGTTGCCGCCTACCTGTTGGATTCCGATCGCTCCGAGTTTGACGAGGCGTATCTGGCCGATACCTATCTGCAGATGGCGCTGCCTACGGCGCGCGGTGCAGAGGGCGCCGGCGAGGACGCTCCTGCGCCCGCCGCTCGCACGGTGGCCTTGACGTTGGCGCTGGTCGCACCGCTGCGCGACCGCATGGCCCGCGAGAACGCCGCCAACGTGTTCGATGGCATCGAGATGCCACTCGTGCCGGTGCTTGCCAAGATGGAGCGCGCGGGCATGCTCGTGGACCCCGACCGTCTGCATAGTCTGTCCGAGGGGCTTGCTACCCAGATTGCCGAGGTTGAGCGAAACATTCGAGACCTGGCGGGTGACGAGACCTTTAACATCGGCAGCCCCATGCAGCTCTCGCACGTGCTGTTTGACGTTATGGGGCTTCCGACCAAGGGCCTCAAGAAGACCAAGCGCGGCTACTATTCGACCAACGCCAAGGTGCTGAGCGACCTTGCCCGTGACCACGAGATCGTGCGTCTGATCTTGGATTGGCGTGAGAAGTCCAAGATCAAGTCCACTTACCTGGATACGCTGGGCCCGCTGCGTCGTGGCGATGGCCGCGTGCACACCACGTACAACCAGACCATCACGGCGACGGGCCGCCTGTCCTCGAGCGACCCGAACCTACAGAACATCCCGACGCGCTCTGAGCTGGGTCGTACCGTCAAGACGGCGTTTTCGGCGGGCGAGGGCAGCGTCTTTTTGGCTGTGGACTACTCGCAGATCGAGTTGCGCCTACTCGCGCATCTTTCGGGTGATGAACATCTGGTACGTGCCTTTAACGAGGGTGAGGACTTCCATGCCGAGACGGCCGCGCGCGTGTTTGGCGTTCCCGTGTCCGAGGTGACGCCCGATCTGCGCAGCCGCGCCAAGGCCGTGAACTTTGGCATCGTGTACGGTCAGCAGGCGTACGGCCTGTCGCAGTCGCTGCACATCTCGATGGCCGAGGCGCGCGACATGATCGACCGCTACTACGAGGCCTACCCAGGTGTGCGCACGTTCCTCGACAATGTGGTGGCGCGTGCCAAGCAGACGGGCTATGCCGAGACCATGTACGGACGCCGTCGTCATATTCCGGAGCTCAAGGCCAAAAACCCGCAGCTCCGCGGCTTTGGCGAGCGCACGGCTATGAACCATCCCATGCAGGGTACCGCGGCGGACATCATCAAGATTGCCATGGCCCGCGTAAGCCGCCGCCTGGAAGAAGAGGGCTTTGCCGCCCACATGATCCTGCAGGTACACGACGAACTGGACTTTGAGTGCCCCATCGACGAAGTCGAGCGCCTGACCGCCATGGTCCGCGACGTCATGGAACACGTAGTAGACCTCCGTGTCCCCCTAATCGCCGAAGCCAGCACCGGCATAACCTGGGCCGACGCCAAATAGGGAAGTGCCCACAACCCTAAAG
>CAUHIY010000079.1:0-8481 GCA_959606405.1 uncultured Collinsella sp. | reverse complement strand
TAAAAAGGCAACCTGGCACACGCGCTGCAGCACGCCCGGAGTCTTGGTCATATCCTCAAACGCCTGAGCCACACAGCCCTTGGACGCATTCGCCACGGGCGGTTGCGGAACAAACTGCTGGGGCTGACCCTGAGGGGCAGAGGCTGCGGCACCGGCATTGGGGGCACCACACGCACCACAGAACTTATCGTTGTCGCCCATGGGGGCACCACACTGCGAACAGAACATCGAGATCATCCCTTCGTATCTTGAGCGAATCATCTGGATCGCAAACGATGTCTTTAGCATCATTATCACCCAATGTGGGGACAAATACTCCAACATGACGCATTTGCAATGCGCAGGGCGCTATTCGATTGTTTGATGAGCTCGACCGCGTTAGTTCGTTCCGCGGAAACCCTTGCCGACGATCTCGGAGCTGTCGACAATCGTGATAAAGGCACCCGGATCGACTTCGCGCGCATAGCGGCGCAGTTGCACGGCCTCGCGACGGCTTAGCACGCTCATGATCACCGTCACGCACTTGCCCGAGAAGGCGCCGTAACCACGGCTGATTGTTGCTGTGCGGTTGAGATGCTTGACGATAAACTCCTCGACTTTGCGCGGTTCGGCGCAAATAATCGTACAGACCTTACGAAGGTGAATGCTCTCGATGGCCTTATCGACCACGAGCGTCTTGGCAAACAGGCCAAGTACGCAGTACAGGCCGACGCGCGGGCCATACAGGAAAGCCGCGACGGTCACGATGCCGATATCGACCAGCAACAAGGCGCGTCCGATCTCGAGCGTCGTACGACGTTTGAGGATCATGGCAAGAATGTCCGTGCCACCCGTCGAGGCGCCGATGTCAAAGACAATAGCACTGCCGAGCGCCGGCAAGATAACGGCAAAACACAGGTCGAGCCACATATCGCCCGTCATCGAAACATCCGTCGGGAGGAAGAGCTCGAACAGCGAGACGTAGGCCGAAAGCGCAAACGAGGCAAAGACGCTCCAAAGGATTGCCTTGCGCTCCAAAAAGATAAATCCCAGGATGACCAGGACCGCGTTGATAATCCACATAAAGACGCCGACGGGCAGAGTCGGGAACAGCGTGGAAAGAATGACCGACACGCCCGAGGTGCCGCCGAAGGCAAAGTGATTGGGGGTTTTAAAAGCCACGATGGCGAACGCCGTGAGGATCAGGCCCAGGTTGAGCTCGGCAAAAAAGCGCGGAAAGCCTGGCTCCTGGCTGCGCATGCGGCCGGCGCGCTCGCCTTGCTCAATAACATCGCGATCGACCACGCGCTCCATCGGCACCACCGGAGGACGATGTACCTCCTCGGCGGCACGCGACGCCGCCTCTGCCGCAGCGGCTTCAATCGCCCATGCCTTGCTTTCGGTCTCGTGTTCGTCGGCCATTACGGCAACCCCTCGTTAACAATTTGGAAACAATGCGCCCATTAGGGTAACGCGGAACGCGAAGATTGCAACCCTTAGTTAGACGAGCGGTATGACCGCATCGAGGGCATATAGAAAACGGCCGGCCGCGCTTTTACATGCGCGACCGGCCGTTTGACGTTTACGCAGATAAAACCTGCAAAACAAACATCCCTTTTTGGTAGGTTACTCGTGCTGGCTGGTACGGTGCTCGTACTCCTCGGGGGTGATGACATCCTCGATGCGCAGGTTGACGCCTGCCACCTCAAGGCCGGTCATCGCGGCAAGACGCTCGGTGACGCGCGCCTTAACGTCGTCAAAGATCGCAGGCGCATAGGCGCCGTACTCGATGATGACCGAGATGTTGACGACCACGCGGTTGTCGTCGGTGACCTCGACCGTCACGCCCTTGGTCAGGTTCTCGGCACCAAACTGCTCCTGCACAAAGTGCATGAGGTTGCCCTTCATGCCCAGAACGTGCGGCACCTCGCGGGTGGCCATGGCGACGATCTTCTCAATCACGCCGTTGGAATAGGTCAGCGAGTCCTCGGACTCGTCCGCCTCCTCGTCATCCTCGTCCGCCTCGTCTTCGGACTCTGCCCCGACGAGCGCCTCGTCCTCGAGCGTTACGTCCTCCGCCTCGGCGGCGACGGCCTCGTTCGTCTCGAGCTCGGTATCGGCCACATCGACCTTCGTGTTAAAAGCCATGGTTCCTCCTTATGCCTGCCACGGATGCGACAGTCGAATACATATTAGCGGCCGCTAAACAGACGGCCGAAGAAGTTAACGATACCGTTCTCGCCGTCGCGAATCTGGCCGATCACGGCGCCGATCAGCACAAAGAATGCGATGACGAGCGTGTCCCACAGGCCCAACGTAAGTACCAGCACGGCGAGGATAAAGCCTGCCACGGCGCCGAGCGTAGTGTTGGGGTGGCGCACGGCGTAGCTCCAGATAGCAGCGCCCGTACCTTTGATGAGACCCATGGCCTCGTCAAAGTCGTTGGCGGCGCTGTCGTGCTGCTCGCCGGCCTCGGGCTTGGTGTCGGCGGACTCGCCTGCCGGCATAGCGTTCTGATCGATCGTCAGGCGCGGCGTGCGGGCGGTCTTGTCTTGGTTGGTATCACTCACCGGAAACCTCCACGGTCTGGACGGTAGTCTTGGACGGCAAAAAGCGAACGCGCGCAGTCGTGCCCGGCGTACCGAGCATGGTGTCGCAGGCCCGCTCGATACGCTGCTGCATCGCGGTTGCAAGGGAAGCCACATCGTGGTCGACGAGTGCGATGGCGTCGACCTTAAAACGGACGTGCGACTCGTCGGAGCCCTGGACGCGTGCCTCGATATGCTCGACCATCACGCGTTCATCGCACTCCGCCGCGGCACGGGCGCACGAGGAGAGAGCCGCAAGGGTGACCTCGATATTGCGCTCCCCCGCCGGATGCACGCAGGACGGCTCGCGACGCGCGAACATCAAGCGGAAAAAACCGATGAGCACGCCAAGCGCCACGATGGCGGCGCACACCGTAACGACGACGCGAGGCATGGTGTCACGCAATAGCAGCATAAAGCGATACGTATACGGTCCCCAGAACTGGCAGACAAGCGTACCCAGCGCCACGATGGCGGCGGCAAGGTACACGATTGCTAGGGCTCGTTTGAGCACGCGCATGCGGCGCTCCTTTCGGGTCTCGGTCCACAGAATGCAAAACGATTCGCATCATTATAAAAGAGCCGGGTCCGGTGCCATACGCACGCGGATCCGGCTCATCTATTCCACGAGGCTTGCATGCTCGCTTCATTATGCCCAGATATGCACGGCTTAACCCGTGCAGGCGCTACTCCTCCTCGAGGGCAGCGATGACCTCGTCGGTCATGTCCATGGTGCTGTAGACGTCCTGGACGTCGTCGAGCTCCTCGAGACGGTCGATGAGGCGCTGAACCTTCTTGGCGTCGGTACCGGAGACCTCGGTCGGGGTGGTCGGAACCATGGTGGTCTCGGAGCCCTTGACCTGGATGCCCTGCTCCTCGAGTGCCTTGGAAACAGCCATGACGTCGTTGGCGGCGGTCCAGACGATCCACTCCTCGCCGGCGTCCTCGTAGTCCTCGCCACCGGCCTCGGCGATCGCCATCATGAACTCATCCTCGTCACCGGCAGCACCGTTGGCGATCATGGTCTCCTTCTTGGCGTTCTCGTCCAGGATCTCCTTGGCGACGACGATCTGGCCCTTGCGCTCAAACTGGAAGGCGACAGAGCCAGAGGTGCCCAGGTTGCCGCCAGCGTGGGAGAAGGCGGAACGGACATCGGCAGCGGTGCGGTTGCGGTTATCGGTCAGGCAGTCAACGTAAACGGCAACGCCGGCGGGACCATAGCCCTCGTACACGATGTTCTCGTAGACGGCGGCATCGGCACCCGAACCAAATGCCTTGTCGATAGCGGACTTGATCTTGTCCTTAGGCATGGACTGAGCCTTGGCCTTGGCAACAGCAGCAGCGAGGCTGGCGTTGTTCTCGGGCAGCGGGTCGCCGCCGAGACGGGCAGCAACGGTGATGTTGCGGCTCAGCTTGGAGAAGAGGGCGGAACGCTTGGCGTCCTGCGCGCCCTTACGATGCTTGGTTGTGGCCCACTTAGAGTGTCCGGACATACGTGTCTCCTATCGGTTTTGACCTAAAGCCCAGCGCAGATGCTCGGGCAATATAAACAAACGTCGTTATGATATACCTACTGGCCTGCGAGATAAACCCCAAAATGAAGGCGTCGTGATGATGCCACCCTTTGGTGCAAAGCAACCTGTCCCCTTTGCACCAAATTAGGACCAGAGGAGGTCGCTGCGAGTGATGGTGGCGCCGATGGCAAAGGGCATGCAGGCGATAACCGGATACAGGTAGCGCATATAGGTCGAACCGTTGCAGGGACCGATCAGGCACATGGCAAGCACGCCCAGCAGCGGCAACCAAATGGCCAGACCGCGCCACGAATGGCGGCGCAACAGATAGACCACCACGGCGATCATGATCCACACATAGGTGGCCGAGCTCATGGTGAGCGAGATAAACGGGATGCGCTGTACTGCTACGCGATACAGGTTGATCAGGTGGTCGCACCAGCGCACAGCCTTGCTATCGACCGGATGGAAGTCAAAGTACTTGAGGTTATCGGGCTTCGCCATAATCTCGGCACTGCGCGCCGTGCTGTAGACCCACGCATCGCGGGCACTCGGATAAAAGTAGCCGTAGTAGTTATTGATGAGCGCCGAGATGTAGCACTCGGGATCCTTTTTGAACATCTGCGCCCAGACCTCAAAATAGGCCTTGATGTCCTCCTGCGAGGCGTACTCGTTAAAGCAATTTTTGACGGCGTCCGACTTATCCGGGTTGTAGCGGCGGCCCAGATTGTCGTACTTGAGCACACGGTCGATCACGGCACGCTCTTCGTCGGTCACCAAGCCGTCGCAAGGAGCCTCCACGATAGCGCCGTCCTCCTTAACCGTAGGGTTGACACCCGAGTTGAGGCCGTCGTGCTTTTGGACGAAACGAGCCGTCTGCTGGAACGGAATCGAGAGGATTTCGCGCTTGGAGCTAGGCGTAATGTCGTGCGCCGGCATAAAGACCTTGGTGAAGTACATATTAGAGGCAAGGCAAAGTCCAAGCACCGCAAGAACTCCCATCCAGCGGAAACGCGGGATGGAGCCCGAAGGCGCAGCACCAGCCTGCTTGGCTGCGCGACGAGCCACATGCGCGTCCCATGCGCAAAACGCCGCCGCGATTACGCATGCCGCCAGGGGAAACACCAGGCCGCCGTTGCGCAGAAACGTGGAACCCATGGCACCCAGAGCGAGCAGCAGCCAGTCATGGCGCGCAAAGAGCACGGGCCTCTGTTCGCCCGCACGCTCGGCATTGGCATCGCGACGGGGCAGGCCGCATGCCACGAGCTTCACGGCCTGCACCAACAGCACCAAAAACGCGTCGGCAAACAGCACATCTTTGGTAAGCAGGGCCGCGTAGTTGGAGAACATGGGCATAAACACAAAGAACAGCAAGATCACGCCGCGGACCGGCAGACTCACGCCCAGCTTGCGCAGCGACGAGATGGAATAGGCCATGCAGGCGGCCGTAATGACGAACTGAGCGCAGGTGTAGATGGCAAGACCTGCGTTGGCACTGTTGAACAGTGAAAGCCCCAGCTGGACGCACGAACCGATGATAGCCGTGTGCACCACGGGGTGATGTCCGTTGAGCAACACATTGGGATTGAGCAGACGCAGGTAGTCACTCGTGCCGTTGGGGTAGTTGAACCACTGGCGAATCTGCGCACCCGTATCTCCCATAAAAAGGCCGGGCAGCGAAGCGATGAGCGTGGGCGCCCAGGCGACCATAAGCACCAGGAAGGGCCCGGCAAAGGGATGGACCGAGAGTACGGCGTGAGCCACACGCCATACGCGGCCAAAGTGCGCTTCGGAAAACGGAATGCGCCGAGAGCTCAGCCAATCTAGACACTCAAAAGCCAGGTAGAAGGCAACGACCGCCAAGAGCATCCAGCCCGCACCGCCTATCCAGACGCAGATGATGCGAGCCTTGTCGCCGAGTACGATCTCGGCAGAATCGGTGAGGTCGTAGCTGCGGCCAAACACCATGCAGACGGCAAAGAACAGCGACGGAAGGATCACCGAAGGACGCCAAGCATCGCCGCGGCCAAAGAATACGTAGCGAAACGGCAGCGTGAGCAGGCAGGCAAGCGCAAGCAGCATGACCGCGTCGGTATGGCCGGCAAACGAGAGGAGCACCTCGTAGCACACGTACAGCATGCCCGAGGCTTTGGGGTCAATCGCCAAGACTGCGTTGCTCGAGACCGGCGCGGGATCGATGGAAAACGCCGTGGTCGCCAACAGCGCGAGCAGAAATGCGATGAGCGTCTGCTTGGCGGGGTAGCGCTTAAACCAGACGATGCGGGCAGCGTCGCGCGCAGCCGTTGTGGAGAGGTCGGAATCCTTCACAGTCCAAAGAGCCTTTCTAGAAACCCGCCAAAAAGGGACAGGTTTATTTTGGCAGGTTTTATCTGGGAAAACGTTACGGTTCTGTCATCGTTGCCCAGCGAAACACCACAAAGGTTCCTGTCCCCTTTGTGGTGGTTTTGGTGGTTAGGCGTCCAGGTAGATGCGCTGGGGCTGGTTGCGGCGACGAGCAAAGATGATGAGCGCCAGTCCCGCGATTACGAGCGGAAGACTCAGCAGCTGACCCATGGTGATGACGCCTCCCAGCAGATAACCCAGCTGGGCATCGGGCACGCGCACAAACTCAATGAGGAAGCGGACGATGCCGTAACCCATCACAAACACGCCCATAAACGTACCTTGGGGCAGTAGCGGCTTTTTGCGGCTGAGCACCTGCAGAATGCAAAAGAGCACGATGCCCTCAAGAAATGCCTCGTAGAGCTGGGAGGGGTGACGCGGCATATCGCCCGCGGTGCCGCCAAAGACCACACCCCAGGGCAGATCGGTCGGCTTACCCCACAGCTCGCCGTTGACGAAATTGGCACAACGTCCCAGGCACAGCGCCAGCGGAGCGCCGATCACAGCAAGGTCGGCGATGGTCCAGGCGTCGAGCTTATACATGCGACACACGATGATGCCGCCCAAGATGCCGCCCACCAGGCCACCGTGGAAGCTCATGCCGCCCTCGTTGGTGGCAAAGATCTCGAGCGGGTGCGCCCAGTAGTAGCCATCACCGTAAAAGACGACGTAGAACAGGCGCGCACCGATAATGAGGCCAAAGACCACGCCGACCACGACACTCGTCAGGTCGTCGACCGTAATGTCAAAACCCCAGCGACGCTGCGTGCGGTACATGACGACCGCCGTGAGCAGAGCGCCGACCACGTAGGCCAGGCCGTACCAGTAGATGGTGATGGGGCCCGCCGAGATCGCGACAGGATCAAGCATATGGTAGAAGTCGTTGAGCATGTCGACCCTCCTACTCCCTACATACAAATGCGGCCGCGGGCCTTGCGCTCGCAGCCGCATATTTGGGCGTAACGTCTATGCGGAGTATGCCGTCCGCAGCTTTCGCATCTTAGAACGGCGCGTACTCGTCGTACAGGTCATCGGTCTCGCCGGAGGCATTGACCTGCTCGACACGCGTAACGCCGGGCACATGCTCCTTGAGGATACGCTCGATGCCCATGGAAAGCGTCAGGGCGCTCATGGGACAACCGGCACAGGCGCCCTGAAGCTCCAGCTTGACGACGCCCTCGTCATCAACGCCTATATACTCCATGTCGCCGCCGTCGGCCTGTAGGTTGGGGCGAATCTCTTCAAGAACCTTCTTAAGCAGCTCTTCGTTAACAGCCACAGGGGCTCCTTTCTCACAATAACGCGGGCGCGCCCGCGGACAGAGCTATGTTACTACAGCCGTGTACCCGCTCACGAGCCGTCCATGCGCGCGGACACGACTTTCACGAGCAGTCAATTTGGGACGGGGCTCTTTGAGCTGCGTTCGTCGTCAGATAGCGACAACGCATATTACTGTCGAGCCTGTCCCCCGGTACCAATCTGGACATCGACGATGACCTGGCGGTAGCTGATGCCACAGGAGTCGAGGATGCGGCGGCTGATGCGTCCATCATCGGTGTCGGCGTACTTGTTGTCCAGGTAGACAACCTCGCCCACGCCCACCTGCGCCAAAATCTTGGCGCAGTCGTGACACGGGAACAGCGTGACGTAGACCGTGGAACCCTCGAGATCCTTGAGCGAGCCACGGTAGTTGAGCACGGCGTTGGCCTCGGCATGGACCACGTAGTTGTGCTTGTCCTGCAGCGGGTCGTCGCTCGTACCCCACGGGAAAAAGTCATCGTTGAGCGCCGAGGGTGTACCGTTGTAGCCCACCGAAAGGATGCGGTGGTTGGTGTTGGCGATGCACGCACCCACCTGCGTGTTGGGGTCCTTGCTGCGGCGCTGCGCGGCGATGGCCACGCTCATAAAGAACTCGTCCCAGCTAATGACGTCCAGGCGCTTGCCTGACGAAGTGTGATGAAGATCGTCCGACATGGCAGAGACCTCCGTAATCGCAA
>CAUHIY010000078.1:0-8494 GCA_959606405.1 uncultured Collinsella sp. | reverse complement strand
CTCAAGAAGTACGTCGCAGAGTCCATTCCCGTTGGAATCCTGGGTGTGGGCGAGCCTCTGATGTATGCTGTTACGCTGCCGCTCGTTCGTCCGTTTGTGACGGCCTGCCTGGGTGCCGGATTTGGCGGCGCGCTCGCGGCGCTGCTTCACATCGGCACGGTTTCTCAGGGCGTTTCCGGTCTGTTTGGCCTACTGATCGTTGTTCCTGGCCAGCAGCTCGGCTACGTTGCCGCTATGCTGCTTGCCTATGCCGCCGGCTTTGTCCTGACGTGGTTCTTTGGCGTCGACGAGCAGAAGATCAACGAGTTCTTTGGCGAGTAGTTTGATATCGCGAGCCGTGTTGCTCGGGGCTCGCGGTGCGCGGCAGATTTCTTGATGCTATGGTTGTGCCGGCGGGGCTAACTGCTCCGCCGGCCTTTTTTAAAGGAGCGTTGAAGCGTGAAAACGGGTATTTCGATTTATCTTTCCAGCCCTCTGCAGGATATTGAGCGGACGATTGAGCGTGGTGCCGCGGCGGGTGCGCGCTATGCGTTCACCTCGCTGCATATTCCCGAGGATGGGGGAGCGGCGTATGCCGATAAGGTCCGTCATGTGCTGTCGCTGCTTTCCGCCCGCGGCATTGCGCTCATTGCCGATGTGGGGCCTCGCACGTGCGATTTGCTCGGGCTTGAGCGCATCGAGGACTTGCGCGATCTGGGGTTGGAATACCTTCGTTTGGACTATGGCTTTAGCGCCCAGCGGGTCGCGGAGCTGTCCGGTGTATTTCGCATTGTGGTCAATGCATCGACAGTGAGTTCTGATGAAATCGCATCGTGGCGTGAGGCCGGTGCCGATGTGACTCGTTTTGCCGCCTGCCACAATTTTTACCCCAAGCCTTATACCGGTTTAGCTCTGGAGGACATTGCTCGGGTGAATCTTCGTCTTGCGGCGCTTGGATTCGAAATCATGGCTTTTGTGCCGGGTGATGCTAACGTTCGCGGGCCGGTATTCGAGGGACTGCCGACGGTCGAGGCGCAGCGCGGTCGCGCGTCAAAGGTTGCCCTCAATATGCTTGAGCTTGCACATGGCGCCGATTGCGACATTGTGTTGGTCGGCGACCCCGATCTTTCCGATGCGGGCTGGGCGCAGTTTGCTCAAGTTTCCGCCGGATACGTGGACCTGCAATGCGAGCTTGAGCTCAGTTATGCCTATGTGCGCGGGCAGATTCATCACGACCGACCCGACTCGAGCGTCCTCATCTTTAGGTCTCAGGAGTCACGTACGACGCTTAAGCCGGATTCCGTGCCGACGGATGCCGGAGCCGGCCTGCCGCGAAAGGCGGGGTCGATCGCTGTGAGCAATAGCGGATATGGGCGCTACGAAGGCGAGCTTGAGATTGCGCGGGTCGATCTTCCCGGTGACGAGCGCATGAACGTTGCGGGCCATATCACGCCCGAGGCAATGGAACTGCTGCCGTTCATCAAACGCGGATTCGGGGTACGGTTCGTTTAACGTGTGACCCGCGGGCTACAATTGGCCCATCATACGAAGGCGCCTCGTGTGGCGTGTGCCTGCGTTGGCCGATCTATTTTCGGAGGATTCCCATGACCGTACTGTTTGTTGAATATTCCAAGTGCTCGACCTGTAAGAAGGCCAAGGCATGGCTGGACGAACATGGGGTAGAGTACATCGACCGCGATATCGTTTTGGACAATCCCACGGCTGATGAGCTTGCGACCTGGATTGCTCGTTCGGGGCTGCCGGTGCGGCGCTTCTTTAATTCGTCGGGCATGAAATATCGAGAGCTGGGCCTGAAGGCGCGTCTGGATTCGGGCATGACGGATCGGGAGTGCTACGAGCTGCTGGCGACCGACGGCATGCTGGTCAAGCGTCCGCTGCTGGTGGGCGACGAGTTTGTGATTCCAGGCTTTAGGGAATCGGCTTGGGCCGAGGCGTTGCTGTAGCGGCTGCGGAAAGTGCGACCCGTTTTGAGTGCTCAGGGTGGGACGTGTTTTCCATCGGCTGGCTCGCTCGGCTCAATTTCCATCGGCGGGCTCGCTCGGCTCAATCCTCGAGCTGTGCCCATTCGTGCGGATCGTAGACCTTTACGTGTTTGTTGGGCTTGCCGCTCCAGTACTCCTCGTCCATAAAGGGCAGATATGCCTGAACGCCGGGGCAGATAAAGGGAATCCGCTGCTGTTGCAGTCGCTCGCGCTGGCGCTGCTCCAGGTGCGTCTCGGATATGACGGTCGGCATACCGGACAACTCGACGAGGCTTGCCTGGATTCGCTTAAGGTCGGGGAGTCCCGCGTGCCATGACATCCGCATGATCAAAAAGGATGCACGGCGGTATTTTGCCTGCACCACAGTAATGGCGGGGCGCAGTGTGGGATGGATTTTGTCCCGTTCGGGCCAAAGGTCGGCAGTGATCTCGAGGCCCAGGGTCTCCCATAGGTAATCAAGCTCTTCGTCCATGGCGCCTCGATATCTACGTGATCATTGATACTTCGATTGTGTTGCCTGGTGCTATCGTTTTCGCGGTAGAATCTGCCAACGGTTGACGGCTACCGCTCGCGGCGTTTTGCCCTTCGTGTACAGCGGTTGGCTTCACAGGTCCTTCACGGGTTGGACTAAATTAGGCCAATTTGACTGAATTTCAAAAAAGTCAAAATTGGGGCTTGCGTCACGGCGAGACTTCCCGTATATTTCTTTCTTGCGCAAAGGCACAGCCGAGCGCAGCGATGCAGTCATTGGGATGTCGTCTAATGGCAGGACAGCGGATTCTGGTTCCGTCAATGGGGGTTCGACTCCCTCCATCCCAGCCATTGCATTTGCTACATATGGCCCGTTCGTCTAGCGGTTTAGGACGCCGCCCTCTCAAGGCGGAGATCACCAGTTCGAATCTGGTACGGGCTACCAAAATTGAACGCCCGGGCCTCGTAAGAGACCCGGGTTTTGTGTATTAACCGTATATACGGCGCCTGCCGTGTTTCGCTCAGATCGAGGAGTAGCCATGGATCTGCCCATCAGCTTGCAAGACATCACGTATGCCGAGAACTATCTGGCGCAGGGCGACCTGGCTACGGCGACGCCGCTGCTGGAGCGTCTGGTGGAGCTCGCCGAGGAGTATATCGACGCTGAGTGCAAGACGGAGGAGAAGCGTCAATACTTTAGCTTCGATAGCAAGTTTGAGCGCTTGGCCTATCGCCGCGTGGAGAAGGATCCGCGCGAGCTCGTGCAGGTCGAGGTGCCGTTTGACCGCCTGTACTCTGACATGGCGTTTGCCTACATTCGCCAGCAGGATTATGTGAGTGCTCGCAACGCCTTGATGCAGGCCGTGCGCTGGGACCCCATGAACTGCAACTACCGCCTGGATCTGGCCGAGCTGTTCCGCGCTCTCGAGGACAAGCAGGAATGGGCATCGCTCTCGTTCTCGGTGCTGGAGCGTGCAAGCGATGGCAAGTGCGCCGCCCGCGCTTACGCCAATCTAGGTCAGTACTTCTTGGAGCCCGAGACCGAGAACGTTTCGGCTGCCGTGGGCTGCGCGCGTCTGGCGCTGCGCCTGGCGCCCAACGATGCGCATACGACGCGCCTGCTCAACAAGATCCATACCACCTATCCGGATGCCGCCGATGAGAGCGACGACCACGTGATGGGTGAACTGGCCCTGCAAGGCGTGCCGACCTCGCCTTCGGCCGAGATTGCCATCTGCCTGATTATGTGCGCGACCGATGCTGCAAGCGACGGCGACAAGCAGGAGGCGACGCGCCTGACGGTACGTGCTCGCGACTTGGTGGGCGAGGAGGCCTGCGCGGCGATTATCAAACTGGTGCGCGAGAGCGATGCCGAGCTCAATGCCGAGCGCAAGGCAAAGCGCGAGGCTGCGGGCTCAAACGCCGATGGCGCCAAGGAGGCCGGCGATGCCCAGTAAGCGCGAGCGCAAACTCATTTCCAAGAATCGCTCGGCACATCACGAGTACTTTATCGATGAGACGTTTGAGTGCGGTATTGAGCTGAGTGGCACCGAGGTCAAGTCGATTCGCGAGCGCGCCTGCCAGATCACCGATACCTTCGCGCTGATCCGCGGCGGGGAGTGCTGGCTCGTCGGCCTGCATATCCACCCTTATAGCCATGGTGGCGTGTGGAATCGCGATCCTGACCGTCGGCGTCGTCTGCTGCTGCACCGCAAGGAGATCGACTTTCTTGACGGCAAACTTCGCAACCGTGGTTATGCGCTGGTTCCGTTGGAGCTCTACTTTAATACCGACGGCCGCGTAAAGCTGCTGCTGGGTCTGGGTCGCGGCAAGAAGCTCTACGACAAGCGCGAGGACATGGCCAAGCGTGATGTCCAACGCGAGATCGACCGCGCCCTTAAGGAACGCAACCGCTAGGCACTCTGTATAAGTTGCGGTGGAATACGGACTGTTTTCCTGTTTGAGGGGCTATTCAGTCCCTATTTCACCGCAACTGCGGGCGTCTCATCTTTCTTACTGTTCTGACACATATGTCTCAAAGGCGGCGTCCGTTATGGGTGCCGCCTTTTTTGTGGGTACATACATTCATGAGGTTCCAACCCGAGCTAGGGGAGTGATCGTTATGGACAAAACTGCGTTCTTTACCATGCCGAGCGGTCTGTACGTGGTGAGCGCTGCGGCAGACGGGCTGCGCGCCGGCTGCGTCATCAATACTGCGGTGCAGGTGACGTCCATGCCGCCGCGCATTTCGGTTGCCGTGAACAAGGACAACGTCACCTCGGGCGTCATCGCATCGGCCAAAGCGTTCGCGCTGACCGTGATCGGTCAGACCGCCGACATGCTCTACATCGGTAACTTTGGGTTCCGCACCAGCAGCGATTATGACAAGTTTGCCAAATACGAGACCCGCGAGACGGCTCTGGGCATGCCCTATGTGCCCGAGCACGCGGCGGCCCTGTTTAGCTGCCGTTTGATCGACACTGTGGATGTGGGAACGCATCTGCTGTTTATTGGCGAGGTCGAGGATGCCGAGCGCCTGAGCGACGAGACGCCGCTGACGTACGACTACTATCACAAGGTGCTAAAGGGCAAGACGCCGCCCAAAGCCTCGTCGTATCAAGGCTAGAAATGTTCTAAAAATACTTGCATTATACTATTGAGAATATATACTAATAAGTAAGTACACCAGCAGTCACGTTCGAGAGGAGAACATCATGGCTGAGGAGAAGAAGACGTATAAGTTTGTGTGCACCGTTTGCGGTTACGAGGTTGAGGTCGACACGCCCGAGCTGCCCGAGGATTACGTGTGCCCGGTGTGCGGCGTCGGCCCCGATGAGTTTGAGCTCGTCGAGGAGTAACTCGTAGACACACGGCGATTAGCCATACAGAGCTCTGTCCAAGGGTCCCGGCTGGATATTCCGGCTGGGACCCTTTTGATTTATCTGACGGTTTAAAACGGCCTTACGTGTTACAGATTGAGACGTTATATCTGGACAGCCACGCTATCCCAATTACATCCCCGTTAGCAGCACGATGTCGAGAATCGTCACGATGACGCCGATCCCTACGAGCAGCGCGTTGAGCGGGCGCGAGTTGGCGTATTTGCCCATAACGCGGGGCGAACTGGTGAGTCGTATGAGCACAAAGACCGTAATCGGCAACTGAAGCGACAACAATGCCTGACTCCAGATGAGACCCTCAAAAGGATTCGGGACGATCAGGCACGCCGCCACTGCGCCGACGAAACAGACCGCCACTCCAATCGATGAGTGCCGGTCGTGGATGTCGTATTCCTCGTCGAACATGCCCGCGGTGATGGTTCCCGCCGCCATGCCCGCTGTCACGCTGCTCGATAGTCCCGCGAACAGCAGCGCTACCGCAAAGATGGTCGAGCTCGCCGGGCCCAAGATGGGGGAGAGCGTGGCCGCTGCGACGGCGAGGTCGTCTACGACAATGCCGTGCGCAAAGAAGGTCGTTGCGGCCAGGATGACCATGGCCGAGTTGATCGCCCAGCCCACGCCCATCGAAAAGAGCGTGTCGAAGAGCTCATAGCGCAGACGCTCTTCGATAACCTGCTCGCCTTGGCCTTCGAAGTGCATGGATTGGATGACCTCGGAGTGCAGGAAGAGGTTGTGGGGCATAACGACCGCGCCTAGGACACTTACGATAATCGCGGCCGAGCCGGTGGGCATACGGGGTGTGATCCAGCTTGTGGCGGCTTGCGGCCAGTCGACGTTGACTAGTGCAAGCTCGGCCAAAAACGAAAGTCCTACCACGCCCACGAAGGCGATGATCCATCGCTCGGCGCGTTTGTAGGAGCTTGTCATGAGCATGGCAATCGATGCCGCCGCGACGATGACGCAGCCGGCGCGTACGGGCAGGCCAAAGAGCATTTGAAGCGCGATCGCACCGCCCAGGACTTCGGCCATGGCGGTGGCGATGGTCGCGAGGTAGGCGCTGGCGAGCACCGTGCGCCCAACGAAGCGGGGGAGAAAGCGGGTCGTGGCCTCGGCAAGGCAGGCGCCCGTGGCGATGCCCAGGTGCGCCGCGTTGTGCTGCAAGACGATCAGCATAATCGTGGACAGCGTGACGATCCACAGCAGCGCGTAGCCAAACTGCGAGCCCGCGGCCATATTGGAGGCCCAGTTGCCCGGGTCGATAAAGCCGACGGTCACGAGCAATCCGGGGCCGATATGCCGTGCGATGTCGAGTCCTCCGTGACCGCCGGTGCGTCGGGAGCCAAAATGATGTTTGAGATGGTTGATCATGGTGCGCTCCTGCGTGCCGTTTGCTTGACGCCGGAAAGGATACCCGTTTTAGGCTCAAAAGTTAATCAAGACTAACAAAATTGCTGTATTTGAATAGGATGGTGAAAGGGGGCTGCGAAATGTCTTGATCTGTAACAACTAGGGATGGAAATTGGGTCTTACTGTTACAGATTGAGATGTTTGAAGCGGTGAGCTTACAGGTCGAACTTGGGGCCCTTGTTGCCGTCCTTGAGGTCGGCGGTGTCCACTCGTAGGGTGTGCGTTACGCGATTGTTTCGAAACGGGCGGGAAACACAACGGGCCGGCGGTGCTCCTAGTATGCCTATTCAACTGACTGTCTAATATCTAGGGGAGGATCGCGATGCAGGCAGATTCCGCTCAGCAGCAGGGCCTTTATCGCCCCGAATTCGACCACGATGCATGCGGCATCGGCGCGCTTGCCGATATCAACGGTGAGCGCCATCACCAGATTCTGGACGATGCACTGTCCATTCTGGTCAACTTGGAGCACCGCGGTGGCACCGGACTCGAGAAGAACACCGGCGACGGCGCTGGTATCCTGTTCCAGGTTCCGCATCACTTTTTCCGTAAAGAGGCTCAAAAGTGTGGCCAGATTCTGCCGGCAGAGGGCGACTATGGCGTGGCCATGCTGTTCTTCCCGCAGGACGAGAAGGGCGTAGAGGATGCCCGCCGCGTGTTTGAGGAGGGCTGCGCCGAGGCCGGCGTGCCGCTGCTCTTTTGGCGCGAGGTGCCGGTTGACCCGCACGACCTGGGCGAGACGGCCCGCGCCTGTATGCCCACTATCCTGCAGGCCTTCCTGGGCCGTCCGGACGACACGCCCGCCGGCGATGCCTTCGAGCGCCGCCTGTACGTGTGCCGCCGCACCATCGAGAAGAAGGCCGACGCTGAGTTTGCCCTGCGCGACAAAATCTTCTATGTATGCTCCATGAGCTCGCGCACCATCGTGTACAAGGGCATGCTGGTCGCCACGCAGATGCGCCGCTTCTTCATCGATCTCAACGACGCCGCCGTCAAGACGGCCGTGGCGCTCGTCCACTCGCGCTACTCCACCAACACCACGCCCAGCTGGGAGCGCGCGCACCCCAACCGCTTTATCATCCACAACGGCGAGATCAACACCCTCAAGGGCAACGTCAACTGGATTCGCGCCCGCGAGCCCAACCTGTACAGCCCCGTGCTGCAGCACGATCTTGAGCGTGTGATGCCCATCATCAACCGCGAGGGCTCCGACTCCGCGATTCTGGACAACGTGCTCGAGTTCTTGGTCATGAACGGCCGTCCGCTCACGCGTGCCGCATCCATGCTGCTGCCCGAGCCGTGGGACCACAACGACAGTCTGAGCGAGGAGCGCCGCACCTACGATGCCTACCAGTCCATGCTCATGGAGCCGTGGGATGGCCCGGCGGCCATCGCCTTTACCGACGGTCGCACGCTGGGTGCCGCCCTCGACCGTAACGGCCTGCGTCCCGCCCGCTACTATGTGACGCGCGACGGTCGCTTTATGCTGGCAAGCGAGGTGGGCACCATCGAGGTGAGCCCCGAGAACATCCTGACGAGCGGTTGCCTGGGACCGGGCCAGATGCTCGAGGTCGATTTTGCCCGCGGCCGCGTGATCTACAACGACGAGCTGCGCGCCCGCTATGCCAAGGAAAAGCCCTACCGTGATTGGATTGCCGAGGAGACGCTGACCGTCGACGCGCTCGATGAGCCCGCCGCGCCCGCGTCCGCCGAGGATGCCGAGGTGCCCGCCGC
>CAUHIY010000077.1:0-8918 GCA_959606405.1 uncultured Collinsella sp. | reverse complement strand
CGCAAGGTTCACGTTGTGCAGGATATGGGCGCAGCCGGCCTCGCTCTCAAAGATACGGTGCACGTTGCGAATGTCGATGACGGGACGCATTACATACCCTCGTCGGCAGACATGTTGCCCGAATCCGCGCTGTGGCCGCCGTCAGCCGTTGCGCCCGCTCCGGTGTCCATGACGAGGGTGTCACCGTCGCGCAGTTTGGTTGTGGGCACGCCAGGATTGATTTCGTTGCCCTGGTCGTCGCGCTTGACCTGTGTCTTGCCGACTACGGCTTCGTTGTCGTTTTGCGTCACGACGGTCACCTTCACGCGACGGGTTTGCTTGCCCTCGTCATCAGTCGCCACGTTGACGTAATAGTGTTCGCCGTCTTCGGTCATGAGCGCCATCGTCGGCACCATCACCACGTCGTCGAGCTGCTCGGTCACCACCGATACCTCGGCCGTCATGCCCGGCTTCAGGCGCGCGTCGGGCGCCTCAATGAGAATGTCGACGTTAAAGGTTACGCTGCCGCCGCCACTGTTGGCGGCGTCGGAGTTTGCCACCGACGCGATAGCCGTGACGGTGCCCTGGCTCACGATATCGGGAAACGCGGGATACGTGACGTTGGCGCTCTGCCCAACGGCGATCTTGGCGATGTCCTTTTCGCCCACCTGCACGGTCACCTTCATCTTGGACAGGTCGGCGATCTGCATGCACTGCTTGCCGCCGCTCGTATCGCTTTCGCCCATGATCATGCCGCCTGTAACCGTGGCGCCCACTTTGGCATTGAGCTCCACGATGCTACCCGAGCTCGGGGCCGTGACCGTGCGACTGGAGGCCTTGGCGTTCGCCTGGTCGAGGCTTGCCTGGGCTGATGCGAGGCTGCGCTGCGCGGCCGATACGGCGTTCGTGTCCGCTGATGCGGCGGAGACGCCAGCCGCTGCGGAAGCTCCGTCGACGTCCGTCGTTGGGGTGGCCTGCGCGGCAGCTGCGGCTTTCTGCGCGTTGGCGAGGTCTTCCTGAGCGGCTGCAACTGCACGTTGCGCCTCGGCAACGTTGCGATCGAGCTCGTCGTTTTTAATGGTCATAAGCACGTCGCCCTCGTTGACGGATTGGCCTGCCTGCACGTTGATAGAATCGACCGTGCCGTCGACAGAAGGGGAGACCACTGAGGACGAAATGGGTTTGAGCTGGCCTTTCGCCTCGACCGTTGTGGTAAACGTGCCCTCGGTCACCATGTCGGTCAC
Organism: uncultured Collinsella sp.; assembly: GCA_959606405.1. GTDB lineage: Bacteria > Actinomycetota > Coriobacteriia > Coriobacteriales > Coriobacteriaceae > Collinsella. Next base: position 7,695 of record CAUHIY010000077.1, on the reverse strand, counting down.
CGGCCCGTTGTTGCCTGCGGGCCGTGCGTTGATGGCTAAGGTCACGACAACGGCGATGAGCACAATGGCGGCCACGACGCCGGCCGCAATGCCGCGTCGGATGAGCTTTTTGCGTCGACGTTCGGCACGTTTTGCCTTGAGCTTGGCATATGCCTCTTCATCGGAAATCTCGGTCGCATCGTTCGCGCGTCCGCTCTGCTTGTCGGTGTGTACGTTTGTAATCAGAGGAATCGTTTCGGTGACATCTTCGGGCGTGTGCTCGGTATCATCCGGGCCCGGGGTGGTCGTGGGGACATTCGGCATAGCGTCTCCTTTATAGAAAGTACCTCGATAAGTATATGCGCCCACCGGTTGGGGCGGGCGCATGGGACGGTTTCTTTCGGAACTGTTAGATTGGTCACAGCAGCTCCATGTTGTAGGAATGTGCGCGTTGCACTACGAGTGGACAACCACGCACAGGCCGACTTTGATGCAGTCGTGAAGTGCCTTGGCGTCTGCCAGGCGCAGGTTGATGCAACCGTGGCTGCCGCACCACTTGTACGACTCGGCATTATCGAAGCTCTTGTCGTTTTGCCAGGTGGCGTCGTGGAAGCCGATCATGTTGCCCTCAAACGGCATCCAGTAGCTCACCGGGCTCTCATATTTGGGTTTACCGGTCTCGGGGTCCTTGGCTCCGATTAGGGTGCTGCCGCCGTCGTTGCTGTTGATCTGCCACACGCCCTCGGGGGTGGCGTCTTCGCCCGGTTTGCCGGAAATAAAGTTGGCCTCCCACACGATATTGCCGTTCTCGTCGTAGTAGCGCGCGTGCTGCTCGGACAGATCGACATCGATGTATGCCTTCCAGTCGGGCTCTCCCTTTGCGGTAAAGGTATCGGCCTTCTGGGAGTACTTGATCTCGATTTCGCCGGTCTGCTTGTTGTTAATGGCGTCCTCGACCTGCTTGGCGAGCGAGCTGCTGTCGATGGACCAACCAAAGTCGCCGCCTTCGACGGCGCACTGCTTGCCATCGGCGCGCGTCCACCAACGAGTGGAGCCCACGGTATTAAAGCCGTTGGCGAGCTCGGCTGCCCAGCTACTGATCTGCGACGTATCGAGCGTGGGGTTGGCCGGATCGGCAAAGCTGATCCACTGCAACACGGAGCTGCCGTCGACCTTTCCGGCATCCTCGCCGTTGAGCTTGAGGGTCACGTTGACGCCCAGGAAGTTGTTGGCGGCATCGCATGCGGCCTGAATCTGATCATCGGTCAGCGTTCCATTGAGCGGCTCATAGGCATCGTTGCCGAGCTTGGAAAGATCTACGGTCTCGGCCAGCGAGGCAAGCTCGAGCTCGACATACTTAATTACATGCTCGCGGTTGAGTTTTTCGTTGGAGCGCGCCTTCTCGACGGTAAACTTGCCGGCCTGCTCGTCAAAGGAGCTATTGGCCTCGAACGTGCCCGAACGGCCCTCGTTAAACTCGTCGATGGCGGCGCCTAGATCCTTCTCAAACTTCTTTTGGTCAAAGGTGTCGGAGAGCATGGACAGGTCGACGTCTTGATCAAGATCGACTTCGTTGGAGGTAGCGGTTGTTTTGGTCTTGCCGCTTAAGGATTCCACAAGGCGGACCGGCCATACAAAGGCTTCGTTGTGGCTGATGATCTCTTTTGCGGCAGCCTCTCCGTCGACGATGGGTTCATCGGACTCGGGCTGATAGGTCCAGTTAAAGTCACCTCCTGTCACGGTGAGCTTATAGTGCTTCCATGCCGAGTTGACCTTGGTGGCGGCAGACGAAGCGTTGGAGAACGAGACGTCGACGCCGGCGATGGTGGTGTTGGGGTAGGCTACCTGCGAAAACGCTACGACGCCTACGATGTAGACAATAACGATTAGACCCAGGACGACAAAGAGCGTCGTCTTTTTGCCTGACTTTTTGTTGTCGTTGGGCTTGCACGCGGGGCCACGATCGCCTCGAGCGTGCGTGGGGGGCTGCTTGGGCGCATTGCCGTTTGCCTGGCGCTGCTGACGTTGTTGACGCTGCTGTCGCTGTTGGTTCGGGCGTTGGGAAGCGTTTGCTGCACTACGCTGCTGACCGTGGTTCGGCGCGATAGGACGCGGCGACTGAACGCCGCCGGTGTGCCTGCTCGGCTGCTGCGGATCGGGAATCAGTTGAGTTCGATCGTTTTGCGACATCGTATGCATATCCTTCGATTTTCGCCTTGCGGGTCATCGTGTTTTTACTGGGCTTGCATTATAGCGATTGCCCTGCTGTTTGTGGTACGGAAACGGTGGCATTCAAAAGAGGTGGGACATTTGTCCCACCTTTGAGTCATTCTTAGCCGCTATCCGCACACACCGCATTTTGCACAGGCCGAAAGTGCGGCCGGAGCCTGCGCGATGCCGCCCTTTGCCGTCTCGCGCAGCGTGGCTGGCAACGCGTGGCCCACCGAGAGCATGACATGTGCCATCTGGTCAAACGGCACCAAGCTCTTAATGCCTGCGAGGGCGAGTTGTGCCGAGCTAAAGGCCGCTGCCACGCCGATGGCGTTGCGGTTTTGGCAGGGCACCTCCACGAGGCCACCGACGGGGTCACAAACGAGGCCCAGCAGGTTACTCAGCGCGATGGAACTGGCGTCGAGCGCCTGCTCGGGCGTGCCGCCGAGCATCTGCACCAGCGCGGCGGCTGCCATGGCGGCGGCGCTTCCCACCTCGGCCTGGCATCCGCCCTCGGCGCCGGCGACGCAGGCACTCGTGGTGAGGTTGAGACCGATGGCGGCTGCGCAGTAGAGCGCGTCCATGACCTGCTCGTCGTCGAGCTGAAGGTGATCGGCGAGCGCCAGCACGCAGCCGGGCACGACACCCGCGGAGCCTGCCGTGGGGGCGGCGACGATCACGCCCATCGTGGCGGAGCGCTCGAGCACGGCCATCGCGCGGGCCACGGCGTCGGTCTGGACGGTGCCCATCAGGCTCGTGCTCAAATCGTTGCGGCGGGTTGCTTCGACGAGCTTGGCCTCGCCGCCGATAAGTCCGCCGAGCGAGCGCTGCGGATTTGCGATAGGGGCTGTGGTCTCTTCGCGCATGACGTCGAGCACGCGGCGCATGGCGGCGACGGCGTGGGTCTCGCCGGTCAGACGCGCCTCGCGCACGGCCATAACGGCGCCGATATTCAGGCCGAGCTCGGCGCACGCATCGAGCAGCTGCTCGCCGTCGTCGAAGATCTCCTTTGCCGAGACACCGGGGGAGAGCGACGAGGCAGAACCGGGGAGCTCGATAAAGGTCGCGTAATCGACATTGTCGAGTTTGCGTAGCATGGGGATAACGGTGTCGTCGGGCGCGCCGTCGGTCTCAAAGACGGAGTAGGCCTGGCCGCCCACTTCGGTGCGGTAGGTACGGCAAAACGCGATGTTTACATGGGCGTAGGCGAGTAAGTTCGTGAGTGCGGCGAGTACGCCGGGAACATCCTGGTGCGCCACGAAGAGCGTGGAGTACATGCCCGAGATGTCGACGCCGACGCCGTTGATGCGGCTGATACGCATCTTCCCACCGCCCAGACTTTCGCCGCGGACCTGTGCCGTGGCGCCCGTGTCGTCTACCATGTCAATGTCGACGGTATTGGGGTGGATGGAGGCGTCGTCGCCCTTGATGTCAAAGTGATATTCGAGGCCCTGCTCGCGAGCGAGGTCGAAGGCCTGCTTGATATTCTCGTCATCGGTGTCGAGGCCTAGGATGCCCGCGACGAGCGCACGATCGGTGCCGTGGCCGCGGTAGGTGTGGGCGAAGGAGTTCCACAGGCCAAAGGTGGCTTTGGTGATGCGGCCTTCCAGCAGGCTGGCGGCAACTTGGGCGCAGCGCAGGGCGCCGGCGGTGTGCGATGAACTGGGGCCGACCATGACGGGGCCCAAAATCTCGAATGCCGAGGTCGTTGCTAGTGTTTGCGGCTTGCCTGCCATGGGTGCTCCTTATCTATCCCGTCGTCCCGAGGGGCGGGGCATACTCTGTCCCGCCGTTCCGAGGGCTTTAGTATTTGGTCGCCTGCTCGGACAGTCCTGCTCGCACGGAGGCCACATTAAGTGGCCTCCGGCTCGTGCGGAACTCGCGATCGACCAAATACTAAAGCCCTCGGAACTTAGGATACATGGTTGGAGTCGCTCTGCTGCAAAATTTATCGGCCTGTGATTTATTCCATGTCCCAGGTAGGCTCATCTTCACCACCTTTAAATAAAAAAGAAGTACCGGTTGGGGCCGGTACTTCTTTTGGTGCGTTGTTATTTGGTTGTGGCTTTTCTCGTAAGCTTACAGGCCGCAGGCTGCTTTGAGTTCTTCGACTCGATCGGTTTTCTCCCAGGTGAAGTCGGCGTCTTCTCGGCCGAAGTGGCCGTAGGCTGCCGTCTTTTCGTAGATGGGGCGACGCAGGTCTAGGTCGCGGATGATTGCGCCCGGGCGCAGGTCGAAGGTCTTCTCTACAGCTTCAACGATCTTGTCCTCGGCAACATATGCGGTACCGAAGGTGTCGACCATGATTGAGAGGGGCTTGGAAACGCCGATGGCGTAGGCAAGCTCGACTTCGCAGCGGTCGGCCAGGCCGGCGGCGACCACGTTCTTGGCGACCCAGCGCGCGGCATACGCGGCGGAGCGGTCGACCTTAGTGCAGTCCTTGCCGCTAAAGGCACCGCCGCCGTGACGGCCGTAGCCGCCGTAGGTGTCGACGATGATCTTGCGGCCGGTGAGGCCCGTGTCGCCCATGGGGCCGCCAACGACAAAGCGACCGGTGGGGTTCACGTAGATGTCCGCGTTGTCCCACGGCATATTCTCGGCGGCCATGACCGGGGTGATGACGTGCTCGATGAGGTCGGCCTTGATCTTGTCCATGTCCTCGATCTCGGCGGCGTGCTGCGTGGAGATGACGATGGTCGTGACCTCGACGGGCTTGCCTTCCTCGTAGCGCACGGTGACCTGGGTCTTGCCGTCGGGACGCAGATAGGCGAGGGTACCGTCGTGGCGCACGGCGGCCAAGCGCTCGGCCAGGCGGCTTGCAAGGTAGTGCGGCATGGGCATGAGGGTCTTGGTCTCGTTGGAGGCATAACCGAACATCATGCCCTGGTCGCCGGCGCCGATCAGGTCGATCGGGTCGGTGGTGGCGCCGGTCTGGGTCTCAAACGACTCGTCGACGCCCTGGGCGATATCGGGGGACTGCTCGTGGATGAGGCTCATGACGCCGCAGGTATCGCAGTCAAAACCGAACTTGGCGCGGTTGTAGCCGATGCGACGGATAACGCCGCGGGCGATTTCCTGCACGTCGACGTAGGCCTGGGTGCGGATCTCGCCGGCAACGATGACGGTGCCGGTGGTCACGAGGGTCTCGCAGGCGCAGCGGACGTTCTCCACGTTGGCGGGCACGCCGTTGGGGGCGATGTAGCCCTGCTCCTGGAGCTCTATTTCTTTGGCGAGGATTGCGTCGAGGACGGCGTCGCTGATCTGGTCAGCGATCTTATCGGGATGACCTTCGGTCACCGACTCCGACGTAAAAACAAAGGACCCGTGTTGGGGCGGGATGGAACGAAGTTCTTCTGACATGATTGTCCTTTCAAAAACGTGTCCCGGCGACCGTTACCATTCCGCCGGGCTCTCTATCCAAGGGCACATCATAGCGCGTAAATCAAACATTCACACCCTTTCCGCACCCACTCATTGGGGACAGACTTAAATGACCAGCCTTAAACTAAGAACGTCTCCAACGACTGATCATTTAAGTCTGTCCCCAATGAGTAGGTCGGTGCCCTTTGTGCGGAGGTTGCTTTGATGCTTTATACTGATGCGGTTAGACATCCATCCTGCAATCGAGGAGATTTCCATGGCATCAGACGTTCGCGTCCGCTTTGCACCCTCACCGACGGGCAAGCTGCACATCGGCGGCGCCCGCACCGCTATCTATAACTGGGCTTTTGCCCGCGCAAACGGCGGCACGTTCATCCTGCGCATCGACGACACCGACCCCACCCGTTCCACCGACGAGAACACGCAGATCATCCTGCGCGCCATGCGTTGGCTGGGCTTGGACTGGGACGAGGGTCCCGAGGTGGGCGGCGACTATGGCCCCTACGCACAGACCGAGCGCCTGGACCTGTACAAGCAGGCCGCCCAGCAGCTCTGGGATGAGGGCAAGGCCTATCCCTGCTTCTGCACCAAGGAGCAGCTCGAGGCCGATCGCAAGGCCGCTCAGGAGCGCAAGGACCCCTTCCAGGGCTATCAGCGCCGTTGCCGCGATCTCGATCCCGAGGAGGCACGCCGCCGCATCGAGGCCGGCGAGCCCTACGTCCTGCGCATCAAGGTGCCCGAGGACCGTGGCGACGTCGTCATCCACGACGCCGTCCATGGCGAGGTTACCTTCGACGCCAAGGAGCTCGACGACTTTGTCATCTTCCGCTCCGACGGCACGCCCACCTACAACTTCGCGACCGTCGTCGACGATGCCATGATGAAGATCACTCATGTCATTCGTGGCGACGACCACCTTTCCAACACCCCGCGCCAGGTCATGGTCTACGAGGCCCTCGGCGCGCCCGTGCCCACGTTTGCCCATATCTCCATGATCCTGGGCGCCGACGGCAAGAAGCTCTCCAAGCGCCATGGCGCCACTTCGGTGGAGGAGTACCGCGATGCCGGCTACCTGCCCGACGCCTTCGTTAACTACCTGGCGCTGCTCGGCTGGTCGCTCGACGGCGAGACCACGATCATCCCGCGCGATGTCTTGGCCAGCAAGTTCTCGCTCGACCGCATCTCCAAGAACCCGGCGACCTTCGACCCCAAGAAGCTCGACTGGGTCAATGCCGAGTACATCAACGGCATGTCCGATGCTCAGTTTGCCGACGAGATCATGGTCCCCGAGCTGCACGAGGCAGGCCTCATCGAGGGCAATGTCGAGTACGGCGAGGACTGGATCGACGCGCTCGCTTCTATCGTCAAGCCGCGCACCAAGATGCCGGCTGACGCCGTGACCGTCGCCGCCCCCATCTTTGCCACGGCCGAGACGCTCGAGTATGACGAGAAGTCCGTCAACAAGGGCCTGGCCAAGGAGGGCATGGGCGCCATTCTGGACGCCGCCAAGACCGCGCTTGAGGGTGTTACCGAGTGGACCGCCGCGAACATCGACGCCGCGCTTGAGCCGCTGCCCGAGCAGATGGACCTCAAGAAGCGCGTGGTGTTCCAGGCCGTACGCGTCGCCGTCTGCGGCAACATGGTGAGCCCTCCGCTGGGCGAGACCATGGCGCTCGTCGGCCGCGACGACTGCCTGGCGCGCATCGACCGCGCCCGCACGATGGCGCTGTAACAGTCGCGCAAACGCATGTATCCGAGCCCCGCTCACCACGAGTGGGGCTCTTGTTTCTAAAGACGTATGGGATGGGAGGCACAGAGACCATGGCCGAGCAACTGTCGCTGTTTGGTTCGCCGGAACCGGAGCAGACTCCGGCCACGCCCGAGCCTGCTCCGGTTCCGGCCAAGTCCGAGCCTGTACCTGAGCCCATTACCGCCTACACGAGCGTGGTTCTCGACATCCCCACCCGTGCGCTGTCTGAACCGTTTGCTTACGGCATTCCCGAGTCCCTTGCCGACGAGGCCCAGGTCGGATCGACGGTTCTGGTCCACTTTGGCAACCGTGCCGCCGCAGGCTACATTGTCGATATTGCGCCCGAGCTGGGCGACCTGCAAGGCAACAGGGCC
>CAUHIY010000076.1:0-9022 GCA_959606405.1 uncultured Collinsella sp. | reverse complement strand
TTCTTAAACAGGAACAGCCAGTCCTGGTCCTCGCCGTCGACATCGACCTTCACCTTGACGGTGCAGGCGTTGATCTCCTCGGACTCATCGACATCGGTCATGACGCCGGTCTTCTTAAGATACTTGGCGCCGATGGTGCCCATGTCCATGAGGCAGACGGGCTTGGCGTCGCGGCCGAGTTCGTGGCGCATCTCCATGTAGCGGTCGAAGGCTTGCTGCACCACGGCGTCGTCGATCGTCACGTCGTCCAGGACGGTGCCGAAGGTGGTGTGGCGGCAGTGATCGGACCAGTAGGTGTCGATCACGCGGATCTCGGTGATGGTGGGGTCGCGGTCCTCATCGCGGAAGTACTGCTGGCAGAAGGCGATGTCCGCCTCGTCCATGGCAAGGCCGCGATCGGCGATAAAGGCGGCAAGGCCGGCCTCGTCGAGCTCGCGGAAGCCGTCGAGCACCTCGACGGGCTGGGGCTCGGGGGTCTCCATGTACAGCGTCTCGGGCAGGTCGAGCGAGGCGATGCGCGCCTCGACGGGGTTCACCACGTAGTGCTTGATGGCCTCGATGGCGGCTTCGTCCAGAGCGCCCGAGATGATATAGACCTTGGCGGAGCGCACGGCGGGGCGCTCGCCCTGGCTGATGAGCTGCACGCACTCGCTGGCGGAGTCGGCGCGCTGGTCAAACTGGCCAGGCAGGAATTCGACGGCAAAGACGGCGCCATCGCTTGCGGGGAGCTCGTCGTAGGTCACATCGACCTGGGGCTCGCTAAAGACGGTCGGCACGCAGGAGCGGAAAAGCTCCTCGTCGATGCCCTCGACGTCGTAGCGGTTGATGATCCTCAGGGCCTCGATGCCCTTGATGCCGAGAATTTCGGTCAGCTCGCCCTTGAGCTGCTGAGCCTCGACGTCGAACCCGGGTTTCTTCTCCACGTAGATACGAGAGACCATTGGTTCCTGCCTTCCTGATCGGTTGGGCGTACGGTACGGTATGCGGCAGCGGTCGGTTTGCGGGGTCTGCCCTGCGGTCGCCTTGAGCCACATGTTTGTAAACCTCACTATGATACGACAGCTCGCGGCGCGTTGAGGACGGCGAGGGTGCTACAGTGAAGCGCAAACAAGAGAAAGGCATCACATGGCATTCGTTTCGCTCGCCATCATCGCACTCGTGGCCTTTGCGAGTCCTTTTATCGCCTCGGCGATTCCCGGAAAACCCGTTCCCGAGACGGTCTTTTTGCTCGTGCTCGGCGCGGTGCTGGGACCCCATATGCTCGGCGTCATCCATGTAGATGCTGAGGTCTCGCTTGTGTCCGAGCTGGGCCTGGCCTTCTTGTTCCTGCTTGCCGGCTTTGAGATCGACCCCAAGAGCATCACGGGCGTCGAGGGGCGCTACGGCTTGGCGACGTGGGTCGTCACGTTTGGTATCGCCTGGCTTGCCGTGCGCTTTACCCCGTGGTTCTCAGTCAGTCATTTCGACGGTATCGCCGTGACGCTTGCCCTCACTTCGACGGCGCTCGGCACGCTCGTGCCCATCATGCGTGAGCGCTCGCTCACTGGCACGCGTGTGGGCGACTCGATTCTCGCGTATGGCACCTGGGGTGAGCTCGGCCCTGTGCTCGCCATGTCGGTGCTGCTGTCTGCCCGCACTGGCATCCAAACGCTCGTAATCCTTGGCTTGTTTGCGGTGGTTTGCGTGTTGCTGGCTGTGGTCCCAAGCCGCTCCAAGCGTGTCGGCAGCCGCTTCTTTGCGTTTGTCGAGGAACGCGCCGATACCACGTCGCAGACCTTCGTGCGCCTGACGGTGCTCATCCTGGTCACACTCGTGGCGTTCTCGGCCGTCTTTGATCTCGACATCGTGTTGGGTTCTTTTGCCGCCGGCTTTGTCCTGCGCTATATCATCCCCGAGGGCAACCATACGCTCGAGACCAAGCTCGATGGCCTGGCCTACGGCTTTTTGATTCCGGTATTCTTTACCGTATCGGGCGCAAAGATCGATCTGACGGCCGTGGCGTCGCGCCCGGGTCTGCTCGTGGGCTTTATCGTGGCGTTGTTGATTATTCGTGCCGTGCCCATTCTTATTTCTATGAGCATTTGTCCTGCGACGCGCGATGTGTCGGCGTATGGTCGCATTACCGTGGCCCTGTACTGCACCACGGCCCTGCCGATCATCGTTGCCGTGACAAGCGTTGCCGTCAACGCGGGCGCGCTGTCGCAAGATATTGCGTCGGTCATGGTCGCTGCCGGTGCCATCACGGTGTTCTTGATGCCGTTGCTCGCGCAGCTCTTCTACCGCGTGGTCGACGCCGCGCCGGTCGCCGCCGTGGCAGAAGTTGCCGAGCATCCATCCGATGCGCTCGACATCCTGCGCGCCCATCACGATTTGGCGAGCCTGCTCGCACGTGAGCACGAGCTGCTGACTTCGCATGGCCATGGTCGCGTATTCGAGGGCTTGCCTACGCTCGATACGATTGCCGAGCGTCTTTCCGCCGAGGCGGCGAGCGGCCACATCGATGCCCGCATCGTGGACGCGGCGCATCTTCTTGCCGATAAGACCTATGGTGATGAGGTCGACCCGTCCGAGCTGACCCCGCGCGAGCGTCGCCGCCTGGAGCGCGCCAAGCTCGCCGTGCGCGAATACCGCCGCCGCATGTTGGAGCTCTATGCAAGAGAAGAAGCCGAGGACGACGACGGCAAGTAGTCGATACTCTCTCGGGGAAGCCGCGTCCCGCTTTGAAGGCTCGGAACGGGATGTGGTTTCCGAAACGGGGGCCGTTGGGAAACTGTGTCCCGGAATGGGCGCTCAGAGTGGGATGCAGTTTCCGCGAGAGATCCGTTGCGGAAACGGTATTCCAGAATCGGCGTTCAAAACGGGGCGCTCTTTCCGAAACATGGCCCTGAGGGAAGCTGCGTCCCGGTCTGAGTCGGAATTCCGGGACACAGCTTCCCTTTCAAACAGAAGAAGGCGCGCTGCCTGCAGTTGATGCAGACGGCGCGCCTTCTTTGTTGGACTATGTTGAGGCTGGGAGCTGAGGCTTGTGGTCCCTTAAGAGCGGGCGGCTCCGTCGACGGGGAGCACGGCGCCCGTGACGTAGGAGGACATGTCGCTCGCCAGGAAAACAAAGGCGTTGGCGACATCCTCGGGCTCGCCCATGCGACCCAGCGGAATGGTGGCGACGATGGGCTTAATAACCTCTTCAGGCAGGTTGGCGACCATGTCGGTTTTGGTTACACCGGGTGCTACGGCATTGACGCGAATGCCCATGGGGGCGAGCTCGCGCGAGAGCGACTGGACCATGCCGTTGACGGCAAACTTGGACGTTGGATAGCCGACGCCAGAGGGCTGGCCGTACTTGGCAACCATCGAGCTCGTGGTGGTGATGGTGCCGCCGTGGCCGGCCTCGGTCATGATCTTGGCGGCAGCTTGGTGGCCATTAAAGACGGCGACGACGTTAAGGTCCATGACCTTTGCGAACTCCTCGGCCGTGTAGTCCAAGAGGGGTGAACGCTGGGAGATACCGGCATTGTTGACGACCGTGTCCAAGCCGCCCATGTCGGCTGCAGCCTGGGTAAAGGCCTCGGTCACGGCTTCGAGTGAGGTGAGGTCGCAGGAGCGGCCCCAGACCTTGGCGTCGGGATAGGCGGCTGTCAGCTTCTCAACGGCCGCATCGGCGGTCTCCTGACGCGAGCCAAAGACGGTGACGGCGGCGCCTTCCTCGATAAAACGGCAGGCGATGGCATAGCCGATACCGCGCGTGCCTCCGGTGATGATTGCTTTCTTGCCCTCGAGCAACATGGTATTTCCTCTCATCGCGGGCGGACATTCGCAGCACAGCGTAGCCGTAACTGGAATCGGCCGTGTTTGCATATCGGTGAACGGTAGCCCGCGTTACCGATGAGCGGCTCGCGCAAATGTGCTCTGCCGTTGTGCTTAGGGCAGGAGACAAAAGGGCTCCCGTCCCGCATCGGACGGGAGCCCTCAAAGCGTGTATTGCTAGGCGAGCGTTGAGCTAGTTCGCCATGACGCCTTCGGTCCAAGCCTCAACGTCCTCGATGCGCAGGACGTTGGCGACCTCGGCTACGCAGTCGACGCTGGCAAGCTCGGCGGTGGCAGCCTGGACGTCCTTCTCGAGCGCGCGGTGCGTCAGGAAGATGACCGAGCAAGTATCGCTGGCGCCCGACTTGCCGTCCTCGACCTGGTTGATGAGCGAGATCGAGATGTTGTGCTTGGCAAAGATGTCGACCGTCTCGGACAGGGCGCCCACGCGGTCGGCGACTTTCAGGCGCACATAGTACTTGGTCTGGAGCTCGTCCATGGGCTTAAAGGCGAGGTTGTGACCATAGGGCTCAATCTCGGGCAGCGGAGCCACGCCGCGGCTGATCTGCTCGGAGAGCGACAGGATATCGCCCACGACGGCGCTCGCGGTGGGGAAGGAGCCTGCGCCGGCACCGTAGAACATGGTCTCGCCCACGGCGTCGCCTACCACGTAGACGGCGTTCATGGCGCCGTTGACCTTGGCGAGCATATGGTCTGCCGGGATGAGCGTGGGATGCACGCGAACGTCGACGCCGGCGTTGGTGTTGCGGGCGATGCCCAGCAGCTTGATGGTGTAGCCGAGCTCGCGGGCCTGGGCGATATCCTCGGCACCGATGGTGCGGATGCCCTGCTGGTACACATCGTCGGTGGTAACGCGGGTGCCAAAGCCGATGGAGGCGAGGATGGCTGTCTTGCTGGCGGCATCGAAGCCGTCGACGTCGGCGGACGGGTCGGCCTCGGCATAGCCCTTTGCCTGTGCGTCGGCAAGTACGTCGGCGTAATCGGCGCCCTCGGCGTCCATGCGCGACAGGATGTAGTTGGTGGTGCCGTTGAGGATGCCGGCGATGGTCAGGATCTTGTTGCCTACCAGGTCGTGCTCAAGCGTGCTCACGATGGGGATGCCGCCGCCGCAGCTGGCCTCGCACTTAATCTGCACGCCGCACGCGCGCGCCTTCTCGGCAAGCGTCTCGACGTGACGGCCCAGCAGGGCCTTGTTGGCAGAGACGACGTGCTTGCCGTGCTCAAAGGCAGTGGTGAAGATCTCGGTTGCGGGATGCTCGCCGCCGATCAGCTCGACGACGATGTCGACGGCGGGGTCGGTTGCGACATCGTGCCAGTCACTCGTAAAGGCCTCGCGCTCAATGCCTGCTGCCTCGGCCTGCTCCCAAGCAAGCGCGCAGGCGCGGGTCAGCTTAAGGTCGATGCCGTAGGCTGCCAGGTACTCATCGTGGTGGCTCTTGATCAGACGGGCCACGCCGCCGCCGACGGTTCCCAGACCGATCAGACCGACGTTCACGGTGCGCATGGGTTCGCTCATAGATAGCTCCTTCGTGCATCTTATGGATGGATTAACCGCTTAAAGGTTGAGTGCATTCTAGCGTGAAGTGCGGGCGCGTGCTTGCCTGGCAGCGGGAGCAGCACAAAACGCCACCCCCGAAACGCTGCGGAAACATTGGAAACACGCTCGCTACAAACGGAACTCCGTAACAAACTGTCAACGTTTGCACCATAAGGTTTGCTTCACCGACCCCACCATGGGCACCAGCGCCGCGAAGTTCTTGGCCGAGAAGTATACGGACGCCAAGGTCGCCCTGTTCTACAACTCCGGCGATACGTACAGCTCGGGCGTTGCCGACGCCTTTGCCGAGCAGGCCAAGGCGTCCAAGCTTGATATCGTTGATACCGAGACCTTTAAGGACGATTCTTCCACGAGCTTTACCAACCAGCTCACCAAGGCCATGCGCAAGATCAAGATCGAGGGCCTGACGGGCGAGCTGACGTGGAACGATGAGGGCCAAGTCGAAAAGCCCGCTACGGCCTATGTGATTCAGGACGGCAAGTACATCGCCGCCTAAGTGCATATAACGAGACCGGTGGGGCCGTTTTATTCAGGGCGGGGACGCCTGTAACAGAACGGAAACATTACTTTCACACAATAAAGTGGCTAAACTGCATAAACCAATAGAAATACGCATGATTATGGATAAATGAACAAATCAAAAGAAAAGTTGAAATAATCGCCACTTTCCTTAACTAAAGCGTCTAGTATTTTGCGAACGCCGAACACGGCGAAGGATGGCCTGTCGGGTAACCGAAACCCGACGAGATTTGAGAGGAGAGCCGCATGTCGAGCCTCACCGGTAAGTCATTGAACCCTGTTATGAATCGCAGGAGCGTTATCGCGAGCGCAGCAGGTCTGGGGGCGATGTCCATTCTAGCTGGCTGCTCCTCCAACGGCGGCGACAGCGGTTCCGCGTCGGGCGACGCTTCGTTTAAGATCGGCACCATCGGCCCGCTGACCGGCGCCAACGCGTCCTACGGCAAGTCCGTTACACAGGCTGTCGAGCTTGGCTGCAAGGATTTCTCGACCAAGGAGCTGCCGCTTGTCAGCAAGGCCGAGGACGACCAGGCTGACGGCGAGAAGGCCGTCAACGCCTTCAACACCCTGCTCGACTGGGGCATGCAGGCCCTCGTCGGTCCGACCACCACGGGTGCGTCGGTTGCCGTTGCCGCAGAGTGCGGTAACGACCCCAAGGCGTTCATGATCACCCCGTCCGCGTCCTCCGAGGACGTTACCAAGGGCAAGGATTGCGTCTTCCAGGTTTGCTTCACCGACCCCAACCAGGGTGTCAACGCTGCCAAGTTCCTGGCGCAGAAGTATGCGGACGAGAAGTTCGTGCTCTTCTATAACTCCGGCGACGCCTATTCTTCGGGCATCGCAGATTCCTTTAAGGCCCAGGCCGCTGAGTCTAAGCTCGAGATTGTTGACGAGGAGACCTTTAAGGACGACTCCGCCACGAGCTTTACCAACCAGCTGACCAAGGCCAAGCAGGCCGGCGCCACCATGATCTTCGCGCCGATCTACTACACGCCGGCGTCCGTCCTGCTCAAGAACGCCAAGGACATGGGCTACGATGTCAAGATGATGGGCTGCGATGGCATGGACGGCATCCTGGGCGTTGAGGGCTTCGACACCTCTCTTGCCGAGGGTCTGCTGCTCATGACCCCGTTCTCAGCCGACGACGAGAAGAACGCCGACTTCGTCAACGCTTACAAAGATAAGTACGGCGATACCCCCGACCAGTTTGCCGCCGACGCCTACGACGGCGTGCATGCGGTGGTCGAGGCTCTCAAGGAGGCCGGCCTGGGTGTCGACGCCGACCCCACCGAGGTTGCCGAGAAACTTCCCGAGGCTATGCGCAACATTACTGTTGACGGTCTGACTGGCAAGCTCTCCTGGAACGACAAGGGCCAGGTCCAGAAGGAGCCCACGGCGTACGTCATCACCGACGGCAAGTACGTACAGGCCTAATTGGCCGCCTTACATAGAGCGGTTTTGATCCCAAGCAGGGGAGGTTTTGGCCTTCCCTGCTTGCTTGGTATCTAGGGACGATGTAACGTCCCTGTTTCATACATCAACTGGAAACCTATTCGAAAGGGGGATGTGGAACATGACGGTCTTTATCCAATACCTGGTCAACGGCCTGTCCATGGGCAGCGTCTACGCCATCATCGCGTTGGGCTACACCATGGTCTACGGTATCGCCAAGATGCTGAACTTCGCTCACGGCGATGTCATCATGGTCGGTGCCTATGTCTCGTTCTGCGCCACGTCGTATCTCGGCCTCCCGGGCTGGGCATCTGTAGTTCTCTCTTGCGTGGCCTGCACGGTTCTCGGTGTTCTCATTGAGGGTCTGGCCTATAAGCCGCTGCGCCAAGCAGGCCCGCTGGCCGTTCTGATCACGGCTATCGGCGTGTCTTACTTCCTGCAGAACGCCGCGCAGCTTCTGTGGGGCGCCACGCCCAAGAACTTCACTTCGCTCGTCACCTTCCAGGTGCCGGAGTTCTTGGCCAAGTTCAACGTAAGCGCCGTCTCGCTCGTCACCATCGTCGCCTGCCTGGTTATCATGGCCGGCCTGATGTTCTTTACAGGAAAGACCAAGATGGGCAAAGCCATGCGCGCCGTGTCCGAGGACAAGGCCGCCGCTCAGCTCATGGGCATCAACGTCAACCGCACCATCTCGATGACGTTTGCCATCGGCTCTGCCCTTGCCGCCATCGCCGGCGTGCTGCTGTGCTCCTACTCGCCGGTGCTGCAACCCACGACGGGTGCCATGCCTGGCATCAAGGCCTTCGACGCCGCAGTCTTCGGTGGCATCGGCTCCATCCCCGGCGCTTTTGTCGGTGGCATTCTCATCGGTATCATCGAGGCGATGGCGCAGGCTTACATTTCCACGAGCCTTGCCAACTCCATCGTCTTTGGTGTTCTGATCATCGTCCTGCTCGTCAAGCCTGCCGGCCTCTTGGGCAAGTACGTCCCCGAGAAGGTGTAGGTGAGCGTTATGAAGTTTCTTAAAGACAAGCAGACGCGTCACGACTTTGTCACGTACGCCATGTGCCTTGTGGCGTTCGCCATCGTGTTCTTTATGCAGTCTAACCACATGATTCCGCGCATGATCGCCGGTCAGCTGGTTCCCATCACGGCCTATATCGTCATGGCCATTTCCCTTAACCTCGTCGTCGGCATCGCGGGCGACCTGTCGCTGGGCCACGCGGGCTTTATGAGCGTCGGCGCCTATACGGGAATCGTCATCGCCGTCGCGCTGGAGAGCGCCGTTCCGTCCGACCCGATGCGCCTGATCATCAGCATTGTGGTCGGCGCTATCGCCGCAGCCATCTTGGGCTTCTTGATTGGTATCCCGGTCTTGCGCCTGAGCGGCGACTATCTGGCCATCGTGACCCTGGCTTTTGGCGAGATCATCAAAGAAATCGTCACCTGCCTTATCGTGGGCGTCGACTCCCGCGGCCTGCACGTGATCTTTAACATCACGGGCAACTCTACGATCGACGACCTGCATCTGCTCGAGGACGGCACCGCCATCATCAAGGGCGCGCAGGGCGCATCGGGTGTGTCGACGTACTCGACCTTCCTCGCCGGTGCCATCCTGGTCATGGTCGCACTCGTGATCGTGCTCAACCTGGTTCGCAGCCGTACCGG
>CAUHIY010000075.1:0-9181 GCA_959606405.1 uncultured Collinsella sp. | reverse complement strand
CGTTCACCTACGTCAATATCATCTATGCGCTGTCCACCACGTTTAAGCATATCGGCAAGGCTATCGGCGTCATTCTCGTCATCGTGCAGATCCCGGGTTCGTCGGGCATGTACCCCATCGAGATGATGCCCGGCTTCTTCCAGTGGCTGCACCCGCTGCTGCCCTTTACCTACGGCATCAATCTGCTGCGCGAGACGGTCGGCGGCATGTATTCGTTCAACTACCTGTTTAACCTGTGCATTCTGGGCGTGTTCTTGATCGTGGCGCTCTTTATCGGCCTGCAGCTGCGTCCGCTGCTGCTCAACCTTAACCTGCTCTTTGATAAACAGCTCTCCACGACCGGTATGATGATTTGCGAGTCCAACGACCTGCCGCGCCAGCGCTACTCGCTGCGCACGGCCATGCGCGTCATGCTCGATTCCGATTCGTACCGTCGCGAACTGCTCGATCATGCGGTCGCCTTTGAACATCGCTACCCGTACTACATCAAGGGCGGTTTTGCCGCTGTAGTCGGCGTTCAGGTCCTGCTCTTTGTCCTGTCGACGGTTCTCGATATCGACAATAACGGCAAGATCATCCTGCTGGTCATTTGGATCATCTCGGTTATTGCCATCTGCGGCTGGCTTATCAATATCGAATATATCCGCGCGAGCCTCAATACCCAGATGCGCATCTCGGCGCTTTCGGATGAGGACCTGCGTCGCGAGATGCGCGAACACACGGCCGCCATTCCTGCCGCCCGCCACATGTTTGGCCTCAACGCCAGCGAGCGTGGTGCCAAGGGCGGCGATCAGTCCACGGGCCGCTTGCCGCATATCGGCTCGCACCATAAATCTCAGGGCAGCGACAGCACAGCCACAAATGATGGAGATACCACCGCGCTTGGCAAGCACTCCAAAGGAGGTGAGGCATAAATGAAGAACATCCTGCATCTGTTTAAGCGCGATGTCCAAAACGTGTCTCGCTCCGTGATCGGCTTGGTTGTCGTGATGGGCCTCATTATCGTACCGTGTCTGTACGCGTGGTTTAACATCGCCGGCAGCTGGGATCCGTACGGCAACACCGGCAATCTTAAGATCGCCGTGGTCAACACCGATGAGGGTTACGAGAGCGATTTGATCCCCGTCGAGGTTAACGTGGGCGAAAACGTGACCGCCACCCTACGCGGCAACGAGAGCTTCGATTGGGTTGTGCTCAACAATCGCGAAAAGGCTATCGAGGGCGTTAAGTCGGGCGCGTACTATGCTGCCGTCGTTATCCCCAAAACGTTTAGCGCTGACATGATGACGCTTTTCTCGACCGACGTGAAGCATGCCGATATCGAGTTCTACGAGAATCAGAAGGCCAACGCCATTGCGCAGATCGTGACCGAGAAGGGTTCGAGCGCCGTCCAGAGCCAGGTTAACGAAACTTTTACCGAGACCATTACGAGCATCGGTCTTAAGACGGTGTCCAGCCTGCTCGATTACATGAGCACCGACCAGGTCAGCAACTTTATCGCCAACCTGTCCTCGACGCTCGGCGATTCGATTGAGGACCTGCGAGACGTTCAGGCAAATGCTTCGTCGCTGGCGGGCATTTTGAGCTCCACGTCCGATTCGCTGACGTCGGCGAGCGGCATGCTCAAGCAGACCGGTGCCGTCGATGAGTCGACAAAGCAGCTCATGGAACATGCCAAAAGCGGCATCGATGATTCCAAAGAAGCGCTTAAGGCGGCAAACGATGCCATCGATGCCGCAATCGATGGAAGTGCTGGTTCGTTCGACAATGTGTCTGCCGAGCTCGCGAAGGCGTTCGACACCGTAAACCAGCATGTCGACCTTACGGTGTCCCAACTCAACGATGCCGCTGCGGCCCTCAATGCGCGCGCCAAGGATATCGATGCGATGGCCGATCAGCTCCGCAGCCTTGCCGACCAGGTGAGCGATGAGAATTTGAAGGACGGCCTCAAGTCCGCCGCGACGTCGCTGGGCAGAATCGCCGTTGAGTACCGCAACAATGCCAAGGATCTGGCGGCTACCGCGAAGTCTCTCTCCGATAGCATGGCCGAGGTCAACAACTCGCGTGCCGAGGTCGATCAGGCCATCGCTGATGCCAAGGCCGGCATCGCGGGTGCCAAATCCGATTACGATTCCACGTTCTCGGTTAAGGCCAAGGAGCTCAAGAAGACGGTTTTGGGCATTCTGGACTCGCTTGATGGCATCTCGGGCGACCTGGATAGCGCCGTAGGCGGCCTGACCGACGCATCCGGTTCGCTGGCAAAGGGCCTCTCCAAGGCTGCAAAGCTGGTCAACAAGGCTTCTGATCAGCTGGGCGAGGCGTCGGACAAGATCAGTGCGTTTAAGGACGAGCTCGACGGCGCCTTGATGTCGGATGACCTCGCCACGATCAAGACGATGATTGGCAACGATCCCGAGGGTCTGGCCGTGTCGCTTTCCGGCCCCGTCGCGCTCGATCGCAAGCCGGTCTATCCGATCCGCAACTACGGCTCGGCCATGGCGCCGTTCTACACGATTCTGTCGCTCTGGGTCGGCTCGATCGTGCTGGCGGCCATGATGAAGGTCTCGGTTGACGATGAGCTTATCAACGAGCTCATCCCCGTGCGCCTGCACGAGATCTACCTGGGCCGCTACCTGTTCTTTGGCGGTCTGGCCCTGCTGCAGGCAACGCTCGTGTGTGCGGGCGACATCCTGTTCTTTGGCATCCAGTGCGACGACCCGCTGCAGTTTGTGCTGGCGGGCTGGGTCGCGAGTCTCGTGTTCTCCAATATCGTCTACACGCTTACGGTTTCGTTTGGCGATATCGGCAAGGCGCTCGCCGTCGTGCTGCTGGTCATGCAGGTCGGCGGTTCGGGCGGCACGTTCCCCATCGAGATGACCGGTCCTGTGTTCCAGGCGATCTATCCGTTCCTGCCGTTCACTCACGGCATCAACGCCATGCATGCTGCCATGGCAGGCGCCTACCATATGGAGTACTGGGTTGAGCTGGGTATTCTGGCGAGCTATCTGATTCCGTCGCTGGCCCTGGGCGTCGTCTTCCGCCGTCCGGTCATCAAAGCCAACGACTGGATTATCGAAAAGCTTGAAAGCACGAAGCTTATTTAGTACAACAGCGTGACATTGACAAAACATCGAGGTTCACTTTGCTGACGCTTTAGTGGGCTGGATTGCGGTGCAACGCTGGTTGTTGCTACAGTAGCGGGGCGTGCCGGGGGTCCGGCGCGTCCCGTTTTTATTTGACCATGAGGCGGCACGCAGCCATACGCGTGCGGACACCACGCCCAGATTGAGTGCGAGGATGTTCCATGGCCCAATACGCTGCCAACGAAATCGAAAACATGCCCGATAGCCCTGTAGCCCGTGAGGATTTGGGCGCGGGTGGTATTCCCCGGGGTGCCGGCGCACGCTCGCCGTTGTTCTGGAAAGTTCTACTGCTTTCGGTGGCGATTATCTGGGGCTACTCCTTTACCACTATGAAGGACGCACTCGACACCATTCCGGTGTTCGAGCTGGTCTATGTTCGCTTTCTCCCGGCATCACTGGTTATGTTTGCAATTTTCCATAAGCGCATCATCGCTCATTTCAATGCCCGCAACCTGATCGTCGGGCTTGGCATGGGCGCGCTCATGTGGGGTGCCTACGGTTTGCAGACGATCGGCCTGGCACAGACCACGGCGGGCAAGAGCGCTTTTTTGACCGGCACGTATTGCATCCTTGTGCCGTTTGCAAGCTATGTCCTGAGCGGTGAAAAGCTTACCCGGTATAACCTGGGTGCAGCGTTGTTGTGCCTGGCGGGTATTGGCCTGGTAGCGCTCGATAGCGTCGAGTTCAATGCCGGCGATGTTATTACCTTGGGCGGCGCGATCTTCTTCGCCATCCAGATGGCGGTGACTGCCAAGTACGGTCGCAAGATGGACATCAACGTCATCACGTTTTGGATGTTTGTGGGCAATGGCGTTTTGAGTTTAATCACGTCGCTGCTATTCGAGACTCAGGCGCCCCTCTCTGCATGGACGCCGGAGTTTATCGGTGTGGCTGTTTTCCTCTCGGTGGGCTGCACATGCGCGGCGCTGCTCGTCCAAAACGTCGGTTTGGCGCATGTCCCCGCCTCGACGGGCTCACTGCTTCTTTCGATGGAGTCGCCTTCGGGCGTGTTGTTTTCGGTGCTGCTGATGGGGGAGGCGCTCACCTCGCGCCTGCTCGCCGGCTTCGTGCTTATCTTCCTGTCGATTATCTTGAGCGAGACTCACTTCGATTTTTTGCGCAAAAAGCCGCGCCCGCAATTGTAAACAACTTGTTGCGCCGCCCTCTCGGGGCGGCATTTTTTATGCGTCGCCCTTAAAGTTGTACCTTGCACTTTACGCTATCAAAGTGCTTGCTGCAAAAACGTTACTGGAGGGCATTTATGGCACCAGCTCTGTCCGATCTTCAACCGCAATCAGCGCCCAAGGCCACCGCAGCGGCGCAGGCCGCTATCGGTGACGGTCTCGTTGCAGAAGCTCAGGCTTTTGCAGACGAGCTCGCTGTGTGGCGACACGATTTACACCAGATGCCCGAGCTGGGTAATAGCCTCCCGCAGACCTCTGCGTATATTCAAGCGCGCCTGACCGAGATGGAAATCCCATTTGCCACGCTCGTCGATGGTTCCTGTGTTGTGGGCCTTGTCGGCGCCGGTGCCGCCGCGGCCCAGGGCAATGGCGTCTGCACGGACGAACAGGCCGGTACGGTCATCATGCTTCGCGGCGACATGGATGCCCTGCCCGTTGTCGAGGAATCGGGCGAGCCTTTCGCTTCCACCAACGGCTGCATGCACGCTTGTGGCCACGATATGCATGCGACGGCGCTGCTCGGCGCGGCCCGTTTGCTCAAGGCCCGCGAGTCCGAGCTTGTCGACGCTAACGCCACAGTTAAGTTGCTGTTCCAGCCGGGCGAGGAAACCTTTGAGGGTGCCCGCGCCGCCATCGCCGACGGTCTGCTACAGAACCCGCGTCCCCAGGCCGCCTTTGCCATGCATGTCAATAGCCAGTCGCCGCTTGGCCTGGTGCTCTATGGGAGTCCGGCGCTCTCGGGCGTGTACGGTTTCCGCATCACGCTGCAGGGCAAGGGTGGCCATGGCTCGAGCCCCGAGATCTGCATCGACCCCATCACGGCCGGCGTGCATGTGCACCTGGCGCTTCAGGAGCTTATCTCTCGCGAGGTGCCGGCGGCCAAGGAGGTCGCACTGACCGTGGGTAAGTTTGCCGGTGGCCAAGCGGCCAACGTCATTCCAGATACCTGCGTGCTGGAAGGCACACTGCGCGGCTTCGACGTCGAGCTCATGGAGCACCTCAAGACCCGCATCGCGGAGGTTGTCAAAGGTGTTGCCGCGACCTATCGCACGCCGGCGGCCATCGAGACCCTCTCGGATGTTCCCCCGCTCGTCCTCGATGACAACATGACCCAGGCTTCGCTTGGCTATGTGGGTGCGACGCTGCCCAAGGTCGCCTTCCTGCCGCTGTTCCACGCCATGGCGAGCGAGGACTTTGCGCTTATCTCGAGTGAGATCCCGAGTGCGTACTTTACCGTGGGCGCTGCCGTGACTGATACGGACGAGCATTTTGCTCAGCATCATCCCAAGGCACGTTTTAGCGATGCCGAGCTTCCCCTTGGCGCCGCGGCTTATGCCGCCGTCGCTTTGGGCTACATCGCCGACCACCGGTAGCACCCAATCTTGCTACTCGTTTGTTTAAGATGGTCGGCGGCACCGTGGGCGCCATCGTTTCGGGTGTGCTGTCCGATGCCACGGGCTCTTTTGCGAGCACCTGGATTGTCTGCTTGGTGTGCTCGGTGGCTATGTTGGTGTTTCTGCTGGCGTCTGAGCCCATCGCCGCCAAGCTGCGTGCAAGCGTGGCGGGGGAGTAGACGTCCGTCGCTCTTTTCTGTTTGCCCCGTTCTGTTTGTGGCCGCCCTGGAAGCCGAATGGATGCTCGTACCATCATTCGGTTTCCAAGGCGGCCACGGGCCTACGAAATGATCCGTTTTCCTCCGTCCCCAGCAGATCATGTGACCCGAAGGGGACGGAGGAAAAGGGATCACAAATAGCGGCGGCGCATCTGGCCGAACGAGTCCCCATACCCTCGTTCGGTCAGGCGCGCCGCCGCGTTGCTGCTTTGTGCCGTATAATGTCCACTACCTATGACGCGATACAAAAGAAAGGTGTTTGCCCATGCAGGCACAGAAGGCGGAGGGAACCCGCGACCTTATCGGCGCCGAGATGCGCGCCTGGCAAAAGATGCAGCAGATTGCGGCCGGCGTGTTCGAGCCGTTTGGTTTTAAACCCATCGAGACGCCCGCGATCGAGCAGGTTGACGTGTTTGTCCACGGTATCGGCCAGTCGACCGACGTCGTGCGCAAGGAAATGTTCCGCGTGTTCAGCGGTGCCAACCTGGAGCGCGTCTTTACCGAGGGCACCGACACCAAACTCAAGCCCAAGCAGCGCCTGGCACTTCGCCCCGAGGGCACGGCCGGCGTGGTGCGCGCCGTCGTCGAGAACAATCTGGTGCCCCAGGGCTCCACGCCGTTTAAGGCGTACTACGCCGAGGCCATGTTCCGCGGCGAGCGTCCCCAGAAGGGCCGCCTGCGCCAGTTCCACCAGGTGGGCATCGAGTGGCTCGGCGCTCCCGATCCGGCGGCAGACGCCGAGTGCATCATCATGCTCATGGAGTTCTACAAGCGCCTGGGCTTCGATCTTTCCAAGCTTCGTCTGCTCATCAACTCGATGGGTGACGCCCAGTGCCGTCCGGCTTATCGCGAGCAGGTTAAGCAGTTCATCCTCGATCACGCCGACGAGATGTGCGATGAGTGCCGCGAGCGCGCCGAGCTCAACCCGCTGCGTGCCTTCGACTGCAAGAACGACCACTGCCGCGAGATCATGGCCGAGGCTCCGCTGATGGGTGACAACCTGTGCGATGAGTGCCGCGAGCACTACGAGCAGGTCAAGCGCTATCTGGATGCCGCCGGTATCGAGTATGTCGAGGATCCCACCTTGGTGCGCGGCCTGGACTACTACACCCGTACCGTCTTTGAGGTCGAGGCTCCCGGTGCCGGTGTCGGCTCCATCGGCGGCGGCGGCCGCTACGATGGCCTCGTCGAGCTCGAGGGCGGCAAGCCCACGGCAGGCGTCGGCTTCGCCGTCGGTTTTGAGCGCGCCCTGCTGGCCCTGCAGGCCTTTGGCAGCGACCTGGGTGCCGAGGAGGTCCCGTGCGTCTACGTCGCCAATGCCGGCAAGGAGCTGCGTCAGAACGTCTTTACCATTACGCAGCAGCTTCGCGCCGCAGGGATTGTGACCGAGGCCGACTATCAGGGCCGTTCGCTCAAGGCCCAGTTTAAGCAGGCCGATAAGGTAGGCGCCAAGCTCATCCTGGTCCTGGGCGGCGACGAGCTTGCCGCCGGCAAGGTCAAGGTGCGCGACATGCAGAGCCATGACGAGGTTCTCGTCGATCTGGCCAACGTCGTCGAGGCGGTTCGCGAGCGTCTGTAGCGTATGATTTTTGAGCTGCGGACCCGCTAACATGTCCCGCTCGCGACGAGCTATTGTTACGGGGGTGTTTCGCATTTATGCGGAATGCCCTCGCTTGCATATGCCGCCCACCGAGAAATACGACCATTTGGGGCAAAAACCCTTGCAATGCAGAAAATACTTTTGTGTGGTAAAGCGCAATCAGTGTCGAAAGTATTTCTCAAACGCCTATAATGAATACCGCATGTTACGTGCATAGAAGGAGGAATGGGAGGAAACGTGGCTGAGAACCTAAGCAACCAGTCTGTACCCGAAGCCGCGGCGCGCGTCGCTGCCGTGGTCAACCGCCTCGTTAACCGAATCGGCTCGAATGCCGAGTCCAGGGAGCGTCTCGCCGAGATCGAGATCCCCGAGGAGCTGCGCGACAATCTGGCGCTGTTCTTGCGCCTGGAGCGCCGTGTGCTTAGCGAGTATGATCCCGAGATCGCGGACCTGTTCGACAAGATTTTGACAGCCGAGATTGTGGTCAATGCCGGCAACCCCGGTACCTGCGCTGCCGACGAAGCCGTCGACGAGCAGGGCGTGCCCACCGCCGACGAGCCCACTGCCGTGGCATTTCGTGAGGTCGTCGATTTGATCGACAGCCTGCCGCTCGATAAGCAGCAGGTCATCGTTCGCGCCTTTACGAGCTTTTTCCATCTGGCAAACCTGTCGGAGGAGAACTACCGTGTGGCGCAGCTGCGCGAGCGCGAGGCCGGTGCGTCGACCGATACCGAGGTCGATCCTGCCAACGAGCTTACCGTTGCCTATCACCAGCTGGTGAATGAGCTGGGTGTCGAGGGTGCCAACGAGCTGCTCGACAAGCTCGAGTTCCACCCTGTCTTTACCGCACATCCCACCGAGGCCCGTCGTAAGGCCGTCGAGGGCAAGATCCGCCGTATCTCCAACCTGCTGGAGGAGCGTCCGCGTCTGGGCGGCTCCGACCTGGTGGAGAACGAGCGCCATATGCTGCAGGAGATCGACGCCCTGGTGCGTACGAGTCCCATCGCGCTCAAGAAGCCCACGCCGGTCGAGGAAGCCGATACCATCATCGACATCTTCGATAACACGCTGTTCGACGTTATCCCCGTTATCTATCGTCGTTTTGACGATTGGGTGCTGGGCGACAAGGCCGGTACTGTGCCGCCGCTGTGCCCGGCGTTCTTCCATCCCGGCAGCTGGATCGGTTCCGACCGCGACGGTAACCCCAACGTCACCGCCAAGGTGAGCCGTGAGGTTGCCGCCAAGTACTTTACGCACATGGTGCTCAAGCTCGAGGACAAGTGCCGCCACATCGGCCGCAACCTCACGCTCGAGGCTACCTACAGCAAGCCGTCGGCCGAGCTCATTAACCTGTGGAACCATCAGGTCGAGATGAGCCCTCGTTACACGGCCCGCGCCGAGCTGATCTCCGAGCACGAGCCGCATCGCGCCGTCATGCTCGTCATGGCCGACCGCCTGAACGCCACCGTCCGTCGTATCACCGACACCATGTACCACAGCGCCGACGAGTTCCTGGATGACCTGCGCGTCGTCCAGCGTTCGCTGGCCGCCTGCGGTGCCGTCCGTGCTGCCTACGGCCCGGTCCAAACCATCATCTGGCAGGTCGAGTCCTTCGGCTTCCATATGGTCGAGATGGAGTTCC
>CAUHIY010000074.1:0-9232 GCA_959606405.1 uncultured Collinsella sp. | reverse complement strand
GAAAGTGGATCGATCGAAGCGCACGAGCATTGCTCATCAGGCGACGTTTAACGCGTAAGCGTGCCGGAATGGGATCAAAGGGATTGCCGACGACCTCGAGCGCGCCACTTACGATGCGGCGCATCCACGCTTGGCTCACGCCATCACTCACGTAATGGACCGGCAGGATAGTGCCCGCGGCGCGCCCTTCCTCAAGCTTTTCAAAGTGCGGCGAGGCCATCTGCTTAAAGCCGTAGGCAAACTCGACCTTGCCCATCACGGCCAGGCGGTCGCCTTGCTTAAGCTGCTGGGCAATCCAGGGCTGGCGGAAAAAGGCGACCTGCAGTACACCCGTCTCGTCAACGAGTGAGACCTCGGTCACCTGCATGCGCGGACGCGGCTGCTTTTGGACGATACGGTCGACCGTGGCGATGATGGTGCACACGGTACCGATGGGCGCCATCTCGATGGACCAGGAGCGCGTAAAGTCGAGGTATCGATGAGGGATATGGAGAAGGAGGTCCCCCACCGTCCGAATTCCCAGACGGCGAAGGGCCTCCTCACGTTTACCCGAAACATATTTGAGTCGCGCGATATCCTCGTCGAGCGCATTGCTCTGGGCAAAGCGCTCCGAGACGCGCGGCACGGAGCACAGTTCGGACATAGGCAGTTGCCTACTCGATCGAGAAGATCACGGGATAGAGCGGCTGCTCGCCACGATGGGCGTCAATCTCCAGATCGGGCTGGGCCTCCTCAATGGCGTCGACAATCTCCTGGAAGGCCTCATCGGACAGCTCCTCGCCGGCCAGAATCGTCAGCGCGTCGCCCTCCTCTTCCTCCTGCATGCGGTTGATGCAATCGAGCGTGACCTGCTTCACGTCGGAGCCGACCACATCGATGGAGCCGGCAATGATGCCCATGACGTCACCGGAGTGAATCGGAGAGCCGTCGGAGGCGCTGGAATCGCGCACGGCACGGGTGACCTCGCCATCGCGAACCTCACTGATGGCGTCGACCATAGCGGCGACGGCATCCTCGAGCTCGGAATCGGGCAGGACCGCGAACAGCGCGGAGAAGGCCTGCGGAACGGTCTTGGTGGGAACGACGGCGACCTTCTTGTCGGTGCAGGCAGAGGCAGCGGCCTCGGCGGCCATGCGGATGTTGCCGTTATTGGGCAGGATGATGACCGAGGTCGCGTTGACCTGGTCGACGGCGCCCAGCAGATCTGCAGTCGAGGGGTTCATGGTCTGACCACCCGACACGATCACGTCAACGCCGAGGGACTTGAGGATGTCTGCCTCGCCGGAACCGGCGGCAACGGCGACAAAGCCCAGGGCCTTCGCGGGCTCGGCGGCCTTCTCCTGATCCTCGTGGATCTTGGCGGTACGGTCGTGGGCCTCCATCTCCATATTATGGATAAAGACCTCATAGATCTGACCAAGCTGCAGCATGTGCTCGAGCACCAGGTTGGGGGTGTTGGAGTGCACGTGAATCTTGTAGTCGGGGTAGGCACCCACGAGCAGCTCGCAGTCGCCCATGGAGCCCAGGAACTTAAGGCACTCGTCCTCGTCAAAGGGAGCGTCGGCCTTAAAGAGGAACTCGTTGCAGTAGCGGAACTCCGAGCCCTCCCAATCGTCGTTGGCCTCGATCTCAACACGACCAAGGGCCGCGTCGCGGGCAGAGCCAGCGGAATCAAACGTGGCGGAGAAATCCTCGACAACGGTGCTGCGGCCAAGAGCGGCGGCTACAAAGTTCTCAAGGAAAATAGCAAAGCCAAAGGCGCCGGAGTCGACCACGCCGTTCTCCTTCAGAACGGGCAGCAGGTCGGGCGTGCGGGCGACAGACTGATATGCCTCGACGACGATAGCGTCGAGCGCGTCCTCGGCCGAGAACTTCTTCTTCTCGCACTCGTCGGCCTTGGTCGAGACATCGCGCAGCACCGTGAGGATCGTGCCCTCGATGGGCTTGCGGACGGCCTGGAAGGCGACCTTGACGGCTCGGCGGAACGCATAGGCGATGTTGGCGGACGTAATGGGCTCATCGGAAGAAACGAGACCCTCGGCCACACCGCGCAGGATCTGCGAGGTGATGACACCGGAGTTGCCGCGGGCGCCCATCAGGGAACCGTGGGTGATGGCGCCGGCGATGGCCTCCATGTCGGCGTCGGCGGGAAGGGCGGAAAGCTCCTTGGTCACCGAGGCGAGCGTGAGCGACATGTTGGTGCCGGTGTCACCGTCGGGCACGGGGAAGACATTGAGCTTATTGATCTCCTCGGCCTTGTCGGAAACGGCAGCCGCAGCGATCGGAAAACAGGTGCGAATGGTCTTTGCAATCATGGGTATTTGAATCTCCGTTTTCGGATGCTAGTTCAGACGGCTCTTGAGCGCGTCGATATGGATGCCGATCTTAAGGCTGGCGGGATCGATCTGGGCGATCTCCTGCAGGGTGAAGGCAACGGAGCTCGAAAGATTGTGGCAGACGGACTTCATGTTGACGCCGTTCTCGAGCACGACGTGAAGATCGACCGTAAGGCCGTTCTCGTCGGCGGAGACAAGCACGCCCTTGCGGAGGCGCTGACCGGCAAGCAGGCGCACGCTCTCGGCACCTTGGAGCTGCTCAGCCATACCGACGACGCCATAGCACGTCATCGCGGCATAACCGGCAATATCGGCAATAACGTCGTTCGAGACGCTCAGGCTGCCGTTAATGGTCTCAGACACAAGAATCTCCTTATCTGGTGCTCGCGGCACCATGTCGTGGGAGCAATCATTGCAATATTCTACAACGACCGCGCCATGTTGAGGTGGTGGGTCGCGGGATTACATCCTCGACACGAAATGTTGATATGGCAACGTTCGAGTCAAGTGGTCGCGGCATGAAAAAACCCGCCGCATAAGCGACGGGTTTTACAACCTGGCTCCCCGGGTAGGACTCGAACCTACAACAGCGCGGTTAACAGCCGCGTGCTCTACCATTGAGCTACCGAGGAATTAAAAAGCCCAGCGGAATGGGCTGAGAAATTCTGGCTCCCCGGGTAGGACTCGAACCTACAACAGCGCGGTTAACAGCCGCGTGCTCTACCATTGAGCTACCGAGGAATAGGTGCGTGCTCTCAAGCAACGAAGTTTATTATACGGACGAATCAGCTCAGGGCAAGAACTTTTTTTAGAATTTTTCCGACCTAGTCATTGGGGACGTCCCCAATGACCACATGAAAGCGCCCCCAAGCGGATGTGCTTGAGGGCGCTTCTTGTTTGCGAGGTTATGACTCGATGTAGTCCTTCAGCTTGCTGCTGCGGCTCGGGTGGCGAAGCTTGGCCAGGGTCTTGGACTCGATCTGGCGGATACGCTCGCGCGTGACGCCAAACTCGCGACCGACTTCCTCGAGCGTGCGGGGATGCCCGTCGACAAGGCCAAAGCGCAGCTCGATAACCTTGCGCTCACGATCGGCAAGCGAGTCGAGCACCTGAGTAAGCTGCTCCTGCAGCATGGAGAAGCTGGCGGCATCGGGCGGAACGATGGCCTGGGAGTCCTCGATGAAGTCGCCCAGCTGGGAATCCTCTTCCTCGCCGATGGGGGTCTCGAGAGACACGGGCTCCTGCGAGATCTTCTGGATCTCGCGGACGCGGTCGGCGCTCATGTCCATCTCGGCACCGATCTCCTCGGGGGTCGGGTCGCGACCCAGGTCCTGAAGGAGCTGGCGCTGCAC
This sequence comes from uncultured Collinsella sp., assembly GCA_959606405.1. Classification (GTDB taxonomy): domain Bacteria; phylum Actinomycetota; class Coriobacteriia; order Coriobacteriales; family Coriobacteriaceae; genus Collinsella. The sequence continues at coordinate 5,544 of CAUHIY010000074.1, read as the reverse complement.
GCGGACGAGCTTGTTGATGGTCTCGACCATATGCACGGGAATACGGATGGTACGGGCCTGGTCGGCGATAGCGCGCGTAATGGCCTGACGGATCCACCACGTGGCGTACGTGGAGAACTTGAAGCCCTTTTGGTAGTCGAACTTCTCGACGGCGCGAATCAGACCGAGGTTGCCCTCCTGGATCAGGTCAAGGAACAGCATGCCGCGGCCGACATAGCGCTTGGCGATGGAGACAACCAGACGCAGGTTTGCGCTGATGAGTGCCTGCTTGGCTTCGAGGCCGACGTTCTCAATGCGCGTAAGACGACGCATCTCGGCACGCGTGAGCTCGAGCTCACCGGCATCGGCAGCCTCGAGCTTCTCGGTGGCCTCGAGACCGGCCTCGATCTTCATGGCCAGATCGACCTCTTCGGAAGCGGTCAGCAGGTCGACCTTGCCGATCTCCTTGAGGTACATACGAACTGGATCGCCGGTCAGCATCACCGTGGAGGCATCGATGCCACGCACGCGGGAGCGTGAACGGGACGTGCGCACGGTGCGCTTCTTCTTGCTCTTAGAAGAACCCATCTCGGCGTCGGCCTGACGGGCCATCTTGAGCTCGTGATCGTCGAGCGAGCCGGAATCGTGCTCGTCGTCGTCATCGAAATCGTCAGTATCGTTATCGGTATCGTCATCGTCGACGTCCATGGGGGCGTCGTCGTTTCCGCTCGCGGAGATAATCTGGATGCCACTATTGCGCAGCGCGGAATACACCGCGGTGAGCTGCTCGTCAGAAACATCGATATCCTTCAGGGCGACCTGAATCTCGTCCTCGGTTACCGAAGTCCTGTTTGAGCCGTTGCCCATGAGCTTTGCAACGTAGGATTCCAGCCCAGTACCCGTGCTCTCAGTCTTTTTTGGCACAGATTCTCCCTTCATAGTCCACAGGACTCAATACTTTAGCACACACATAGACGTCTATACCCAAAAAGAGGACTGGATATAGGCGAGAATACGCTGGTTGACCACAACATCTAGGCCTGTTCGGTGCCTGCGGCCTCCAGACCAATCAAACGGAACGGGTCCGCCACGCCGCCGATCGACTTTTGCAGCTCGCGTTGACGCTGCGAATCCTGCGCGGCTTGCACGGTCAGCGCGCGACGGGCCTCATCATCGAGCGAACGGTCCTGGCGCAGCTTGGCCTGTGCGGCACGCATGCGGCGCTTGATGGTGTAGAGCTCGAGCGTATCGAGCATAAACACGATGTTCGTCTCGGTGGGGTGCTTGCTCGTCGCCGAGATGCGCCCGGCACTCACAAGCGTTGCCGCCTCGGGACACACCGAGCGCGCCGCATCCATGCAGGCCGCAGGATCGGTTCCCGGCGGCGTTGCCAGAACGGCCCATGCGATGGACTCGTGACGAGGGTCAACCCACTCGATAGAGCAGATGCGGTCGGCATACGTGCGGAACAGGTCGGGGTAGCTCGTAAGCATCGTCAACAGCTCGCGCTCCCCCGCCAAGGACTTGCGCTCAAGATCAGTAAGAACCATCGGCGCCGCCGCAGCCGGTGCGCCCGAACCGTCAGCCACAGGCACAGCACCCATACCATCAGGCACGTCGATCGGCGGAAGATCGTCGACGACCTCCACGGGCGCGGCACCGTAGGCATCGAGCGGGACATAGTCGTACGGCTCTTCTTCGACCGGCACGGACACCGGCGGCGTCGCGCCCGATGCCCAAGCACCGCGAGATGCCCCCTGCGAACCAGACGTCCGACCGCCCGCGCTACCAGAGCGCTCGAGTTGCGCCCGCTGGCGTTCATAGTTCTGCTCACGACGTCGTTCCGCATCCTCGCGCTTGGCGACATCGCGAAACACACGGCCCGAGCTCGCACGCACTGTCTCCAGATCCAAGCCAAGCAGGTCGGCAATCTGGATAAAGTACGTGTCGATCATGTAGCTATCGCGCAGCGGATAGATGAGCGTCAGCGCATCCTCCAGCGCCTTGGCGCGACCACCCGGCGTGGTGATGTCGCTCGACTCCTGCAGCGAACGGTACACGAAGTCCATGAGCGGCTCGGCGGCGTCAATGCGTTTCTGCAGCTCCTCTCCGCCGTGCGCCGTGATGAACTCCATGGGATCGTTGCCGTCGGGCAGCACCACGCAGCGCAGGTCCATCGAATCCTGCTCAATAAACTGAATCGCGCGACGGGCGGCCTTCTGGCCCGCGGCGTCTCCGTCAAACATATAGACGATGCGCTTGGCAAAGCGGGTGAGCGTCTTGACGTGATGCTCCGTGAGTGCGGTGCCCAGCGTAGCGACAACGTTTTTAATCCCCGCCTCCCAGCAGGCGATGCAGTCGGTATAGCCCTCCACCACGATGGCCGTATCCTGCGCGACGATAAACTCCTTGGCCCAATTAAAGCCGTAGAGGTTTCGCTTTTTATGGAACACGCTCGTCTCGGCGGTGTTGAGGTACTTGGGTTGGCCGTCACCCATGATGCGCCCGCCAAAGGCAATGTTGTGACCCTGCTCGTCAAAGATGGGAAACATCACGCGGTCGTAGAAGCGGTCGGCAAGCTGCCCGCGCCCGCGGCTCACGGCAACGTTGGCGTCGATCATCTCCTGCGGGGTAAAACCCGCCTGGGACAGGTGCGACACCAGCGCGTTGCGGCCCGGTGCAAAGCCCAGGCAGTAGCGGCGGCAGACGTCGCCACCCATACCACGGCTGGCAAAGTACTCGCGTGGACGGCCGTCCTTACCGCGCATAAGCATGGTGTGGTAGAACTGGGCGGTCTCGGCACACAGATCGTAGATGCGGGCACGCTTGGTACCGCGCTCGCGACGATCTCCGGTGTCACGCAGCTCAATACCCGCACGATCGGCCAAATAGCGGATTGACTCGGGAAAGCTCAGGTTCTCGCGCTTCATGATATAGGTGAAGACGTCGCCACCCTCGCCGCAGCCAAAGCAATGCCACACCTGTGTGGCAGGGATAATGTGGAAGGACGGCGTCTTTTCGCCATGAAAGGGGCAGCAACCCCAAAACTCATGGCCGCGGGGCTTGAGCTCAACCGTTTCCTGCACGATAGCAACTAGGTCGGACGCAGCGCGTACCTGGTCTTTTTCCTCATCGCTAATCACGGATGCCCACCCCCTGCTCACCCAAGTTGTGACGAATGTCCTCGATATTACCCTCGACGGTCGCAATCAACTCATCCAGCGAATCGAACACACGCGAGGGACGCAGCCAGCGCGTAAACGCCAGCGAAACGGAAGCGCCGTACAAGTCGCCCGTATAACCAATTAAGTTAGCCTCGAGATGCGATGAAGCGGCATCGTCGGCATACGTCGGCGGCAGGCCGACATTAACGGCAGCGGGCCACGCGATGTCATCGACGAGCACCAGACCCTCATACACACCATCGGCAGGCACCTGAATGCCGTCGGGAACCTGCAGGTTTGCCGTGGGAAAGCCCATGTCAGAACCCTCGTGACGGCCACGAATAACACCGCCACGCAGCATATACGGGCGGCCGAGCAACTCAGCAGCAAGCTCCACATGGCCCTGTCCCAGCTCATGACGAATGCGGGTGGCGCAAATGGCCTCACCGCCCTCGCAAAGCAGGTCGTGACCATACACGTCAACGCCGCGCTCGGAACCCCAAGAGCGCATCTCGGCAACACCAGAAGCACCGCCACGACCCAGCCTAAAGTCGCTGCCAACGCGAATCGAACGAATGTCGACCACGCGTGACAGCAGTGCGAGAAAACCGACATGGTCGAGTGCCGCAACCTCAGGCGTAAAGGGAACGGCCACCACCGCATCGACCCCGGTCTGAGCCAAGGCATGTAGACGGTCGGCCGTCGTCATCAATTTTTGAGCGGGCGAAGGACTCACCACAACGTCCGGATCGGGATCGAAAGTGACCACGACCGCCTTACAGCCATGGGCACGGGCGTCACGGACAAGCGCCGCAATGAGCTCCTGGTGTCCACGGTGCACGCCATCGAACACGCCAATGGCGATCGAGGCAGCACCCAGGTGCTCACACTTATCAAACGCATCGGCAGCAACGATGTGAGCCTCGTCCGACTCGCCCGCGAAAAAAATACGCGCGAGCTCGTGAGCGGACAACATCATCGAACACCGCCGATGGCCTGCGGAAAGACATGCTCCAAGACAAAGCGGCCACCCTCGATGCGGGCGAGCGCCTTGAGTCCCCCATCGAGCACCAACGCAAACGGCGCCTTCGAGGCATCAAAATCGGCAAGCGCACGCTCAACGGGAATGCGTCGGCCGCAGAGCAGGTCGTCGGCAAGATTGCCCGGCAAGTCAACACGCGTGGCGCCCAGGGCCGCAATGGGATCCAGGGCAAAGCCAGCCGCGGACTCGGGAGAAAGCTCCTCGACCGTATGACAAGCGCCAATGGAAACAACACCGGAGGCCGTGCGGCGCAGCGCGGAAATGTGCGCGGCGCTCTCGCAGGCGCGGCCCAAATCGCGAGCGAGCGCACGGATATAGGTACCCTTGCTCACTGAGAACGCCACGGTCCACACACACGTATCACCTTCGCCTCCCACGGCGATCAGGTCGGCGGCATAGACCTCGACGGGGCGCGGAGGTAGGTCCACCGCATTGCCCTCGCGAGCAGACTTGTACGCGCGAACGCCATTGACCGAGATAGCCGAAAACGCGGGCGGCACCTGCATCTGCGGACCCAGCATAGCGGCCAAGCGCTCACGGGCATAGGCAGGATCGCGGAGCTCGTTGGCAACAGCCACCGTGCGGACCGCCTCGCCCTCCGCATCATCGGTATTGGTCTCGGCGCCAAACGAAATGTCGGCGACATAGCTTTTGGTATCGAGGGTTAGCATGCCCAGCAGACGGGTGGCCTGGCCCACACCCACCACCATGACACCCGATGCCATGGGGTCGAGCGTGCCGGCATGGCCGACGCGCCGCTCATGGAGGGCGCGCCGGCATTTCGAAACCACATCGTGGGACGTGCAGCCCACCGGCTTATCGACGGCGAGCAGCATATTCAGTTGAGAAGGCGTACGACGAGCCATGTACCATCCAAAAAGTTAAAGCTCGACGGTCACCGAAGCGGGATCCTCCCCCACCAGCTCGGCCAGCATGGGAAGTGCCACGGTAAGCGTCTCGAGAATCGTTCCGTTGTTGGAGAAACCGGCGGCAGCGGGATGTCCGCCTCCGCCAAAGGCAGCAGCGATCTCGGACACGTTGAGGTCGCCCTTGGAGCGCAGGTTGCCGCGCACCTTGGTATCGCCCTCAATGCCCTTCAGGAACAGACAGACCTCGACGCCCATCACCGAGCGCACCACGTCAACCAGACCGTCGCACTCATCCGAGGTGACACCGCAGGCCTCAAGGTCACTCTGGTACGCGTAGCTATACGCGACGCGCCCGTGGGCCACCGTCTTGATGCGGCCCATAACGATGGACTTGAGGTGCAAAAACTCAACGCGCATGCTCTGGTAAACCTCGAGTGCCACACGCGCCGGATCGGCACCGTGGGCAACCAGACGCGAGGCTGCATGGAAC
>CAUHIY010000073.1:0-9314 GCA_959606405.1 uncultured Collinsella sp. | reverse complement strand
TGGGCGATTCGCGCTCGCCCATGTACGTGATCGGCGTGGCATGCATCATCAACATCGCACTCGACTTTCTATTTATCGGGCACATGGGGCTCGGCCCCGTGGGCGCGGCACTCGGCACGGTGACCGCACAGACGGCCAGCGTTGCCCTCGCGCTCGTGTGGCTCAAGAGCCGCCGCACGAACATCCACGTTAAGCGCAGCGACCTGCGCCCCCAGCCCGAGGTGCTCGGCAGCATTCTTAAGATCGGCGTGCCTGTGGCCGTGCAGGACGGCTGCATCCAGGTGGCGTTTATGTTTATCACCGTCATCGCCAACCACCGAGGGCTCGTCGACGCCGCCGCCGTGGGCCTGGTCGAGAAGATGATCAGCTTTTTGTTCATTGTGCCGAGTTCCATGGGCGCCACCGTCAGCGCACTCACGGCGCAAAATGCCGGCGCGGGCAAGGGCGATCGCGCTCGTCAGGTGCTCAAAGACGCCATGACCATCTCGGTGGTGTACGGCTGCCTGATCACGGTGCTGATGTGGCTGGTAGCGCCGGCGTTTATCGGCTTTTTTGCCAAGGACTCCGCGGTGGTCGCGGCCGGCACCGGCTATATGCGCAGCTATATTTTCGACGCGATTTTTGCCGGCATCCACATTTGCTTTAGCGGCTTTTTCGCTGCATACGGCAAGAGCTACATCGGCTTTGCGCACAACGTGCTGGCCGTGGCGCTCATTCGCGTGCCGGGCGCGTGGCTGCTGTCGAACGCCTATTCCGACACGCTGTTTCCCATGGGCATCGCTTCGCCGTGCGGATCGATTTTGTCGGCGGTCATCTGTGTTGTCGCGTTTACTGTGCTCAACCGACGCGGGGCTTTTGACAAACTGATGGCGTAGCGGGGCGACGCGAAATCGCCCTTATCGACGACATCATCAGCGACGACCCGGCGACCCAAGTGACGCGGATCGCGGTGCCGGTTGCCCCAGCAAAGTAAGAACCGCCCGGAAGGCATCATACTTCCGGGCGGTTCTTACTAATCATCATCTAGCAACTCGAATCGATTTCTAGATATCACCAATGCGGCATAATCTTGGCTTTGGTGAAAAACATGGGCAATCACAACGTCCTCGTTATCGTAGTAATAAAGCATTACATAAGAATTAACGAGGCAAGCATGGTAACCAAGCACTGCAAGCTCGGGCAACTTCGATAAGCCGTAGTCAACTACACCACTTTGAAGAAGCTGGAGCTGACTACGGTATTTATCAGGAAAGTGCCGGGCGGTAAAAATACCATGCCCCAATAGATAATCAACGATATCGTCAACTTCTTGTTCAGCTGTAGGCAGAATCTTGACGTTATAGGCCATATTTTGCCTCAAGGTCATCGAGGGCCTCAAAGGCATCACGCGCCGTGCCGGCAGCACGCTCCCGCTCGGCCACAGCCATACGAGCCATCAGGCGAGCCTTAGCCTGTTCCTGAACCATGAGGTCGTAGTCCTCGGATCGAAGTACAACAAATTTGCTATAGCCGTTTTTTGTAACAGTCACTGGACCAGGAGTAGTTTCAACGAGCTCCGAGAATTTCGCGGTGTCCCGCATATCTTTAATTGGAACGCAAACGGGCATGTTCAACTCCAATCATAATTATGTACATAATTATGAAGTGTAGCTCAACTAACGAGCGTCGGCTACAGAAGATCTACCACACTGGAGACAGTCCTCGATATGGCGGTTTTACTCCTCCGGAATCGGAAACGCACGGATGAACTCTGCAGGCGAGAAGGTCTTGATGGTCGAGCGCACAAAAGCAGCGCGGTCACGCGTGATGATAAAGTCCACGCCGGCACGCTCGGCCATCGCACGGATACAGCCGTCCTCAAAGTCCGGCTCATCGGAATAGGCGGAGGTAAAACAAGCTTCTTGGTCGAGAGGCTCTACCGAATAGCTCTTAAGACAGTCGCGCACTACCTCGCGGGCGCGCGCCTCGCCTGCCTGTTTAGTGAGAATGTAGTACGCGTCCTTGAGAGAACAGGCCGAAACAACGCCCTCGATAAGCCCCACGTCGACGAGCCCCTTGATCGTTTGCGCCGCTGCGTGCTCCGGCCGGCCCGGCAGCACACAATCGAGCAGAAAATTGGTATCGAGAAATGCCCTCATAGGTAGCGCTCCCTCGCGACGCGCTTTTCATCTTCAACCGTCATCGTATCGAGCGGCGTTCCCTTTGGCATGTTAGCCACGATATCGAGATACTCCTGGTAGTCCTCATTCTCCGCGAGCATCTCACGGATCTCCTTCCAGGTGATCTTGGGATGCCACATCGTACCCATGTCGCGCTTGGGCTTGTCCGAGCCGCACGTCGGTTTTGTGCCCCCACGCTCCTGGGCAGCATCATATTCCACTGCAACCGGGCCTTGATAGTCGAGCGGCACGATTTTGAACAACGGCTTGCTCCGCTTGAAGACCACAACCTCCTCGCCATCATTGGCAACCCTTTCGGCCACCTGCGTAAGGTTTTGGCGCAGCTCCGAAAACGCGACGGTAACCATAACTGCTCCTCTCAACATATATCTTTACTGCTAAGTATACACGTTAATGTTAATGTTAAAGTGTATAAAACTCATTACAATGGGGCAGCCCCGTTGTGGGACCTCACTGCGAGGCCCCTTTGCTTTGTATGAATCTTCTATCGCTCCGGAACGACACCGCTCCGCAGGGTCACCCTCGGCAACCTACATGACGCAGATCATGCTGCCCGCCACCACGCCCAAATAAAAACCTCCCGGAAAGTATCAACCTTTCCGGGAGGTTTTCTAATTTGATTATCGATGTCCTAAGCCTGGGGCACCTCGCCAGTAGCCAGGATCTGCTCGAGTGCGTCCTCGTCCAGCACAGGCACACCCAGCTGCTCGGCTTTGGTGAGCTTGGAGCCCGCTTTGGGGCCGGCAACCAGGTAGCTCGTCTTCTTTGACACGCTGCCCGAGACCTTGGCACCAAGCACCTTGAGCGCCGCGCCTGCCTCGTCGCGCGTGCGGTTGACGAGCGTGCCGGTGAGCACGAAGGTCAGACCCGCGAGTGGCTGTGCGTCGGCGAGCTCGCCTGCCACGCCGGCATCGGCTGCGGCTTGCGCATGCGCGGCGCCCAGGTCGACCTCGAGCGAAAGGCCCGCTTGGCGCAGACGCTCCAGCACGGCAAGGTTCTCGGGCACGGCCAGGAACTGCTTGACGCTCGCCGCAATCTTGGGACCGATGCCCTCGCACTCGGCGATGTCCTCTTCGCTCGCCAAGATAAGCTTGTCGATCGACAGGAATCGCTCGGCGATGACCTCGCCCACGCTCTTGCCCACGTGGCGGATGCCCAGGGCAAACAGTACGCGACCGAGCGGCTGGCTCTTGGACTTGTTGAGCTCGACGATAATTTTCTCGGCCGTCTTGAGGCCTACCGGAATGGGGTCGCCCTTCTTGACGCCCTTTTTGCTGTTGGAGCTGGCATAGGTGCGCCCCGTGTCCAGGCCTGCGATGTCGTCGACCGTGAGCTGGTAGAAGTCCGCGACATCGTGGATCAGCCCGGCGGCGATCATCTTGTCGACGATCTCGTCGCCCAGGCCGTCGACGTCCATGCAGCCGCGACTCACCCAATGGAGCAGGCGCTCCTTGAGCTGCGCGGGGCAGTCGATGGACACGCAGCGGTAGGCAACCTCGCCATCCTCATGGACCACGGGGCTGCCGCACACGGGGCAGACCTCGGGCATGTGCCAGTCGACCGAATCGGCCGGGCGCTTGTCGAGCACCGGCCCCACGACCTCGGGGATCACGTCACCCGCCTTGTGCACGATGATGGTGTCGCCCTCGCGCACGTTTTTGCGGCGAATCTCGTCGATGTTGTGCAGCGTGGCGCGCGCGATGGTGGAGCCGGCAACCATCACCGGGTCGAACTCGGCGACCGGCGTGAGCACGCCGGTGCGGCCCACCTGGATGCGAATTTCACGCAGGACGGTCTGCTTTTCCTCGGGCGGGAACTTAAAGGCAATGGCCCAGCGCGGCGCGCGGGCGGTAAAGCCCAGGTCGAGCTGCTGCTGGAAGCTATCGACCTTTACGACCACGCCGTCGATGTCGTAGTCCAGGTCACCGCGATGTTCGAGCGCTTGGGCACAGAACTCGTGGACATCGGCCGGCGTGGCGCAACGAGCCACGTTGGGGTTGACGCTAAAGCCGGCGCTACGCAGCCAGTCAAGAAACTCGCGCTGGCTGTGGACGTGCAGCGGATCGGTATCGGCAATAGCATAGATAAAGGTAGCGAGATCGCGGCGCGCAGTGACCTTGGGGTCCTTTTGACGCAGGCTGCCGGCGGCGGCATTGCGCGGGTTGGCGAAGGGATCGCGCCCCTCGGCATCGGCCTCATCGTTCAGGCGCACAAAGCTGCCCTTGGGCATGTAGACCTCGCCGCGTACTTCGATGGTACGCTCGCGGTCGGCGCCCATATGAGCGAGCGCCGGCTCGGACAGGTGCATGGGCACGTCCTTGATGGTGCGCACGTTGAGCGACACGTCCTCGCCCGTGGTGCCGTCGCCGCGCGTTGCTGCTCGCACGAAGGTGCCGTTTTGGTAGGTAAGCGCCACGCCCAGACCGTCGATCTTAAGCTCGCAGGTATAGGTGACGTTACCAGCGCCGAGCGCATCCTCGGTGCGCTGGAGCCACGCGTCGAGCTCGTCCAGATCCATGGCATCGTCCATGGAATACATGCGTGCCATGTGCGTGACCGGCGTAAACTGCTCGCTCACGTATCCGCCCACACGCTGAGTATAGCTGTCGGGCGTCACCAAATCGGGGTAGGCAGCCTCGATTTCCTGCAGTTCAACGAGCATTTTGTCAAAGGCGGCGTCCGTGATCTCGGGCGCATCGAGCATGTAGTAGCGATAGGCGTGGTAATCGAGCTCGTGGCGCAACTCGGCCGCACGCGCTGCCGCCTGGGCACGGGCGTCGACCGGTGCGGTGGCATCCGCGCTCGCGGGCGTTTCGGTATCGATGTCCACGCCGTCACCAAACAGGCTCGATTGCTCCATAGCGGCACTCCTTCGCTCGATTTCAAACGGATACTAGAGTACCACCGGTCGCAATGAGGCCGAATAGCGGTCTCGAACCGCACCGAATCGGCAGCCGCCAGACTGGAGTGGACAGTTAGTTCAGATACGTATAAATCCTAGAGCTGAATCAGGCACGAACACCCCTGTTTCAACTAATTTGGGCTCCTCGAGACCATGTAAACGTCCCGCTCTCCCTTCCAAACACCCATTCGAGCCCCATCCCAATCAAAAATTGCTCAAAACGCATCCCAAGCTGCCCCAGATTTATACGTATCTGAACTAACTGTCCAGACCATTCCGGACCAGGCCTCTTGTCAGCCCCAAGCGATCCGTTTTCCTCCGTCCCCAACGGATCAATAAGAAAAGAGGGGCTGTCCCGCGTTGATGGGACAGCCCCTCTGGCTTCGATATATGCGATACGGCTCGTTAGTAACCCTGGCCGTAGCCCTGGCCCTGACCCTGCTGGCCTAGCAGCTCCTCCAGGTACTGGCGCAGCTGCTCGTCGGTAATACCGCCGTTACCGGTGTCGGTCGAGCTGTCGTCCTGCTGTTGGTTCTGCAGCTCCTCGTCGGAGCCCAGTTCAACCGTGACCTTTTTCTCTTCCTTGCCGCGCATGAGCGTGATCTCGACCTTCTCACCCACCTCGTGGCTGCGCAGCGCGATGATCAGGCCATCGGCGCTCGTGATATCGTCGTCGCCCAGCTTGGTGATGACGTCGCCCTCCTGAATGCCGGCCTTGGCAGCAGGACCATCCTCAACGACGCTCGCCACATACGCGCCGCTATCGGTGCTCAGCTTGTTGGTGCGAGCGTTGAGCGCGTTGACGCTCGAAAGCGTAGCACCCATGTACGGATGCACCGGCGTCTTGCCGTCGATGATCTGGTCGGCAATGTTCTTGGCGTAGTTAACCGGAATGGCGAAGCCCACGCCCGAGCTGGAGCCCGAATAGCTCTCGATGAGCGAGTTGATACCCACAAGCTCGCCATTGTCGTTGACGAGCGCGCCGCCGGAGTTGCCCGGGTTGATGGCGGCATCGGTCTGAATCATGTTGGCATAGATGGTGTTACCGCTGGTAGAACTCATGGCCGTGGAGCGATACAGCGCCGAGACGATACCGGTGGAGACAGACTGCTCGTTGCCGAACGGCGAGCCGATCGCCATAACCCACTCGCCCACGTTGAGCTTGGAAGAGTCGCCGATCTCGATCGGGGTAAGCTTGGAGGCATCGGCATCCTTGAGCTTGATGACGGCCAGGTCGCTCGAGGCGTCGTTGCCCACGAACTCGGCCTCGTAGGTGGTGCCGTCGTCCATGGTCACCACGTACTGGTCATAGCCGTCGACCACATGGTTGTTGGTGAGGATATGGCCCTCGGTATCGAGCACCACGCCCGAACCGACGCTGCCCGAGTTATCCGACTCGTCGGCAGACTGCGAAAGCGAGCCATTCTGGCCGCCGCTCGAAGTGGCAGTAATGGAAACGACGGAGGGCAGGGCCTTGGCAGAAACGGCCTCGGCCAGCGTGGTGTCCTCGGAGTCAATCGTAATCTTTTGCGTCGATGAACCCGAAGCACCCGCCGTCACGGCATTCTTGCCGCCACCGATATCGAGCGTGCCGCTCATAATGAGCGCGATGACCAGCAGGGCACCGCAGGCACAGCCGGCGAGCGCCGTAATAAAGATCGGCAGCTTTTTGGTCTTGGTCTTGACCACCGTGTGCTTGTTCACGACCTGCGCACCGCCCAGCGGCTTTCCGGTCTGCGTGTCGTAGGCCTGCACGTAGGGAATGTTGCTACCGGCAGGCGTCGACTCCACCTGCACGCGCGGCTGCTGCTGGGTCTCGCCGGCGTTGCCCGCATCCTGGGGACGCTGGGAATCGTACTCGCTCATGGCTGCGATCCTTTCGTCGAATAACCAAAGGCCCGCCAAACATATGGCGGGCCATCATTGTTCACGTTGAGTTGTACCCCAATATGCGGGCGAACGTGTATGAGAACGCAATCTTTTAGGAAGGCTTAAGTTCTGCTACAAACTCGAAAGAAATCCACGCATGCGGCAAAACCATCACAAAGGTGCCTGTCCCCTTTGTGATGGAAATCTAGTCCTTAAACAGATAGCCCACGCCGCGGACGGTGGTAATGTGCGCCGCGATCTGCGGGCCCACCTTGGAGCGGATGCGTCGAATGTGCACGTCGACGGTGCGCGTGCCGCCGCAGTACTCAAAGCCCCATACGCGGTGCAGCAGCACCTCGCGGCTGTAGGCGCGGTTGGGATGCGTCGCCAAAAAGCTCAGCAGCGAGTACTCCATCAGCGTCAGGTCGATGGGCTCGTTATCGAGCGTCACCTGGTAGGTAGCAAGGTTGATCTCGAGGTTATCGATGTTGAGCACATCGTCGGCGGCGACGGTCTCCTCCTCGCCCATCAGGCGCTGCGCGCGAGCCTTGAGCTCGTTGGGCGTCGCCGTGGGGCATACAAAGTCGGCATGCGCGTGGTTCGGCAGACGCAGGATGCCGAGCGCCTCGTCGTCAACGATCACCAGCATGGGGACGCCGCCGCGATCGTCAAGCCACTTGGCAATCTGATCGATGCGGTCGCTGCGGATGCCATCGGAATCGAGGATCAGCAGGTCAAAGTCGTGCGCCGCAGTCGGCGAATCGGGGGTTGCCAGGCTCACCTCGACACCCAGGGTGGTCGTCAAACTGCGGGCAAACTCGTGGAAGCGCGTCGTGCGCGCCATGAACAGGGCACTCTTTTCGGACATATCGGCCTCCAAAGAAATGAGCTCAATCGTACTGGAACAAGCCAGCGCGATTAGGAGTTCGCCAGGTAGTGCTTGATCTCCCACTCGGTGATCGTAGACTCAAACTTATGCCACTCGTCGCGCTTCTTTTTGAGGAAGAAGCTGTGGATGTGCTCGCCGAGAGCATCCTTCATAAACTGCGAGTCCTCAAACACGTCGAGCGCCTCTTTGAGCGAGCGCGGCAGCGGCGTGTAGCCGGCCTCGACCATCTGACGGTCGGTAAGCTTGAGCGTCTCGGCCGTTGCCTCGGGCGGGAGCTCCAGCTTGCGCTCGATGCCGTCCAGACCAGCCGCCAGCGTGACGGCGTTGACCAGATACGGGTTAGCCATGGGATCGGGGCTACGAAGCTCGATGCGCGTGGACAGCTGCTTGCCGGGCTTGTAGACCGGGATGCGGACCATACTCGCGCGGTTGCGCAGGCCCCACGTGGCGTACTGCGGCACGGAGTCGCCACCCGTGGTGATGCGCTTGTACGAGTTGACCGTGGGGTTGGTGATGGCGCTGATCTCGCGCGCATGCGCCAGGATGCCGGCCATATAGTGCTTGGCGATATCGGAGAGATGGTACTTCTCGTCGTCCTCGCCCCAAAAGACGTTGTTGCCGTCGTGGTCGAACAGCGACTGATGCAAAAACATGGCGCTGCCGTCCTCGCCCGCCAACGGCTTGGGCATAAAGGAGGCGTGGCAACCGCTCTCGTAGGCCTGCTGCTTAATGATGAGTTTGGCCGTGGTGATGGCGTCGGACATGCTCAGGGCCTCGGCGTGGCGCAGGCTCATGCCGTGCTGCGAGCGGCCGGCGGCGTGGAAGGTGTACTCCACGGGCACGGACATCTTCTCGAGCGTGAGGACCGTGTTGCGGCGCAGGTCGCGAGCGGCATCGCTCACCGAAAGATCGAAGTAGCCCACGTTGTCGAGCGGCTCGGGCGTGTGCTCGTCGGGGAAGTAGTAATACTCCAGCTCGGCGCCCACGTTAAGCAGATAGCCAGCCTTCTCGGCCTTACGGAACATGCGGCGCAGGGCATCGCGCGGGTCGCCGGCAAACGGCTTGCGGTCGGGGGTGCACACATCGCAGAACACGCGGGCGACGCCGTTATGGCTCGGGCGCCACGGCAAAATCTGGAAGGTCGAAGCATCGGGAAACGCCAGCATGTCGGCTTCCTCGGGCGTGGCAAAGCCCTCGATGGCGGAGCCGTCAAAGCCAATACCCTCCTCAAAAGCGACCTCGAGGTCCTCGGGGCTAATGGCAAAGTTCTTGAGGCGGCCGAGAATGTCGACAAACCACAGACGCACAAAGCGGATGTCACGCTGCTCCACGGAGCGGAGTACGTAATCGATGTTCTGCTGGTTCATGTCGCTCCCCTTTCTTTCGGGCGGGTTTCGACTGGTCTATATCGCAGATACTATCGCAGAAAAATGTTTCCGCAGGGTTAAAGCGTATCAAGCGCTCAAAAAACGTG
>CAUHIY010000072.1:0-9320 GCA_959606405.1 uncultured Collinsella sp. | reverse complement strand
CTCCTCGAGCACGACGCGACGGGAGAGGACGACGTTGTTGCGGTTGCGGTCCATCTCGATGACGCGGGCCTCAATACGGGTGCCCATGTAGGAGGTGAGGTCCTTGACGCGACGGAGGTCGACGAGGGAAGCGGGCAGGAAGCCACGCAGGCCGATGTCGAGGATCAGGCCGCCCTTGACAACCTCGATAACCTCGCCCTCGACGTTCTCGCCGGAGTTGAACTTCTCCTCGATGCGGTTCCAAGCACGCTCGTACTCGGCACGCTTCTTGGACAGGACCAGACGACCGTCCTTGTCCTCCTTCTGGAGAACCAGGGCCTCGATGGGATCACCGAGTGCAACGATGTCTGCAGGGTTAGCGTCCTTGCGGATGGACAGCTCGCGGACCGGAATAACGCCCTCGGACTTGAATCCGATGTCAACGAGCACCTCGTCATGCTCGATCTTAACGACAGTGCCGTTAACGAGATCGCCCTCATCAAAGTCGGTAATCGTACCGTCGATGAGGTTGTTCATCTCCTCCTCGTTGACATCGTCAAGAGAGAAAATGGACGAGTTCTGAATCTCACTCAAAGGTGGACCCCTTTCGAACTACGGGGCCCCGATTGCTAGGACCTACAGAAGGGTGCGACAAGCACACAACGTTTAGGAACACTCGGGAGCCGACAGATACTAATGTGACGCTTATGCAATCACGTTCGTATAGGTTACGGGGAAATCATTTCGATTTCAAGCGTGAACTGCGATTTTTTACTCGTATGGAGACTTTTTCGCAATCTTGTGGACGACCGTCTCCATATGTTGACGATAGGCAGTTAGGCATACGGCTTTGCGGTAAAGTATCCGGAGCCAACGATTCTGGAACGATTTTTCGAGAAAGGTGCCCGCGTGCTCAAAGCAGTCGTTTTCGATATGGACGAGACGCTTCTTAGCATCAACCTTAACGCGTTCATCCTTCGCTATTTTAAGGATGTCTCGTCGATGCTCGCGGATATCGGGCGCCGCAGCCGCGGTGGCACGATGGCGCGCCTCGGCACCATCCTGGTCGATCTCAATGCCAATCGCCGCAGCGGCACGGACAACCGCACCAATCTTGAGTTTTACCGCACCGAGGTCGAGCGCCGATGCGGCATCTGCCTCTCCGATCCCCTTATCTACGAGGCGTTTACCTACTACGACCGCGAAATTCTTCCATACAAGAACGACGATGTCATTAACGCCCACGCCATGCCGGGCGCACACGCCGCTCTCCAGGCCGTACAGGACGCAGGACTGCGTTGCGCGCTCTTTACCAACCCCAGCTTTCCCCAGGGGGCTATCGAGTGCCGCATGGGTTGGGGCGACCTGGCCGACGCCCCCTTTGAACTCGTCACGCACATGGGGAACACCACCCGCTGCAAGCCCGATGCCACCTACTATCTAGAGCAGCTTCAGGTGATGGGACTCGAGCCGCACGAGGTCCTTATGGTGGGCAACGATCCCAGGCGCGACTTCCCCAGCCCCGCCTGCGGCATTCAGACCGCCTATGTTGGCCAGGGAAAACCCGGCCGAGCCACCTGGCACGGAACCATGGAAGGCTTCGCCCGCGACTTTAACGCCGTAATCGAAGCCTTCTACGAGCACCAAATAGCCGACGAACTGTCCTAGCACACTTGGGTTTTGCCGATCATGATGTTGAGGATCTCGACGTCGGTATCTTTCATGCCCACACGGCCCACATAGCCCATGCTGGCGATCGTCTGCTCGACGGTATCCTGAATCAGGCCCTCACCGGCACGGAAGCCGCGGCCTTGCATGGCCATATCGTGGCCCAGAATCGCCGCATCGACGGCAGCGGAAATCTTGGCGGCACAGCTTGCCTTAGCGCCATCGCACACGATGCCGCCCACGTTACCGAGCGTGTTCGAGACCGTCGCACCGATCTGCTCGCGCGTGCCACCACACAGCCAGGTAATCGCGGCACCGGCACCGCATGCGGCGCAAATAGCACCGCAAAACGCCGAGAGTGCACCGATATAGCTCTTGATATGCACGGCGATAAGATCTGACAGCATCACGGCGCGCACCAGGCGATCGTGGTCGCAGCGCAGGTACTCGGCATACTCCATAACGGGCAGTGCACAGGTAATGCCCTGATTACCCGAGCCGCACACAATGGCGACCGGCAGCGCACAGCCGTTCATGCGGGCGTCGGACCCGGCAGCTGCACGGGCACGGGCACGACAGGCGACGTCATCGGCACGAGCGCCCAGCAGCGTACGGCCCACCTCGGCACCCCAAGCGTGCGCCAGGCCCTCGGCACTGATTGCACCGTTCAGCTCAATCTGACGCTCAACGGCAGCGCGAGCGTCATCGATGTCGCCGTCTTCGATAAAGTCGATGATGGACTCAATCGACATGGGCGTGTCGGCGCTATCTGCCGCGCGCTCGGCCACCACGCGCTCTGCGCAGGCGGCACACTCCCCCGCCGACTTGCCGCATACCGGAATACCGTCGAGCGTATGGCATGTGACGTTGGTGTGGTGGTCGGTAATCTCGACGACCGCGGTATGGCCTCCGGCCGTGGCAGTCACCTTGATGTAGAGGTTAGGCACACCCTCGACAAGCGACACATCGCAGTAGCCGGCGTCGGCGAGGAGCTCGGTCACGCGAGCACGGTCTTCATCGTCAACGCTCTCGAGCACCTCGAGCGCGCTCTTGGCGTCGCCGCCCACGGCACCCAGCACAGCCGCGGCTTCGATGCCATGCATTCCGCCCGAGTTGGGCACGGTCACGCTCTTGACGTTCTTGATGATGTTGCCCGAGCAGGTAACATCCATATGATCGGGTTCGCAACCGAGCGTCTGGCTCGCCAGCGCCGCTGCATAGGCAACGGCGATGGGCTCGGTGCAGCCAAGCGCACAGACAAGCTCGCGGTTCAAAACATCGCAAAACGCGGTATCACGAAGGGAATCGGCAGGCATAGGTATCTCCTACTTGTATAACGGACTGGGCTCTCAAAATAGTTAGCTCTTTTATTTGATAACAATGCATCAAAAACCGCAACCACGGTTCCGGCGGACGGCGCTCAAGCGCAAACTGGCGGAATTATTCATGAGAAGCCGGTCTTGTTGCATGCTAAAGCGTTTGACCAAAAAACGCCCGAGCGTTTACACAAAAGTCGCGCTATCATGCAGTCGAACGCGGTAAAACCTTTAGCATTTGCGCCGCACAGACCAGAGAGGAACCATCTATGAAGATCGGTATCGGTAACGACCACGCCGCCGTCGAGCTCAAGAACATCATCTCCGAGCACCTAAAGGAGCGCGGCTGCGAGGTCGTGAACTTTGGCACCGACACCTCCGAGAGCTTTGACTACCCCATCGCCGGCTACAAGGTGGGTAAGGCCGTTGCCAACGGCGACGTCGACCTGGGCATCCTAATCTGCGGCACCGGTGTCGGAATTAGCCTGGCTGCCAACAAGGTCGAGGGCGTTCGCGCCGTCGTGTGCTCCGAGCCCTTCAGCGCCAAGCTCTCGCGAATGCACAACAACACCAACGTGCTCGCCTTTGGTGCCCGCGTCGTGGGCTCTGAGCTCGCCAAGATGATCGTCGACGAGTGGCTCGACGCCGAGTTTGAGGGCGGCCGCCACGAGCGTCGCGTCAATCTCCTCAACGAGATCGACCACACGCGCGGACTCAAGGTCGTCGACGAGGCCTAAAGACCTACAAAGCCATACGCTAACGCCAGCCCCCGTCCGGAACACACATCCGGACGGGGGCTCTTTAGTAGATTTCTAGGCGTTTACCAAAAATCTACTGGAATAAAAAGGGCGCCGCGGATGGAGTTCCGCGGCGCCAAAGCCACACGCTAACAGCTTTAAGGAGTCAAAGCTGGTTTAGCCAAAGAAGCGCTTGATCTCGATCTCGGCGTTCTCCAGGCAGTCGGAGCCATGAATCACGTTGGCGTTGACATCGACAGCGAAGTCGCCACGAATGGTGCCGGGGGCAGCATCAAGCGGGTTGGTAGCGCCCATAAGGGTGCGCATCTTGGAGACAGCGGAGAGACCGGAAACGACCATCTTGACGACCGGACCGCTCGTCATAAAGTCACAGAGACCGCCAAAGAAGGGCTTATCGGCCAGATGGGCGTAGTGCTCCTCGACGGTAGCGCGCTCGAGCGTGGTCATCTCCATGCGCTCGATGACAAGGCCGCTACGCTCAATGCGAGCAACGATCTCGCCGATCTTGCGATCGCGCACGGCGTCGGGCTTAATCATGATGAAGGTCTTCTCGATAGCCATAAGGTAGCCTTTCAAGTAGGTTCGCGCGTGCCCAAGTCCCATTCCGGCACCCGCCTGGACTGCATCGTAACAGAGTTTTAGCTGCAGTTAAACAAAAAGCTGTTTTTTGAAACGCTACAATTTATTAAAACGTTCCATATGTGTCACTTCTGTTTCGAAACCCGATTAGAGTACCATCCGACCGCGCATCAACCGCATCGAACCGAGCGGACGGTCGATTGCCTCCCGTGAACGTACCCCCTTCACAACCTGCCCAAAGGTCCTACAGAAGTTCTCGACAAGCCCTTTCCCCATTGCAACAAAATACGGACGTCCGCAGCAGCAGACGCCCGTAAAAGCAACAACGATTTATCAATACATGGCCAAAACGCTTCAGCCAAACCCTTACTTTGCCCCGTGGCCCATCTCGACGACCTTAGTCAGCGATCCAAACACACCTTCGTCGGCAACGAGTTGCGCCTCGGCGCGCTGCAGCTGTACGGCAACGGCAGCAGGGGCAGTGCCGCCCTCGGTCGTGCGCGCAGCGACAATCGACGGGATGTCGAGCGCCTCGGTAATATCGCGCTCAAAGAGCGGGCTTGCCTCCTGGAACACCTCAAACGGCAGATCCTCAAGATTGCAGCCGCGCTTCTCACACATCAGGACCAAATGCCCCACCACGGCGTGCGCCTCGCGGAACGGCAGACCACGCTTAGCCAGGTAGTCGGCAACGTCGGTGGCGGCAAGGTGACCCACGCCGCACTCGCGTGCCATGGCGCCCTCGTTGACGGTCCAAGTCGAAATCATACCGGCCATAACCGACAGGCACTGCATGAGCGTGTGGGCGGTATCGAGCGCGCCCTCCTTGTCCTCCTGCAGGTCCTTGTTATAAGCGAGCGGAAGGCCCTTCATGGTCACGAGCAGCTGCACCAGGTTGCCATAGACTCGGCCGCTCTTGCCGCGGATAAGCTCGGCAAAGTCGGGGTTCTTCTTCTGCGGCATGATGGACGAGCCCGTGGAGTAGGAGTCGGAAAGCGTGATAAAGCCAAATTCGGAGCTCGACCACAGCACGATCTCCTCGGAAAGACGCGACAGGTGCATGGCCATGACGGAGCCGGCGTAATGCAGGTCGAGGAGGAAATCACGGTCAGAAACGGCATCGAGCGAGTTGGGAATCACGCCCGCAAAGCCAAGTTCGGCAGCCGTCATCTGGCGATCGAGCGGATAGCTCGTACCGGCAAGCGCGGCAGCGCCCAGCGGGCAGTTGTCGGCGGCATCAAAGGCGGCCTGCAGGCGTGTAAAGTCGCGCGCGAACATCCAGGAATACGCCAGCAGATGGTGCGACAGCAGCACGGGCTGAGCGTGCTGCATGTGCGTGTAGCCCGGCAGAATCACCTTGTCGTACTTCTTGGCCGCATCCACCAGCACGTGACGCAGCTCAAGATTGGCCTCCATAAGCTCCTTGGCCAGCGCCTTGACGCCCAGGCGCGTATCGGTCGCCACCTGGTCGTTGCGCGAACGCCCGGTATGCAGGCGCTTGCCCGCCTCGCCGATGCGACGCGTCAGCTCGCTCTCGATGGACATATGAATGTCCTCGTCGTTGATGTCGAAGGTGAAGTTGCCGGCATCGATATCCTGTTCGATTCCGGTCAGGCCCTCGGCAATCGCCTGCTCGTCCTCGGCGCTGATAATGCCCTGGGCCGCCAGCATCTTGGCATGTGCCTTAGATCCGGCGATATCCTGCTTATAGAGATGTTTGTCGACCGGCAGCGACGCGCCAAACTCCTGCGTGACCTCGGCCACGCCCGCCTCAAAACGACCGCCCCAAAGAGCCATGGAACCGTCCCCTTTCATCAAATACCAAAACATGCGCCCAAAGCAATGCGCCCTGTCGCTAAAGCGATTTTTCAACCGCTAGTTTTACACATTCCCCGCCGTGCGCGGGATCATGTAGCTAATTTGCAAAGAAGTGACGCGCCATGCACTTGGCGCCCAACGTCTCCCTCCGGATGTTGCCCTGCGAATCGTCGATCCAGGCCTTCAGGCTCATAGGAACGTCCTCGACCTTTGCAGCATCGAACACGGGCGCGAGGACAAGTAAGGCATGCGCGATAGCATCGAACATAATGGATACTCCTCATATATATAGGCGCAGAGCCGCCAAATTGATAGAAGGAGCCCCGCCGGACAACCCCGGCGGGGCTCGGACTCAGCCGCAGTCGCGGCATCATATATGCGGGCGGAACGTAGGGGCCACCGATGTTAAGAAGTGTCAGCAAGCATAACGAAAGGTAGGGACCCCGTGCGCCCGTTATGTATCACGCGGATGGGCCGCGCGGATACCAAGGAAAGGAAGCCTTAAGCCTGGGCGGCAGCAGAGCTGGGACCCTGGACCTTAGCCCACGTCTTGAGCGACAAGGTATCGATCTCGATAAAGCCGGCGCTGGCCTTCTCGTCAAACGTGGTGTCGCGGTCGTAGGTGGCCAGGCCGTAGTCATACAGGCTAAACGGGCTCTTGCGGCCAACGACATGGCAATTGCCCTTAAAGAACTTCAGACGGACGGTGCCGGTCACGAACTTCTGGGTATCGGCCATAAAGGCGTCGAGCGCGTTTTTGAGCGGGCTGTACCACTGGCCGTTGTACACGGCGGTGGCCCAATCCTGCTCGAGCTTGATCTTGGTCTTGAGCAGGTCGCCCTCGACGCAAATGTCCTCAAGTGCCTTGTGGGCGGTGATGAGCGTCAGGGCGCCGGGAACCTCGTAGCACTCGCGACTCTTGAGGCCCACCAGACGATCCTCGACCAGGTCGAGACGGCCAAAGCCGTTGTCACCCGAAATCTTGTTGAGCGCGATGACGATCTCGGAGAGCTTCATCTTCTTGCCGTCGACGGCGACGGGCTTGCCGGCCTCAAACTCAATCTCGGTGTAGGTCGGGGTGTCCGACGTGTCCTCGGGGTTCTTGGTCATAACCCAGGCGTCGTCGAGCGGCTCGTTCCAGGGATCCTCCAGGTGGCCGCACTCAATGGCACGACCCCACAGGTTGTCGTCGATGGAATAGGGGTTGTCGTTGGCACCCTCGGGAACCGGCACGTTGTGGGCATGAGCATAAGCGACCTCGTCGGGACGGCACTTCAGATCCCACTCGCGAACCGGGGCAATAACCTTAAGCTCGGGGTCGAGGGCCTTGACGGCAGCCTCAAAACGAACCTGGTCGTTACCCTTGCCGGTGCAGCCGTGGGCGACGCAGGTCGCGCCAAACTCGTGAGCGACCTCGACAAGCTTCTTGGCGAGCAGCGGGCGAGACAGGGCGGAGAGCAGCGGGTACTTGTTCTCGTACATGGAGTTTGCGGCGATGGCCTTAGTCAGGAACTCGTCGGAGAACTCGTCGCGCAGGTCGAGCACCTGGCAATCGAGAACGCCCAGGTCGAGTGCCTTCTGCTTCTTGGCATCCAGACCGGTCTCCTCCTGGCCCACGTTGCCGCAAACGCAAACGACATCGAGATTCTTCTCGTCCTGGAG
The DNA here is from genome assembly GCA_959606405.1 of uncultured Collinsella sp. Lineage (GTDB taxonomy): Bacteria > Actinomycetota > Coriobacteriia > Coriobacteriales > Coriobacteriaceae > Collinsella. The sequence continues at coordinate 1,540 of CAUHIY010000072.1, read as the reverse complement.
CCACTTGACACATACAGATGTATCAAGACCACCGGAATATGCGAGAACGACTTTTTCCTTGCTCATGGCTGTTTCCTTTCGCCCTTGGTAGCTAGTTAGAACATCGGTCAGTTGCAAGTCATTTCAAGGTCACATACCGTGCAATATAAGGTTAAATAGCAAAAATCAGCACATACATGCCCTAGAAACATGCAGCAATGTCGTGCTAAAACCCAACGACCTCAAAATGACTCTGTTGAGGCAATTCGCCCCATGCGGACAGAGACGATTGTTATCGTCGTCGGGAAATTGCGCGCTGGCGTCGGATGGCATTGTCTGCAGTAGTGATGATCTTTACGAACTGCATCTGCCTCTCCTTTCACCTATCGCCGGGCGCAATTCTAATATCGTAAACGGTACCATTTCCTCGGTAAGCGGTTGTTTTTCCGGCTCCGTTTTCGATGGTCGCTATATTACGCTAAAGTGCCCGCGGCACAAGCGACAACTTCAAATTTCTGAAAAGTTTTTTCATTACTTTGTGAATGATGATGCAGACGTGCGCCAATCCTGCGAAAATACGCCTGACTACGAGTTGATGGTTATAACGTCTGAAACAATTTCGAAACGAAAGGCTCGCTTTTATGCAAACTTACGAATCGGACGCCAATATCGGAAACATTAAGCTCATCGCCGTCGACATGGACAAGACGCTTCTGACCGACGAGCGCGTGCTGCCACAAGGCCTTGACGAACGCCTGGACAAGCTCGCCGAAGCCGGCATCGTATTCTGCCCCGCCAGCGGACGTCCCGCCCCCAAGCTCGAGGAGATGTTCGAGGGCATCAAGAACCGCCTCGCCTTTTGTCCCGACAACGGAGCGTGCGTGATCTATCGCGGCAGCTATATCTATAAGAGCAATATCGACGTTGAACTGTATCAGCAGGTCTTGAGCCGCGCCTCGGAGGATTCGCGCGCCGTCCCCGTGCTGTGCTGCTACGACGAGTTCTATGTGCTCGCCCGCGACCATCAGTACCACGACGAAATCAGCGTGTACTACAACACGATCAACTACGTCGATACCTTTGAGGGCCTTGACGTCGAATCCAACAAGATTTCGATCTTCTTCCCCGACTACGACGCCGAGCCGGCGTTTCGCGAGGACTACAGCCCGGCATACTCGGACCGACTCTACGTCACCAATGCTGGCCGCGAGTGGATCGACTTTATGAACCTGGGCGTCGACAAGGGCGCTGGCGTCGCGCACCTGTGCGAGCAGCTCGGCATCGATATCGCCGACGCCGCTGCCGTGGGCGATACGTACAACGACATCCCCATGCTGGAGCGCGTCGGACACAGCTTTATCGTGGACAATGCCGAGGAGCACATGAACGCGCATGCCAAATGGCGCATTCCGAGCAACAACGACGGAGGCGTACTGACGCTCATCGACGCCATCTTGGCGGCTCGTTAACGTGGCTCGTCGGACCTGGCCGGGCGAGGCGGGTAAGTTTTTCGCTCGGTCAGGTCCTGGGCTCGCTCGGAAAGCACATTAAGTGCTTTCCG
>CAUHIY010000071.1:0-9512 GCA_959606405.1 uncultured Collinsella sp. | reverse complement strand
AGCTTATGCAGGCATATGGCGCACAGCTCGTGCTCACCGACGGCTCCAAGGGCATGAAGGGCGCCATCGCCAAGGCCGAGGAACTGCAGAAGGAGACCCCCAACAGCATTATCGCCGGCCAGTTTGTGAACCCCGCCAACCCCGCCATCCACAAGGCCACGACCGGCCCCGAGATCTGGGATGACACCGACGGCAAGGTCGACATCTTCGTCGCCGGCGTCGGCACCGGCGGTACCGTGACCGGCGTGGGCGAATTCCTCAAGGAGCAGAACCCCGAGATTCAGGTTGTCGCCGTCGAGCCCGCCACCTCCCCGGTGCTCTCTAAGGGCCAAGCCGGCCCGCACAAGATTCAGGGTATCGGTGCCGGCTTTGTGCCCGACGTCCTCGACACCCAGATCTACGACGAGATCATCCCCGTCGAGAACGACGACGCCTTTGCCACCGGCCGCGCCGTGGGCCACAAGGAGGGCGTGCTCGTGGGCATTTCGTCCGGCGCCGCCGTGTGGGCCGCTCTGCAGCTGGCCAAGCGCCCCGAGAACGAGGGCAAGACCATCGTGGCGCTGCTCGCCGATACCGGTGAGCGCTACCTGTCCACGGCACTCTTCCAGGACTAGGGCCCATCGCCCATAGGTTGAGCCCAGGACGAACCGGTCTCCTCTCTCCCGGCAGCCTGAGCCCATCCCATCAGGGTGTCCCACGAGATGTCCGAACTTGCTACAATGTCTGCGGCGCGGAACCAGCCTCCCGCGCCGCTTTTCTTTTTTGGCCACATGCCACCAAGGAGAACCTCCCCATGCACAACAAGCGCGTGCTCGTCGCCATGAGCGGCGGCGTCGATTCCAGCGTGACCGCCTATCTGCTCAAACGCCAGGGCTACGAATGCGTCGGCGCCACCATGCGCCTCACCTGTCCCACGCCCGACCCCATCACGGGCATGAGCAAAGTCGACCGCGACATCGCCGATGCAAAGGCCGTCGCCGAGCGCCTGGGGATACCCCACCACGTGCTCGACCTGCAGCAGACCTTCGACCGCAACGTTATCGAGCGATTTGTGACTGCCTATCAGGAGGGGCTGACGCCCAACCCGTGCATCATCTGCAACCGCCATATTAAGTTTGGCGCGCTGCTCGATGCGGCGCTGGATATGGGCTGCGACCACATCGCCACAGGCCACTACGCAAAGACGAGCCAGACGCCCGACGGCACCTGGCAGCTGCATCGCGGCGAAGATCCCAAAAAGGACCAAAGCTACTTTTTGTATTCGCTTACGCAAGAGCGCCTGGCGCGCACGATCTTTCCGCTGGCCAGGCTGGACAAGGAGCGCGACGTTCGCCGCATTGCCGCCGAGCAGGGCTTCATAAACGCCAAGAAGGCCGAGAGCGAGGATATCTGCTTTATCGCGGACGGCAACTACGCGAGCTATATCGAGCGCCGCTGCGGACATCCCGCTGCACCGGGCGACATTGTGTGGCGTGACGGCAGCGTGGTCGGACGTCACAGCGGCGCACTGCGCTATACCATCGGCCAGCGCAAGGGCCTGGGCGTCGCGATGGCGCACCCCGTGTACGTAACGGGCGTCGATGCCACCAACAACATTGTGCATCTGGGCGAGGCCGAGGACCTGACGGCCACAGCGCTCACGGCCAATGACTGGATCTGGAGCGCCCCTGCCGACCGCATGGAGGCAGAGCTGGACGCCGACGGCATTCGCGTGGGCGCCAAATACCGCTACCGTCAAAAGGACCAGGCAGCAACCCTTACACGTGGCGCCGACGGACAAATGCTACTGACCTTTGACGAGCCGCAGCGAGCCATCGCCCCCGGCCAGGCCGTCGTCGTCTACCGCGGCGACGTCGTCTTGGGCGGCGGCACCGTTACGGCAGCCATCAGGTAGCCGCGGGATTATCGCCGCACGTGTCGAAGCACTTCAACAGCGGCACTAACCTCGATTACGCGACGCTCGAGGCCGCGGCAAATGGCCTCGAGTCGACCCTCCGCCGTCGCCCATTCGCTCTGCAAAAGAATCTCGATCGCCTCATCAACAAATCCGTTGAGCCGCGATGAATCGAACCAAGCGAGCAAATCCGCAAGCGCCAGCTGGACGGAAGGGTCGGGCCCAAACGGCTTAGCGGAAAACCCAAACTCCCCAGCTGCGAGCACGGCAGTTGGTACGTTGTACCACAGGCAGTTGCCGCTATCGAACAGCGGAGCAGGTTTTTTCTCCAGGGTGTCGACATTGCGGATGATGCCGAAGTTTCGCCAATGGCGGTCGCTATTGGCCAAAAGGGCATCGCAGACAATCATCTGCGACATAGACCTTCTCACAGCGGCCTCATCGACACCATGCTTGCCGAGGTAGCGACAGTATCGATCGTATGTCGAGTTTCCCCGCTGGCTACCAAGTGCGCCCTTAACGTAAACAGCCGGAACATATTCCTCGCGGCCGCCAAGAAAATCCTCGCACAGGCACACGGGGCCATCGAACATGCGCTCAACCGTGTAAGGAACAAACTCGCCCTCCGACAGCAAGCGACGATGTAGAGCCGTTGCAACCGCCTCGTTAAAGGGACGCTGATCGTCCACGCCGCATCCCTTGACCAGAACGCGAATGCCGTTTCGGATCATCCACGATTTAGGGAGCTCGCCCTCGGACGTGTTATCCGGATTTTTAAGACCGATGCCTTCCAGCCAACCCGAACGCCCCTCGGGCGTCGACCGCTCAAATTCATTCTCGAAGTAATTGAGGTTTCGCCATTCGAGCTCATCGCATTCTGCCGGTCGCAGCCAATAGCAATCCGAAAGCGAGAGACCCAGGCACTGAACCGGCACCTCAGCGCCGTTGACAATCCCCAGCTCGCGGTAGCGCGAGATAAGCCCAGGGCGAACATCGGGCACCAATCGATGCCCCCACCACGCGTTGAGCTCCCGCTTATTCACCGTTGGAGAAGAGCTCGAGCACGTGCCAAACGGCATTCGTTGCGCATCGAGGACCTCCGCGATTTCGAAGGGAAACTCGCGCGTCGGATCAAACGAAACACGCGCAACCTCGTAATCGGCGGACATCAGCGTAAACTTGCGCCCCACATCGGCCGCAGGACGGCGTCCACGTTTGCGGACCTTTTGATAGGCGATCGCAGAATTGTACTCGACCAACTTCCGGCCGCCCACAATATCGCACACAAGCGTCCCCGATGCGGCAAGTTGCGATATGCGGGCTTTCGTAACGCCCAACAGGCGGGCAGCATCACCCATAGACAAGTACTCAGCTGTATTCATATGCCGCATCACCTCGTTAAGTAATTTACGCGTTTAGTTAATAGATTGCATATATCATAATACTAAACGACCTAAAGCGAAAAAAGGCCCGAGCAATCGGGCCTTAGAGCAATTGGTCAGCCGAGTCGCAAACTGCTTCCCTAGCGCTGAACGTAGGCGCGAACCAGCTCAAAGGTGTTGCGCACGCCGTCAATGTGGCTGCGCTCGTAGTTGTGGCTCGCGTACACGCCGGGACCGATCAGGCCGTGACGAATGTCGTAGCCAGCCGAAAGCGTTGCCTCGACGTCGGAGCCGTAGTGCGGGTACACATCGATCGCGTAGTCGAGCTCAAGCTCGCGGGCGATGTTGGACAGCGTGGTCACCAGATCGTAGTTGTATGGGCCACCCGAATCCTTGGCGCAGATCGAAACCATGCGCTCGGTGCAGCCTAGGTCGTCGCCCACGCAACCCATGTCCACGCTGATCATCTCGCGCGTGTCGGCCGGCACGAAGGCGCCGCCGTGTCCGACCTCCTCGTACACGGTAAAGAGCAGCGACACCTTGCGCGAAAGCGTCACCTCGCCAGCGGCGACGGCACGCGCCAAGCCCAGCAAAATGGCGGCCGACAGCTTGTCGTCCAAGAAGCGGCTCTTGATGTAGCCGCTCTCCGTCACCGTGGTACGCGGATCCATGGCAATGATATCGCCCGTCTGAATACCCAGCTCGAGCACATCATCCTTGCTATCGACGTTCTCGTCGAGCAAGATCTCCATGTTCTTCTCGATGGTCTTGACCGGCTCATCGGCCACATGCGCCGAAGGCTCGGTGTTGAGAACCACACCCGTAAAGACTTTGCCGTCGCGCGTGTAAACGGCGCAGTTCTCGCCATCGGCCGTAGACCACTGATGCCCGCCAAGCGTCGTAGGACGCAGGCGACCATTGTCCTTGATGGAGCGCACCATGGCGCCCAGGGTATCGACATGGCTCGCCAGTACGAGCGGCTCACCCTCGCCACCAAGCTCAACGAGCACGTTACCCTTATTAGAACGCTCAGGCCCAAACCCCATATCGCGCAGGGTCTCCATCAGATAATCAGTCGCCGCACGGGTATAGCCCGTAGGTGAAGCAATCGAGGTAAGCGCCTTCAACTGGTCAGTAATGTAGGAGAGCGTAGAATCCATCTTGGACACCAAAGTCACCCTTTCATATCGAATTAAACCCACAGCAACAATACCACCGCGCACAATTATTTACCTAGCGAGACAACCCATCGAGCTCCCCAGAACTGCGCCCGCCACGATAACGAGCCGGCGGGCCCCTGCCCGTTAGCCCCACAATCTTTCCGCAGGACGGAGGAAGCCCCCGCCGCACGAAGTGCGCAGCGGGGGCTTCCGACATGTCCGAGGACGATTGTGGGGCTAACGGGCAGGGGCCCGCCGAACCAAGTTAGGCAGCCGGGCAGATCTTCTTGAAGAGCTCGATGACGTCGTCGAGCGTCGCCTCGCGCGGGTTACCCGGGAAGCAAGCGTCGGCCATGGCGTCCTTGGCCAGAACCTCGATCTCGTCGGCCTTCATAGCCTCGCAGACGTGCGGGATGTTCACGTCGGCGGAAAGCTGCTTGACGGCGGCGATAGCGGCGTCGGCAGCCTCGTCGGTGCTCATGCCCGTGGTGTCAACACCCATGGCGACGGCAACCTTGGCCAGACGCTCGGCGCAAACCGGCTTGTTGAACTCCATGGCAATCGGCAGCAGCATGGCGCAAGCGACGCCGTGCGGGGTGTCGTAGTGAGCGGACAGGGTGTGAGCCATGGCGTGGTCGATACCCAGGCCAACATTGGAGAAGCCCATGCCGGCGACATACTGGCCAAGGGCCATGCCCTCGCGGCCGGAGCCGGGCTGGCCGGACTTGGCCTCGGCGACGGAGTCACGCAGGTTCTCGCTGATCAGCTTAATAGCCTCAAAGTGGAACATGTCGGAGAGCTCCCAAGCGCCCTTGGTGGTGTAGCCCTCAATGGCGTGGGTCAGAGCGTCCATGCCGGTTGAGGCGGTCAGACCGGCGGGCATGGAAGCCATCATATCGGGGTCGACGACGGCGACCTCGGGGGCGTCGTTGGTGTCGACGCACACGAACTTGCGGACCTTCTCGGGGTCGGTGATGACGTAGTTGATGGTCACCTCGGCGGCGGTACCGGCGGTCGTCGGCACGGCGATGGTGAACACGGCGTGGTTCTTAGTGGGAGCAACGCCCTCGAGGCTGCGGACATCGGCGAACTCGGGGTTGTTGATGATGATGCCGATGGCCTTGGCAGTGTCCATGGAGGAGCCGCCACCGATGGTCACGATAGCGTCAGCCTCGGCGGCCTTGAAGGCCTCGACGCCGTCCTTGACGTTCTGGATCGTGGGGTTGGGCTTGATCTCGGAGTAGAGGCTCCAAGCGATGCCGGCGGCGTCGAGCTCGTCGGTCACCTTAGCGGTAACGCCAAACTTGACCAGATCGGGATCGGAGCAGACGAAAATCTTCTTGTAGCCGCGACGCTGGAGCTCGCCGGGGATCTCCTTGATGGCGCCGGAACCATGATAAGAGATGGTATTGAGAACGAAACGATTAGCCATTGATAGCCTCCCATCGTGTGCGGGGCACCCATTACGCCCCACGCTATGAGTCCCATCCTAACGCTTTTGAAACGAAAAACACGTGAGAACGTCAAATTTGTTAAAGCGTTTCAACAGATGATGAAAAATAGTGCGGCAAAGGGACAGCCCCTTTGCCGCATTCGGTTACTTTCGACAGCCCTCTTTCCAAGCCTCGGCCGCAACCTTCCAGCGTAAGCGCAAGTCGCGCTCGCGGTCGATGAACATGATGGCAAACGCGACAAACAGCAGCAAGCTCGCCACGACGATGGCGTGCAGGCCCATGCGCTCAATACACCAGTTGCCCAACACGGCGCCAAACACAAAGGTAAAGATCACGCCAAAGTACAGCAGGCCGTTTTCCAAAAAGCCGCGCCTGTGGGTGATGATGTAATCGTCCACGTTTTGCAGCGCGTTGCGCAAGTTGCCGATGCACATGGTCGTAGCGATGCCGTGACCGTGGATCTTGCGGAAGCTCTCAACCTGCATGCCGCAGGCAAACGAGGTGAGGCAGTTGGCGAGCAGGTTGAAATTGTCGCCCGGGATAAAGCTCACGCCCAGCAAGATGACGGCTTCAAAAAACACCGTCACCTGACGCCAGTGAATCACACTGCCAAACCGCTCGTGCACCAGGTCGGCAAGCATAATGCCCACGGCAAACGACACCACGGGAAAGAAGTAGCGTCCCGCCAGCGCCCAGTTGCCCTCCGAGATGCTCACGCCCACGAGCAGGATGTTGCCCGTCTGCGCGTTTGCGAAAACATGGTCGCGCCCAATGTACGAATACACATCCATAAAGCCACCGGCGAGCGCCAAGATGATGCCCAGCTCAATAGACTCCGATATCTGTTTGGCACGCTGCATCGTCGTGCATCCTCCTTGTTGACGACTCTCTCGTGCGTTGGCGGAAACATAGCCGCCGTTCATACTGTAACCCATTGACAACATGGCGTGCGCGCGAGATGGCCCCTTCGACACGGGGATACACAGTCTGGAAACAAACGGCGGGCGCGGCGCCGACACCCGACGCCTCGTGTACTCCACCATTCTTTTTAGCGCCGTCCCAAAAAGACTGGTTACAATTACGTGCAGCATACTAACAACGGGAGGAATCGTGGCAAAAAAGCCCCAGGACGCTCAGCACAACCAGCACGGCAAGCATGCCCAGCGCGGCCAGCAGCAAAAGCGCGGTGGCAAGGCCCAGGGCTCACGCCCCGCGCATACCCCGGCTGCGCCCGTCCGCCCCTGGCGTCCGAGCCGCGATAAGTTCCTCCCTGTCAGCCGCGCCGACATGGATGCGCGCGGCTGGGACCAGTGCGACTTTGTCTACATCTGCGGTGACGCCTACGTGGACCATCCCAGCTTTGGCATGGCTATCATCAGCCGCGTCCTCGACGCGCACGGCTACAAGGTGGGCATCATCTGCCAACCCGACTGGACCGACCCCGCCAGCATCACGGTGCTCGGCGAGCCGCGCCTGGGCTTTCTCGTCAGTGCCGGCAATATGGACTCCATGGTCAACCACTATTCGGTGACCAAGCACCGCCGCCACACCGACGCCTATACCCCCGGTGGTGAGGAGGGGCACCGTCCCAACCGTGCCGTCACGGTCTACGGCAACCTCATCCGCCAGACGTTCAAGGACGCTCCCATCATTATCGGCGGCATCGAGGCGAGTCTGCGTCGCCTGGCCCACTATGACTACTGGCAGGACAAGCTCAAGCGCTCGGTACTGCTCGACTCAGGCGCCGACATCCTCATCTACGGCATGGGCGAGCACGCGATCGTCGAGATCGCTGACGCGCTCGACGCGGGACTGCCCGTCGATCAGATTACCTATATCAACGGCACCGTCTACCGCACAGGCTCGCTCGACGAGGTCTACGACTACGACCTGCTGCCCAGCTGGGACGACCTTGTCGCCGACAAGCTCAACTACGCGCGCAGCTTTAACGTGCAGCAGCAGAACATGGACCCCATCACCGGGCATCGCCTGGTAGAGCCCTACCCCAACAGCGTCTATGTGGTGCAGAACCCGCCGTCGGCGACGCTCACCACCGACGAGATGGACGAGGTGGCCGAACTCCCCTACGCACGCGATTGGCATCCCGATTACGATGCGGCGGGCGGCGTGCCGGCCTTTGCCGAGATCAAGTTTTCCATTAGCTCCAACCGCGGCTGTTTTGGCGAGTGCTCGTTTTGCGCCCTCACCTTCCACCAGGGCCGCGTGCTGCAAATGCGCAGCCACGACTCGATCATGCGCGAGGCCGAGCTGCTCACGCGCGATCCCGAGTTTAAGGGCTACATCAACGACGTGGGTGGGCCGACGGCCAACTTTAGCCGCCCTGCCTGCGACAAGCAGCTCAAGCACGGCGTGTGCAAGAACAAGCGCTGTCTATGGCCGAGCGTGTGCAAGAACATGGTGGTCGACGAGAGCGGCTACACGCAGCTGTTGCGCGACCTGCGCCAGCTGCCGGGCGTCAAAAAGGTCTTCGTGCGCAGCGGCATCCGCTTTGACTACACCATGGCAGATGCCTCGGACGAGTTTTTGCGCGAGCTGCTGGAACACCATGTCTCGGGCCAGCTCCGCGTGGCACCCGAGCACGTGAGCGACGCGGTGCTGTCTGTGATGGGAAAACCGAGCCGAGCCGTCTACGATGCGTTCTGTCGCAAATTTGAGCGCTTGAACCGTGAATACGGACTTAAGCAGTACGTGGTGCCGTACCTAATCTCGAGCCATCCCGGCTCGACCATGAAGGAAGCTGTGGACCTTGCCGAGGCCGTGCGCGACATGGGCTATATGCCCGAGCAAGTGCAGGACTTCTACCCCACGCCGTCCACCATGTCGACCTGCATGTACTACACCGGCGTGGACCCACGCACCATGAAGCCGATCTATGTGGCACGCGACCCGCACGAGAAGGCCATGCAGCGCGCGCTCATCCAGTATCGCAAGCCCGAGAACTACAAGCTCGTGCGCGAAGCACTGGAAAAGGCCGGGCGTCGTGACCTGATCGGCTATACAAAGCATTGTCTGATTCGCCCCGTGCCGCCACGCCCGGGCGAGACGTCTGCTGGCGGTGGGCATGGCACCGGCAAGAAGGGCGGCAAGGCCCACGGTGGCGCCGCCGGCAAGGGGCCCAAGGGCAGCAAGGGCCACGGCGGCATGTCGCGCGCACAGAACACCGCGGGCCGCAACCGTGCGGCCCAGGGGCGTCAGGGCGCCAACGGCGGCGGACGCCGCAACTAGCGTGGCGAGGGCCAGCCGGCGTCTCTTGGCCAGCCGGCGCCCCTTCATCGGCCCAGGCGTGTTTTCCCTAGGGGGAACACACTTAGGCTGTCTCTAGCCGTGATTTCCCTAGGGAGAACACGTTCAGACGCACCTAACCGTGTTTTCCTTAAGGGAATCACATTTACTGACGGGAGCGAGCCAGCTGGCACGTCAGCTTGAGCGACCGCATCGCCTCTACCAGCACAAAGCCGGCGATACCAACCGTGACCGCCACGTCGAGCGGTGTGTTCACAAACCAGAGCAACGTCATGAGATACGACCCGGCATTAAAGGCAAAGTGCAGCAGGATCGTGTAGCGGAGCTTTCCAGTCGTCACGAGCACCCAGCCAAAGAC
>CAUHIY010000070.1:0-9525 GCA_959606405.1 uncultured Collinsella sp. | reverse complement strand
AGTCATCGGCAATAGATCCCAAAAGCAAGTACGGCGGCTGATAGCGATAGTCGATATACTGCGTCAGGTAATCATAGATAGCACGGGCGCGATCGAGCGGATCCTCGAGTCCGTCAACAACACCGGCCGTCAGCTGCTGCAGATACGGCGTGAATGCAATGTGCGGACGATCCTCGGAAATATCCTCGGGCAGAGGCGCGTCCATACGCGGATGAACCGGAAGTGCGCCACCGTAGACATCACAATAAGCAGCATCGATGTGATAACGATAAGTCACCGAGAATGAGCGCTCACTCGAAGAAGACCACGAGGCGGTACGCGCCGAAGCGTTCGCGGGAGCAACAGCACCCTCCGGCGTCATGTCGAGAATCTCGACCTGAGACTGTTGGCGGCAGGTGGCGGCTACGGGAAGCCAAGCGCGAACGGTCTCCCCCTCTAGAGCGCCGGGGACAGACAAGGACGCCTTAAGCGTAATAACGCGAGTCAATCCGTTTTGTGACTCCATCTCCTTGAGCATCTCGTTGCGCAGTGCAATTCCGTCCGTAGGATCGGGACGCATGCCGGGGACCTCTTTGGGATATACGCGAAGCGAATCGAGGAAGTTGTCGAGAACGAACAGCTCGCCATCGATAAAGCGCCAGTCAATACGCTTACGGTCAATCAGATCGTCAAACTGCTCCTCGGTAAACTCAGGCCACTCCTCGCGAATCATCGCAATAGCCCGATCGCGCGACACCGAAAAATGAAGCGGCGTCTCAAGGATGCGATACCGCTCGGCACGAACGCAGGCAGCAAGCGAGGGATCGGGATTCTGCCCCAAAAGACGATCACAAGCCGCAACAGCCTGCGTCAAATATCCGGCATCCTTGAGACGAAGAATCTCGGGCGGCAGTCCAATATCGAGATGACGGAAATCATCACAGCAAACATCAACAGAGCAACCAACAGGACCCTCGTCAATGACCTTCCCATCCGAAGGCAGCACATTAATAACAGCCATACCAAACTCCAAGTCATTAGAACTCTTGAAGCCCATTGTAGCGAGATAAAAAAGAAAGCCCCAATAAAGGAACCCTCAACACCGATAAACGGTACCTAGAAAAAATGAATTCAGCCCAGTAACCCTGTAGCGAGTTAACGAAGGAGGCCCCGTTTCCCCGGAGTTGATTCCGTCGCGCGACTTCTAGCGAAGCCAGTAGCCACCTTAATTCAGACTCGTAACCCTGCGGCGTTAAACGAAGGAAGCCCCGTCCCCCGGAACTGTTTCCTTGGCGCGACTTCTGGCGAAGCCAGGTGAGCGCAAAGGAAACAGTGTAGGGAGACGGGGCTTCCGGCGGGAAGTTTAGCGACGCTTACGCCTTGTTGACGGAGCCAAACTCCTCCATGAGCTCCTTGGTGCGGGCAACGATGTTCTCGCGACCAGGCTTGAGGAGCTTGCGGGGGTCAAAGCCCTTGCCCTGCTGATCCTTGCCAGCCTCGATATACTCGCGAACGCCCTTGGCGAAGACGAGCTGCAGATCGGTGTTGACGTTGATCTTGGAGATACCCAGGGAGATGGCCTTCTTGATCTGATCCTCGGGGATGCCGGTGCCACCGTGCAGGACGAGGGGCAGGTCGCCGGTCTGAGCCTTAATCTCGCCCAGGCGCTCGAAGGAAAGGCCAGCCCAGTCGGCAGGGTACACGCCGTGGATGTTGCCGATACCGCAGGCGAGGAAGTCGACGCCCAGGTCAGCAATCTGCTTGCACTCAGCAGGATCAGCGAGCTCGCCGCTGGAGGTCACGCCGTCCTCGGTGCCGCCGATGCCGCCGACCTCGGCCTCGATGGACATGCCCTTGGAGTGGGCAAGCTCAACGAGCTCCTTGGTGCGGTCGAGGTTAAGCTGGAAGGTCTCCTCGTGAGAGCCGTCATACATGATGGACGTGAAGCCGGCCTCGATGCACTTGAAGCAGTCCTCGTAAGAACCGTGATCGAGGTGAAGGGCGACGGGAACGGTAACGCCCGTGGCCTCGACGGCAGCCTTGACCATGTCGGCGCAGACCTTGAAACCGCCCATCCACTTAGCGGCACCAGCGGTGCACTGAAGGATCAGCGGAGACTTGGCCTCCTCGGCGGCCTGGAGAATAGCCAGGGTCCACTCGAGGTTGTTGGTGTTGAAGGCACCGAGACCGTACTTGCCGGCCTCGGCCTTCTTGAGCATGTCTGCTGCGTTGACGAGCATAAAAGAAACCTCCTGTAAGGTTGCTCCGATAACGCCTGAGATTTTACCACGACATACCCGAGCATAAACGTTCGTTTGTTCACGAATACCATCCGATTGGACAAATTTTGACCGTTTGCCCCACAGAATCGACCCACTGGGGAAAATAGCTTGACGATTGAGCGGTCTTCGTGGTTCGGACGACGGCTTCGAGCCTACATCTGCATAAACGGGTTCTGCATAAGTTCGCGCGCCATCGTGGTCGAATCGCCATGGCCCGTCAAGCAAACGGTATCGGGCGGAAGCATCTTGGCAAGTTTGGAGAGCGAGCGCATAATCGCCGCCTCGTCACCGCCGGAAAGATCGGTACGACCGTGGCTGCCCGGGAAAAGCGTGTCGCCCACAAAGGCGATGTTCCCCCGCTCGGTCGCGGCGAACAGGACGATGCCGCCCGGCGTATGCCCCGGCGTCTCGATCACCTGCAGGCAGACGTCGCCCACCTCGATTGTATCGCCCTCGGCAAGCAAACGCGTCGGCTCACCCGGATCGGGTGTCTCGATACCCCACATGGCGCGCTGCTCCTCGATATTTGCGCGAGGTACCGTCACGTCCTTAGCGCACAACTCATATAGCGCGCTGTCGCCAACGACAGCTCGAACCCCGGCAACCCCGCCAACATGGTCGGCATGACCGTGCGTGCAGACAGAGCCGAGTACGCGCACCTCAGGATGCGCGGTGCGGATATGCTCCACAAGACACTCGCCCTCCCACGCCGGATCGACGATTAAGCACTCGTCATTCGAAATCACGGCGTAACTGTTGGTCTGAATGGGGCCGTTGACGAGCGCCTCAATCGAAGCCGCACCTCGGGGTGTCAGGTCCAAAGTCATATCGCCCATGCGCATACCCTCCTTCTAAAATACGTTCGAGGCACCAAACGATGCCTCGAACGTAACCAATATCTATGATGCTGAGAGGCTCTCGCACCTACACACGGCGCTTGAGCTGAGCTCCGCCTTCGCCGGGCATAAGACGGCGAGCGTCGTAGACCGAATCGACACTGCTGATGGAAGCCAGCAGCGGATCCAGACCACTCGCGTCCGAGATCTCGACCATAAAGCGCAGGGTTGCAATACCCTCGCGGTTGGTCGACGTGGCGGCAGAAAGGATATTGCCGCCCGCATCGCCAATGGCAATGGTGACATCCTTGAGCAGGCCCATACGGTCCAAGCACTCGACCACGATCTCGACCTGGAAGAGGGTGTCGGCAGCGCCGTCCCACTCCACATCGATCATGCGCTCGGGATGTTCCATAAGACCCTTGACGTTGGGGCAGTTGGCGCGATGTACCGAAACGCCACGACCGCGCGTGATGAAGCCGACGATGTCGTCGCCCGTCACGGGGTTGCAGCAATGAGCCAGACGGACCAGCAGGCCGCTGTTGCTCTCGCCCTTGACGATAATGCCGTTACTTGCGCTCTTGCCGCGCTTTTGCGGCTTGCGGTTGGAGCCGCGAGCAGGCTGTTTCACGACCTCGGCGATAGCCTCGGCCTTGGTGAGCTGTTCCTCGGGCTTGGGGTCCAAGATTTGCTCGACCTTATTGCCCACAGCGCGCGGGGCAACCTTGCCGGCGCCGACGGCGGCAAACAGGTCCTCGAGCTGCTTGAAGTTAAACTGCTCCGCTACGGCGTTGAGCGCACGCGTTGATCGCGGCGTAGAGATGCCATACCCGCGCTTGCGCAGGTCCTTGGCCAGTATATCGCGGCCGGCAGCAGCGTCATCGTCTTTGGTCGCGGCGGCGAAGTAACGGCGAATCTTTGATTTGGCCGAAGGTGTCTTGACGATCTTAAGCCAATCGCGCGACGGCTTAGAGCTCTTGTTAGTCAGAATCTCGACACGGTCACCCGTCTTGATTTCGTGCGTGAGCGGCGCCACCGCACCGTTGATCTTGGCGCCGACGCAGTGGTTACCGACCTCGGTATGAACGGCGTAGGCAAAGTCGAGCGGTGTAGAGCCGGCACGAAGCGCCATGACCTCGCCTTTGGGCGTAAAGACAAAAATTTCCTGGTCGAACAAGTCGACCTTCAGTGAGTGCAGGTATTCCTTGGCATCGGTGATCTCGTCAGACGCCGCCCAGTCGAGTGAGTGCTTAAGCCAGTTGATCTGGTCGTCCAGACGCTGCGCATCGTTGGTCTTAGAGGCAGACGATCCGCCCGACTTCTTGTACAGCCAGTGGGCGGCGATGCCGTACTCTGCCTGCTCGTGCATCTCATAGGTTCGAATCTGAATCTCAAGCGGGCGGGCCGTGGGGCCGATAACCGTCGTATGGAGTGACTGGTAGTTATTGACCTTGGGCATGGCGATATAGTCTTTAAAGCGACCGGGCATGGGATGCCACAAGGTATGCACGGCACCAAGCGTGGAATAGCAATCGCGCACCGAATGAGTGATGACGCGCAGCGCCACCAGGTCGTAAATCTCGGAGAACTCCTTGCCCTTGCGCTTCATCTTTTGATAGATGGACCAATAGTGCTTGGAACGACCGTTGATCTGAAAGCCCTCAAGACCAATGCGATTGAGCTCATCGGTGAGCGTCTTGATGGTCTCGGCAAGATAGCGCTCGCGAACCTCGCGCGATTCGGCTACCATGCGCGCGATGCGCTGGTAGGCATCGGGCTCCAAGTAGAAGAAGGACAGGTCCTCGAGCTCCCACTTGATTGAGCTCATGCCCAGGCGGTCGGCCAGAGGCGCGTATACGTCCATGGTCTCGCGCGCCTTAAACAGACGGCGGTCCTCGCGCAGGGCGGCAAGCGTGCGCATGTTATGCAGGCGGTCGGCGAGCTTGACGATGATGACGCGAATGTCCTTGGACATGGCGAGGAACATCTTGCGCAGCGTGAGGGCCTGCTTCTCGTCCATGCTGTCGACTTCGATGTTGGTGAGCTTGGTCACGCCATCGACGAGCTCGGCCACCGTATCACCAAACAGACCCGAAACATCGGTAAGCGAGGTCTCGGTATCCTCGACGGTATCGTGCAGCAGCGCGGCGCACACCACATCGCAGTCCATCTTAAGATCGGCCAAAATGATGGCAACCTCGACGGGATGGTTAATGTACATCTCGCCCGAGCGCCGCTTTTGGTTGCAGTGCTTCTCGGCAGCAAAGCAGTAGGCCTGCTCCACCTTGGAGAAGTCATCCTCATTCATATATTTGAGGCACAGGCGCTCCAGCTTGTCGTAGCTGTCCGCCATAATCTCGGGCGGCAGCTCATCAGCATGCTTATAGTGCTCCATCTCCGAGAACGGCTGGAGGGTGGAATCATGGGCGGTACGGGCTGCGGCATCCATCGAGGTCCCCTTCCCCTAGGCCCGCGGTACGATCGGGCGGTTAACTTTGGCTAGCATATCAGAAGCGCACGAATCGAGCGCCCAGCTCCGGAAAGCCGAGAACTCCATGCGCGAGCGCAAGCCCTCCAAATAGCGAATTGACCTGCTTAATTGCACGCGACCGGGATTTTCGGCCATCGCGATGCGACGCGTATCGTCAAACCCCGAAACGCGACAGAAACCAAGCTCTTCGAAGATTCCCAGGCCGCTTTCCACCGAGCGCTCGTCGACCGGCGTGCGAGCATCGATGGCAAGACACATCTGAGCGATGTCGATATCGCTCGCGCAGAATGAATCGTCCCCCGTCTTGCCGCGGTTGGAGCGCCACATGGTCTGCAGCGCTCGATAGAGCGTGACAAGCTCATCGCGCTCGGGCGCGTAACAATCGAGCAGGCGCTCGTTAATTCGGGCGTCGCGCGACGAATAGAGCAGGTGAATCACGGCGGGCTGGCCATCGCGGCCGGCACGGCCACTCATCTGGTTAAACTCAATCGTACCAAACGGCATGTGGTAGAGCACGACATGGCGGATATCGGGCAGGTTGACGCCCTCACCAAAAGCCGAGGTTGAAACGATGCAGCTGAGACTTCCGTCTCTAAAGGCTTCTTCAACACGGCGGCGATCGGAGCGCGCAAGCCCGGCGTTATAGAACGCGATATGGGTCGCACAGTCAGGCACGCGTTTGCGCAACGTCTTGGCAAGCGCCACGGACTGGTCGCGCGAGTTCACGTAAATGACGGTCTTCTCCCCCGTCGCCACGATCGACACCAGGCGATTTTCGCGGCTCGCAAGGTCACGGTCGTCCTCGAGCTGCAGGTTCTCGCGAACGGTCTCGTCGACCACCGTCCTGGTAATCGGTAATACACGAGCAAGCTCCGCCACAACCGGAGCCGTCGCGGTAGCCGTTGCCGCCATGACAACGGGGTCGCCCAGGGCCTTGAGGATATCGGGCATGTCGAGATAGGCGCTGCGGTCGCCGCCCTTGGCAAGACCGGCATGATGCGCCTCATCGATAACGACAAAACCGATGCGCCCCGAACGCGCAAAGCGATCGCGGTGAATGGACAGAAACTCGGGCGTCGTGAGCACGATGCCGGTGCGGCCCGAAGCCAAGCCGGCAAACACGTCATCGCGCGCCGCTTCCACGGTCTCGCCGGTCAGCACGCCTACGCCAATGCCGAGCGCGGCCATCGTCGAGGAAAGGTGATAGGCCTGGTCGGCAACGAGCGCGCGCAGCGGATAGACAAAGATACTCGCACGCCCGCGAAGAACCGCCTCGCGCGCGGCATGCACATGGAAGATAAGAGACTTGCCGCGCCCCGTTCCCATAACGGCCAGAACACTTTGGTGATCGGCCAGGGCATCGAGCGCCTCGACCTGCGCGCGGTGCGGCTGGTTCGATCCGATAAAGCTGTGAATGAGCGAGCGCGTGAGCTCGGTATAGGAAAGCTGGGCAAGCGTCTCGCGTTTACGCGACTCCAGGCGCAGTCCAGAATCCGCCGGTTGTACGCCGCGGCGAAGCTCACATGCCGGGTCGTCAACGCTGGGTGCCGTGGTATCGCGGACCAAGACATCTTTGATCATGAGCTTGGGCTTCACACGTCCCTGCCAATGCTCGGCAACGGCCTCGAATACCAAGTCGACGGCGCTGTCGCAATTGATAAGCCTATCGATCTGCGGTACGCGGAACATAATGGCAGGCACACTCGCGGCTCCATCCGTCGCCACGAAGCGCATATGCTCGCCGGTCTTACCCACCACGGCACGATCACACATCGTCACGCCCTCGGCAGCCAGCAGCGGCACCTTATTACCCTGGCCAAACGGCTCAAGGCGGGAAATCTGCTCGATGGTCTCGATATTCAATTCGGAAAGGTCGACCGTGGCGGCAACCTCATCGGTGTCCTCAAAGTCCTCGGCGGGAAGCTCGGACAGCACAGCGGAAAGGCGACGACGGAACTCGTCGAGCTTGGACGCCTCGATGGTCACGCCCACCGCACCGGCATGCCCGCCGCGGCGAATCAGCAGGTCGGAACAGCGCTCGACGGCTTCGAACAGGTTGACCTTGCCCACCGAGCGGCCCGAGCCACGTGCTATACCGTCCTCGATAGAGAAGAGCAACGCCGGCACGTGATATCGGTTGGTAAGGCGGCTCGCCACGATGCCTTTAACGCCCTCGTGCCAGCCCTCGCCACCCACGACGATTGCGCGACCGCCATCATAGGTCTCCTCGACCTTTGCCATGGCATCACGCGTGAGCTCCGCCTCAATCTCGCGACGCTGACGGTTGATCTCCTCGAGCTCGGCCGCCAGTGCACTTGCCTCGATAGGATCGCGGGCAAGCAGCAGGTCGAGCGCCAGCTTGGGATCGGCCATGCGGCCGGCGGCGTTTAAGCGGGGAATGAGCGAGAACGATAGACCGTCCGCCGTAATGGTAGCCAGATCGGCCTTGGCGAGCGCTGCAAGCGCGATGTAACCGGGACGAGCCGTCACGCGCATCTGCTGGATGCCCTCGGCGACCAGTGCGCGATTCTCGGGCGTGAGCGGCATCATGTCGGACACGGTGCCCAGTGCCGCGACCTCAATCAGCGAACGCCAATACGACGGCTTGCCCAGACGCTCGCCCAAAACCTGCACCAGCTTGAGCGCCACACCGGCACCGGCAAGTTCACGCGAGGGGCCCTTATCCTCGAGTTTAGGGTCGGTCAGGGGCACGCCCTGCGGCACCTGATCGGAGGGCTCGTGATGGTCCGTGACCACCAAATCGATCCCCAGGCTCTCCAGATAGGAAACCTCTTCTTTGGCGGCAATGCCGTTATCGACGGTCACGATCAGCTGGGGACGAGCGAGCTCGTTAACGCGGTCGAGCGCCGCGCGCGAAAGACCGTAGCCCTCGTCAAAGCGATGTGGAATAAACGGCGTAACATCGGCGCCAAACGTGCGCAGTGCCTCGGTCAACAGACAGGTCGATGTAATACCGTCGACGTCGAAATCACCAAAGACGGCGATGCGTTCGCGGTTGCGAATAGCACGCTCGACGCGGTCGGCAACGACCGACATGCCCGGGATAATGAGTGGATCGGCCCAATCACGGTCGAGCGAAGGCGTCAAAAATAGCTGGCCTTCCTCGATGGATGTAATGCCGTGCGCAACCATAATGCGCGCCACCAGCCCGGGTATGCCCAGACCAGCCGAAAGCTCCTTTTCGAGCTCGGGATTTTGCTGAGCGACCGCCCAGCGATGCGTCGTCTTAAGCGATGACATAGGCGCCCACCCCCGATAGGGGCAGGTCGCCGCAATACCTCTCACGGTTCATAGCGATGAGTCCTCTGTGTATGCCCGCTTCGGCAGGCAGATCTGTTGAACGGATTTATTATACCGTGCGGCACGGACGCAGAACCTCGCGGCACGCCGCGGTTTCGGTAAACGATGCCGGTAATAGCCTCGAAATATTCAAGCGTTTCTGACACACGGACGCATGCGAGCGTCTAGCATATCCATTCAAAACGGATTCACGAGCAAAGGGAGTCACAAGAGCATATGAAGCAATGGGTTGGACTGGGCAAGTTTCTCGCGGGGCACATGCAAATCATCGTTCCGATTTGCGTGGCGCTCGGCGTGCTCTTTCCTCAACAGATCGGCGTTCTCAAGCCCATCGTTCCCACCTTGTTTGCCTTTATGACGTTCCAAGGTGCGCTCAGCAACACCTTTCACCAGGTAGCCGAGGTGTTCCACCGTCCGCTGCACCTGATTGTGGCATTGTTGGTCTCGGCGGCGCTTATTCCCATCGCGGCCTATGCCATGGGATCGTTGTTCTTTGGTTCCAACCCCAACCTTGTCTGCGGCATCGTGCTCGAATACAGTGTGCCCGTGGCAGTCACCGCTTTTATGTGGATCAGCATGTTCGGCGGCAACGGCCCGCTCGCGCTCACCATCATCC
>CAUHIY010000069.1:0-9549 GCA_959606405.1 uncultured Collinsella sp. | reverse complement strand
ATTTCAATGTGGGCTAGGGTTATATAACCGATTGGGGCCAGGCGGTTGTCTAGCCCCGGAAATGCCGAATAGCAGTCTACGATTACGTCCAGGTAAAGCCTCAAAGGTGTTTTACCTGGCCAAAAACGTAGACAAAAGCGGCCCTGGCAGATCGTGAGACGCAGGGCCGCTGTCGTTGATTTATGGCGCCGCTAGAAGTTGGCGTCGTTGAGTTGTTCGTTCTCGAGGCCGTCGAGCTGTTGCTGTTCGGGCGTATCGGCGACGCTCTCGAGCAACTCGGTGGGATCGACGTTCATGTCCTTACCGGCTTCGTTGCCGTTGACCAAGTCGTCCGAGAAGATGTCGACTTCCATTTCCTCGGCCTCTTCGATCTGAACCTCGAGCGGCACCTGGGTGCGCACGAGCTTAACGGCCGGGCGCATGCGGGCAAAGAGCGGTACGTACTCAATGATGATGGCCGAGTTCTCGAGACCGTACCAGCGTGCCGGGCTTCCGCAGGCGCGGCGGACGGCGTACTTGATGGCCATCACGCGGTGGTCATTGCGGTTGATGTCCGTTTCGGGGGCAAGCATCTTGCGCAGCATGCAAAAGCGGAAGTCACCTACGTTGCCGCGCGTCTCGTAGATGGAGTAGGTGTGATGTTGCGGCGGCAGCTCGCCCGATGCCATCAAGTCGCCGACGATCTGACGCAGATAGGCGTTGACGCGCTGGTTGACCTTAAAGCCCAGGTCCAGGCGCACGCGGAACAAAAAGTCCGTGCCAAAGGTCTCGACGGAATACTCGTGCGTATAGGGTTCGTCGGTAACGTGCACGTTGATGAACCAATATGCCTTGGCGCGCTTGGGGTGCTTGTCCAGGATGGAATAGAGCACGTCGCGGTCGAGTGTGAGCGGATCGGGGCTGTTGGTGAGGAACACCAGATTGTCGGCGAGCACGGGGTAGGTCTCGTCGTTGCGCAGGCGGTTGAGCTGATCGATGTACTTGGAGACGGGCAGCAGGATCGTCTGCGTGCGCTCGATGGCGGTGCCGCGGCGCCACACATACATAAGGCCAAACAGCAGTGCGGCCAAGAAGATCATCACATAGCCGCCGTCAAAGAACATGGTGAGGCACGAGGCGAAGAAGCACAGCTCAATGGCACCAAAGAGCAGGGCGAAGACGCAGGCACCCAGCCTGTGCTTGAGGATGCCGGCGATGTAGCTCGTCAAAAGCGTCGTGGTCATGAGCATGGTCACGGTAATGGCGAGGCCGTAGGCGCTCTCCATGCGCTCGGAGTTTTGGAACAGCAGCACGATGAAGATGCAGCCGACCCACATGATGTTGTTGACGAGCGGAATATAGAGCTGCCCCTTGGTGTCGCTGGGGTAGTGGATGCGCAGATGCGGCATAAGGTTGAGACGCGTTGCCTCGGATACCAGCGAGAACGAGCCGGTGATGAGCGCCTGCGAGGCAATGATGGCCGCCACGGCCGAAAGCACGATGGCAAAGGGGCGCAGGGGCTCGGGAAGCATCATATAGAACGGGTTGACGATATCCATCGCGAGCATCTGGGGATTGGAATTGTTGGCGAGCAGCCAAGCGCCCTGACCCAGATAGTTAAGGATGAGGGCCGCCTTTACGAACGGCCAGGATGCGTAAATGTTAGCCTTGCCCACGTGACCCATGTCCGAATAGAGCGCCTCGGCGCCGGTCGTCGACAGGAAGACGAAGCCGAGCACCATAATACCCGAGTGGTTGATGGGCGAGAACAGGAACATGATGCCACGGATGGGGTTGAGCGCGCGCAGGATGGACAAGTTGCCGAGCATGTTGAACAGGCCGGCGCCAGCCAAGAACAGGAACCACAGCGTCATAAGCGGGCCGAACAGCTTGCCGATTGACGAGGTGCCGGCGCGCTGCATGGCAAACAGGCCGCAGATAATGATGATGGTGATGATGATTACGTTGGTCTGGTCGTCACCCAAAAGCGCATGGCCCCACTCGATAGTGCGCAAGCCCTCGATGGCCGTGGTAACCGTGACGGCGGGGGTGAGGATGCCGTCAGCGAGCAGCGCCGCACCGCCGATCATGGCGGGAAGGATCAGCCACGGCGCCACTTTGCGCACGAGACTGAACAGGGCGAAGATGCCGCCCTCGTTGTGGTTGTCGGCCCTCATGGCGATTAGCACGTACTTGACCGTGGTTACGAGCGTCATGGTCCAGATGACGAGCGAAAGCGCGCCCAGGATCATGTCCTCGCTGACGGTACCGATGCCGCCGTTGTTGGCAACGATTGATTTCATGGTGTACATAGGGCTCGTGCCGATGTCGCCATAGACGACGCCGAGCGTTACGAGCAACATGCCAGCAGAAAGGGGAATGGCTCCATGCCCGCCCTGCCCATGCTGGTCTTGGAGGTTTGCCTCCAGCTTGTTGTGTGCCACGTGGACTCCTTTGGACATCCGGCCTCTGCCAAGAGCAGTAGACCTTTATGCCATCTTTATACATATAAGAGCAGTTTGGCACATCGGGGTGCTTTAGACAATAATCCCCATCTGGGGATTATTCACGTACGCAGGTAGCATTTCAAAGCAGGGGTTATTAAGCACGTGCCGCCTGGGCGATGCCGGCCTTGGCGTTTGCGCGTTTGCCGGCGAGTTCGCAAAAAATCGCGCCGCCGATGATAAGCGCGGCGCCCATCAGGCGGACCGGTGTTATGGCTTCGCCCAAAAGGGCAACGGAGAACACGACGGCCGAAAGCGGCTCGAGGTAGCCGACGACCGCGACGGTCTGGACGGGCAGCTTGGCGACAGCACTAAAGTAGAGCAGGCAGCCGATGCCGGTGTTGACGACGCCGAGCATGGCGACGGCGCGCCAATCGATGCCGGCGGCAATGCTGGGGGAGAGGAACGAGGGGGCGCCCTGTGTGAGGAGCGTAAGGACCAGCGCGGTCATAAAGGCGGCGCTCACCTGGAGCGCGGAGTTTTCGAGGCCTTCGACGTGTGGCGCACCCTTGCTAGCGATGACCATCAAGGCGTAGCAGAAGGCCGAAGCGATGCCGCAAGCGATACCCGCAATGGGCATATTGCCGCCTAGACCTTGTGCCGCAATGAGAAAGGCGCCGCAGGCAACGGCGATAAACCCGGCGATTTTGCCGCCGGTCAGCTTTTCGCCAAAAATGAGCGGGGAGAGGGCCATAACGATGATGGGGCCGCAGTAATACAACAGCGAGGAGATGCCAACGCCGATCGTCTGATAGGCGCGGAACAGGAAAATCCAGCTGGCGCCCAGCGCGGCGCCCGAGACGATGAGCGCTGCGGCTTCGCGGGGGCGAGATGGCGCCTGCAGGTTATGGCGCTTGGTTATGAAGAGGATGGCGGCAAGGGTGAGAGCGCCCAAAAACGTGCGCAACAGTACGATATCGGAGCTCGGCAGCGCGATGGCAGCGGCGATGATGCCGTTGGAGCCAAACAATAGCAATGCTGCTAAGTACGTAAACAGTCCGTTGTTCATGTGCTGACATCCCCTCTATATCCGAGCATGTTCACTATGGGTGAACTGGCTTTAGAAGAAAAGCGAATATAATGCATAGATAACATGACAAAAACTCATGTAAAGGTGGAGGGGTGCCGTGGAAACGAATATTCAAAAGATGCAAGTGCTGCTCGAGACGGTGCGTGCCGGCAGCTTTACGCGCGCTGCAGAGCGGCTGAGCTATTCGCAGTCGGGCGTGAGCCGCATGGTGGGCGACCTTGAGGCGGACTGGGGTTTTAAGGTGCTTGATCGCAGCCGCGAGGGCGTGGTGCTTTCTGCCGACGGTCGGCAGGTCATGCCGGCAGTCGAGGCGTTATGCGAAGAGTTTGGCCGCCTGCAGCGACGCGTGGACGAGATGCGGGGGCTCATGCGTGGCAAGATCTGTATCGGTACGTTCTCGAGTGTGGCGACCCATGTACTGCCGCCGGTGATCGTGCGGTTTCGTGCTGATCACCCGGATGTCGATTACGAGCTGCTGATGGGTGATTACTCCGAAATTGAGCAATGGGTGGCGGAAGGCCGCTGCGACCTGGGCTTTATTCCGCGCGAGCCACGCGGCGCCGGCATGGCGTCGCGGCCGTTGGTGCAAGACGAGCTGATAGCCGTGGTGCCAGCGGACTCCTCGCTTGCCACCGCGGAGGTCGTTTCCCTTGCCGATTTGGCCAACGAACAGTTTATTCTGCTGGAACGCGGTAGCGACGACGAGATTACGCCGCTGTTTCGCCGCGCGGGCCTGGCGGTGCGCTCTAAGCTGTCGACCTGGGATGATTATGCGATTATGGCCATGGTCGAGGACGGTCTGGGCGTGAGTATTCTTCCGGCGCTCATCTTGCGCCGCTGTCAGTTCGATGTCGCCGTGCGTCCGCTCGAGGGACATCCCCATCGGCAGATCAACGCGATATATCGCACGGCTGACGTTTCTCTTGCCGCTGCTCGATTCCTTGAATACCTCTAAACGTGTGCACGTCATTGTCCGCTTTGGGCAAATCTCGGAGTCTGGTGCATTTTCTTATGAAATTGAACTTTCGAATGAGGTGCCGCGTTATACTGCTGCCTAAATTGAACCTTGGTTCAATTCGTATTCTATAAATTGAACTTTGCCAGCAAGGAGGTTCTAGTGGCCCAAGAGACGTTTAGCGATCGCCTGCGACAGACTATGTCCGATCGCGACGTTCGCCAGTCGGACGTGATCCGCGCATCGGAGATGCTCGGCAAAAAACTCGGCAAGAGTCAGATGAGCCAATATGTGAGCGGCAAGACGATCCCGCGGCGCGATGTGGCTGAGCTGCTCGCCCGTATTTTGGAGGTCGATGTTACCTGGCTGCTTGCCGGCGACGCCGATCAAGGCGAGGCATCATCACCCCGCAACGATTCCAAGCCCGAACCCCATCCCTCAGCTCAAATTGCAAGGAGCACCACCATGCGTACTTTTTCTAAATCCACCAAGCTCGATAACGTCCTGTATGACGTGCGCGGTCCCGTCGTCGACGAGGCTGCCCGTATGGAGGACGAGGGCGAGCGCATCCTCAAGCTCAATATCGGCAACCCGGCGCCCTTCGGTTTCCGCACGCCCGACGAGGTCATCAAGGACATGCGCCAGCAGCTGCCCGACTGCGAAGGCTATTCCAACTCGCGCGGCTTGTTCTCCGCGCGCAAGGCGATCATGCAGTATTCGCAGATCAAGGGCCTGCCCAACGTTCAGATGGAGCATATCTACACGGGCAACGGCGTGTCCGAGCTCATTCAGCTTTCGATGAACGCGCTGCTCGACAATGGCGACGAGATTCTGATCCCCAGCCCTGACTATCCGCTCTGGACGGCGTGCGCAACCCTTGCCGGCGGTCATCCCGTACATTATTTGTGTGATGAGCAGGCGGATTGGTATCCCGACCTGGAGGATATGGAGTCCAAGATCACGAGCGCGACCAAAGCCCTCGTCATCATCAACCCTAACAACCCCACGGGTTCCGTCTATCCGCGTGAGGTGCTCGAGGGCATCGTTGAGGTTGCGCGCAGGCACCAGCTCATGATTTTTGCAGACGAGATTTACGACCGCCTGTGCATGGACGGCTATGAGCACGTCTCGATTGCCTCGCTCGCTCCCGATCTGCCCTGTGTCACCTTTAGCGGCCTTTCCAAGTCGCACATGATTGCGGGCTATCGTATTGGCTGGATGGTGCTTTCGGGCAACCAGCGCTGCATGAGCGACTTCATCATGGGTATCAACATGCTCTCCAACATGCGCCTGTGCTCCAACGTGCCGGCTCAGTCGATCGTTCAGACGGCACTCGGTGGTCATCAGTCCGTTAACGACTACATCCGTCCTGGCGGCCGTGTCTACGAGCAGCGCAACTTTGTGTATGAGGCGCTCAACAAGATTGACGGCATCTCGGTGGTTAAGCCGCGCGCGGCGTTCTACATCTTCCCCAAGATGGATGTTAAAAAGTTCAACATCACCGATGACGAGCAGTTTGCCCTCGACCTGCTGCACGAGAAGAAGATTCTGATCACGCGCGGCGGCGGCTTTAACTGGGCAGAGCCCGATCACTTCCGCATCGTGTACCTGCCGCGCATGGAAGTGCTCAAAGAGTCGCTCGAAGACCTCGCCGACTTCTTCGATCATTACCGCCAAGCGTAGGGGATTAGGTATCTGCCGCCGCAAGAATCGAGGCGTCGCAGGATAGACATACGACAGCGAACGAGCCGCATTTGCGCCAAGGTGACGTGAAATGAGAGGGCGCTGACCTTCTGGTCGCGCCCTCGAAATTGAACGTCAGATTGGCGTGAATGCGGCTCGCGCAGCGTCAAGTGGTCCGCCGTTCGGTAGAACGGCGGAACTAGATCACGACGCCGTTACAGTGGTCGATTTCGTGTTGGATGATCTCAGCGGTGTAGCCCGAGAAGTTTTTGATGCGGTGGACGAAGTTCTCGTCCAAATACTCAACTTTAATGCGGCGATAGCGGGTACAGGGACGCTCGCCGATCAGTGAGAGACATCCTTCGCTCGTCTGATAGGCATTGACCTGCTCAAGAATTTGAGGGTTGTACATCAGGAGTGTCCTGTTGCCGTCCTTTACGCAGATGATGCGTTTGCGCACGCCGATCATGTTGGCGGCGAGCCCCACGCACTCGCGCTCATGCTCGCGGAGCGTATCCAGGAGGTCCTGCCCGGTCGCGACATCGTCGGGTTCTGCGTCTTCGGAAGGTAGGCGCAAAAAGAACTCGGATTTCATGATGGGCTTAATCATGGCGGGCTCCTCATGTCTTATGCTTTCGTGGACTTTTAATAATAGCGCGGAAGGAAAGCTGCGCGTCCGCGTTACAATCTTTCGACGTTGGACCATGTTGCCAGATTCGTCGTGTACGGCGTCTGGTGTAAGTCTAGGGCTCATTTTCGCCCTGGACTGTTCCTCTGGGGCGATGCGATTGTCGTTCTAAGAGGAAGGAATTTCATGGGGACCAAATCCCAAAAGCAAACTCAATCACCGTCGACAGCCTCGGCGATTCTCGTCGTAATGTATGTTGCAGCCTTTGTTGCCGCGTTTAACGAGAACATCATTAACGTGGCGCTGCACGACATTATGGCGGCCTTTTCGGTGAGTGCCACCACGGCACAGTGGCTCGTCTCGGGCTACATGATCGTGACGTCGATTTTTACGGCCATCATGGCCTTCCTGTCCGGCCGTTTCTCGACGCGCAAACTGCTGTTTTTCGCATGCGGATGCATGGTCGCCGGCGAAGTCCTGTGCCTGGTCGCTCCGTCGTTTAGCGTTTTGCTGCCAAGTCGTATTTTGCAGGCTGCGGGATCGGGCATCTTGTTCCCGCTCATGATGAACGTGGTGTTGTCTTGCGCGCCGCGCGAGAAGCTCGGTCTGTATCTGAGCCTGGGCGGTGCCTGCATTACGCTGGGGCCGGCGTTTGGACCTGTGATCAGCGGTCTTATGTGCACGTTGTTTGGCTGGAGGGCGGTGTTCGTAGTGCCGCTGGTGGGCGGCATTGTGGTCGCTGCGGCGGGCGTAAAGCTTGTTCAGAATGTCGGAGAGCGCTCGAACGCCACGCTTGATATTCTGTCGGTTGTTTTGCTCGCTGCCGGCATTACGGCATTTGTGTATTCCGTAGGCGAGTTCTCGACCAATCTGATTGCCGGCATCGTGACGCTTTTTGCCGCCGTTGTGCTGCTCGGCCTGTTTGCGGCCCGCCAGCTTAAGCTCGAGCATCCGGTGCTTAACGTGCGTCCCATGGCGAGCGTTCGTTTTTGGCCTGCGTGCTTGCTTGTGGTGGTGTCGATGATGACGACGTTCTCGATGAGCGTTTTGTTGCCGCTCTATTTTGAGGGCGCATACGGCATGACCGCGCTTGTTGCGGGCCTGCTCATTTTGCCGGCAATTGCCTGCAACGCTGTGACCTCGATTGTGGGCGGACGCGTGATGGACGCCCGTGGCGCATGGCCGCTGCTGCCGGTCGGCTTTGCCCTGATTGCCGTGGGACAGACTGCCATCTCGATGACGGCGGCAAGCATGAACATCGGCGTCGTCGTGGCGCTGACCGTTGTGGTGTATGCCGGAGTCGGTTTGGTGTTGAGCCCCTCGCAAACGGCCGGCTTGGAGACGCTGCCTGCCGCTGAACATCCTCACGGAACGGCATTGCTCAACACGTGGAACATGATTGCCGCATCGTTTGGCCCGTCGCTGTTTATCGGTCTGCTCTCGAGTTCTGCTGCGACTGCCGGCGCCGCTGGCGCTGCGACGGACGTTGCCCAGGCGATTGGATTTGCAGCTGCCGTGCGTGTGGCGGCTGTGATTGCCGTGGTCGGGTTCGTGGCGTCACTGGTGTACGCTCGTCGCGAGTCGCACATGTCGCATTAATGTGTGCACATAGATTCTGCAGCTAGATTAGATGACGACACCATAAACTAATGGACGTTTTGCCGAGAGGCATGAATGTTTAAAGCGCAAAGAGTGCGCGACGGGCCCCGCGAATGGGGCGATGATGCCCGAGAGGGCCAAGAAGGAGTCTCATGTCCGAGAACGAAGAGATCATGAACGAGACCGAGAACGAGACCATGGCTGCCGAAGTTGAGGCAGTCGAGACCGTGGAGACCGAAGCTGCCGAGGTTGAGGTTGCTGACGAGGTTTCCGCCGAGGAGGGGGCCGAGGTTGTCGAGGCCGCCGTTGATTACGATGACGAAGAGCTGATGGACAAGATGCAGAAGGCCGCCCGCCTGCTGCGTAGCCGTCGCTTTGCTATTTCCAAGGAGGAGGAGGCCAAGGCCGAGCGCATGGCGAACATCGAGCGCGCCATCAAGCTTCTTGACCTCAAGCCCAAGATGGAGCAGAAGGAAATGTCCGACCTGCTGGGCATGCGCCTTCGTGAGCTCGATGGCCTGATGGCCGAGGCCGAGGCTGCCGATCTGGTCGGCCGCATCGACGACGCCGAGGGCGATATGCGCAAGATCGTTGTCTTCGCTGCCGAGGATGCCGCTGAGGGCCTGGTCGAGCTTGCCAACAAGAAGGAGAAGCTCCTGCCCGAGCTTTCTTACGAGGAGGCCACCGAGCTGATGGCCGCTCTCGATAAGGTCATTGCTCCGCTCGTCGCCATGGGCCTGGACGAGGACCGCGGTCCTCGCGGCGGTCGTGACGATCGCGGTGGCCGTGGTGGTGACCGCGGCGGTCGCGGCGGCTTTGGCGATCGCGGTGGCCGTGGTGGTGACCGCGGCGGTCGCGGTGGCGATCGCGGTGGCCGTGGCGGCTTTGGTGACCGTGGCGGCGACCGCGGCGGTCGCGGCGGCTTTGGCGGCAACCGTGGTGGCTATGGCGATCGCGGTGGCAACCGTGGCGGCTTCGGCGGCAACCGTGGTAACGACCGCGGCGGTCGCGGTGGCGATCGTGGCGGCCGCAACGGCGGCGGCTTCCGCGGCAACCGCTTCTAATTGGGTTACGCGGTTTTACCAAACCGCGTAACTAGTTGACGCTGCGCGCCCACCAGAGCGACAACTTGTCATTCAAAGAGGACGGCATGACCAGAAGGTCTATGCCG
>CAUHIY010000068.1:0-10212 GCA_959606405.1 uncultured Collinsella sp. | reverse complement strand
ATACAACAGCGCAACGGAAATCGGCGGACAGCAGGTAGCGGCAGGTGGATGGGGCAGGGCGGCCCGCCGGTTTATCTCAATCTGTAACAGTTACGCGGCAAAACCGGGTCTTACTGTTACAGATCGAGATCTTTGATTGAGAGGCCGAGAATTGAACCGAAAACACGGTCCCGAAATAACAAAAAAGCTCGCCGGCTAGGCCGACGAGCTGCAAGTTCTTGGTCGCGGGGGCAGGATTTGAACCTACGACCTCCGGGTTATGAGCCCGGCGAGCTACCAGACTGCTCCACCCCGCAATGTCTGGGCGCCTCATGTGCGCAAGAAAGAATATTACACGGGAGTTCGGTAAACGGCAAGGAAAATCTCGTAGAGCATAATTCCTTCATATTTAAAACCCCTCAGCCCCTATCACCGTAAACGAATCGCAGCCGAGCGCCGTCGACGGCACGTATACAATGGTGCGCGTCCTTTTATGCCAACACCGGGAGTAGACATGCTGCTCGCTATCGATATGGGAAATACGCAGACGGCCATGGGCCTGTTTGACGGAGACGAGCTGGTGCAGTCGTGGCGCATGCCCACCGACCGCTCTTATACCGCCGACGAGATCCATGTGCGCCTGATGGGTTTCTTTAAGATGTACGGCCTTTCGCTCGACGCGGTCGACGCGATCGCCTTTGCGGGCGTGGTGCCGCAGCTCTCGCGCGAATGGCACGCCGTGGCCGACCGCATTGCCGCAGACGCCATCGTCATCGGACCGCAGACGGCCGCGGTGACCAAGCTGCGCGCGGCGCGTCCCCAGGCCGTAGGTGCCGACCGCGTCGCTAACGCCGTTGCGGCCGAAACTTTCTACGGCGCGCCGGCAATCGTGGTGGACTTTGGCACCGCGACCAATATCGACGTCATCGATGAGGACGGTTATTACATTGGCGGAGCGATCGCGCCGGGCATTCGCATCTCCATGGACGCGCTTGCCGCCCGTGCCGCCAAGCTCGCCAGCGTGCCGCTCGAGGCGCCCGAGCACGCCATCGGCCGCGATACCGAGGAGTGCATCAAGGTCGGCGCCGTGATGGGCGCTGCCGCCATGGCCGAGGGCCTGGTCGCGCGCATGAAGCGCGAGCTGGGCCGCGAGGATGCCACCGTTATCGCCACGGGCGGTCTCGCCGGCATCGTCGCCGATTCGACCGATGCCTTCGACGTGGTCGACGGACAGCTCACCATCAAGGGTATCTGCGAAATCTACCGCCGCATGCAGGAGCTGGGATAGAGCAGGGGCTTAAGTCGAGCACGCCCGATGCCACAGTCCCCGCAAATGCTCGCCAAGCCTATTCC
The DNA here is from genome assembly GCA_959606405.1 of uncultured Collinsella sp. GTDB lineage: Bacteria > Actinomycetota > Coriobacteriia > Coriobacteriales > Coriobacteriaceae > Collinsella. The sequence goes on along the minus strand of CAUHIY010000068.1, from coordinate 8,880 downwards.
TCAAAATCGAAAAATTTTCAGTTTTGAGGAATAGGTCCGAGGTGCTACCCCGCAGTCACGCAAAGCCCTCCCCGGCACAGGCCGAAGAGGGCTTCGTTGTCATCGTTATCTTTGAGCGCGGGTGCCTCGCGTTACAGTCCGCGAATCCGTACGGCCTCGGGCGGAAACTCTTGCTCGCCGGCATCGGTCTTGATAGTCGCACGACCCCAGATATCCAGGCCCGCAAACACACCGACCGCAAGCGGCAAACCGTTGGGCGACACCGCCGCAACTTGGCGGCCCAGCAGCGGCACCATGTCGAAGTACTCGCCCAGCACGGGAGTCAGCGGTCCTGCGGCGCCTTGCGGCGTGTTGGCAACAACCGCCCAGGCGTCCACGCGGGCCAGCACGGCGGCGGCCAGCGCCTCGACCAGCGCTTCGTCAGCCACGTCCACACCAAGCTCGCTCAACGCCGAATGCTCAATATCAACCGTCACCGCGGCAAACATGCCCGCAGCACCGGCACCGCCGTTCACGGCAACACGCGCGAGCGACGTCTCAAACGCAGGCGCACCGCACACGATATCGCTCGGCCACTGGATACCCACCTTACCGGCAAGGCCCAACCCCGGCGTCGAAGCCGTGCCCACGAGCGCGTCCATCATGCCCATCGCGGCCACAAACGGCAGGCCGTGAAAGGCGTGCATATTCACATCCGGACGCACGACCAGCGAAAACGTCAGCGAAGCATCGCCCGCGTTCCATGCGCACCAGCCCGCGGACACGCCCTCGCGGCCCGCGTCACGCGCCGCGTCGAGCTCGGTGCCGGCGGCAACAGCATTCATCTCGATCATCTACATACGCCCCAATTCGCCCACGATATGGCCCACGCGATCCTCGGGCTCCTTGACCTCGACGCCGTTGTAGCGGAAGAACCGCGCCGGGTCGTGCATCAGGTCCTCGAGCGGCACCAGCACAAAGTCGCGCTCGCCAATGAGCGGATGCGGCAGGCGCAGCTTTTTGCCGCCGTGGGTCTCGCCGTCCATCCACAGCAGGTCCAGGTCGATGGTGCGCGGGCCGTTGGCCTTGGCCTTCTTGGAGCGGTCGCGCCCCAGCTCGGCCTCAATCTTCATGAGCTCGTCAAGCAGCACCAACGGCGCCAGCTCGGTCTTGATCTCGATGACGGCGTTGGCAAACGCGTCCTGGCGCGTCTCGTAGGCCGGCTCGCTCTCGTAGATCTTGGAGGAGTTGGACACGCAGGTGAGCGGAATCTCGGCGATCATGTCGCGCGCGGCGCGGATGTTGTCGCAACGATGCCCCAGGTTGGAGCCCACGGCCACAAACGCGCGGCGCGGCTGTGGCTTGGCAACCGCCCAGTAGCCGTTCAGGAACTGCGCAAAACCCGCGGCGTCGTGCACGCGCACGATGTTGGCACCGGCCTGGATGGCGCCCAGGCACACGCCAAACGTAGCGGCATCGCGCTCGGCGGCCTCGGTCACGCCCGAGACGGCGCCCACAAAGCGCTTGCGCGACACGGCGCACATGAGCGGATAGCCCAGTGACGCCATCTTGGCGGTCTCGCGCTGGATGACGATGTCCTCGTTAGCCGACTTACCAAAGCCCGGGCCAGGATCGATGCAGATGCGGTCGCGCGACACGCCGGCATGGATGAGCGTGCGGGCCTGGTCGGACAGAAAACCCATAACGCGGCGCATGATGGGCGCCGAATCGGGCAGGGTGAAGCGGCGGAGCTGCGAGGTGGGCACGTAGGCTTCCTCGCGGCGGGCGCTGCGGCGCATCATGGCGGCCAGGCGGTCATTGGACTCCGATGCGGCCTCGGTGGCTGCGGCCGCGGCCTCGGGCGCGGGCGCGACGGTCTCGGCGGCAGCAGCCTGCTCGGTGGCGGGCGTCTCCTGCTCGCTTGCAGGCTCGGACGTGGGCTCCGGTTCGCCAAACGGCAACGAGGGCTGCACCACGCCGCCCGGAAGCTTGGCCTCCGGCTTAGGCTCGCCCAGCAACTTGCCGCGACGGCGGCGAGCCGGCTTCTCGGCCTCACGCGCGGCCTCGGCGGCCGCCTCGCGCGCCTTCTCGGCAACAAATGCCGCTGCCGAGGTATCGAGCTGCACCGTTGCGTGCGTGCGGGCGGGCGCGGCGACCTCGCCGGCATGCATCACGATGACGCCGCAGGTACTCGTCTTAACAAACTCGACCATCTTGGGATCGGTGAAGCCCGTCACGTCGTTGACGATCGAGGCGCCGCAGCGCACGGCCGCCTTGGCAACCGCCACATGACGCGTGTCGATCGAGACGATGGCGCCCTCTTTGGCCAGCGCGCGCACCACGGGCAGCACGCGGCGAGCTTCCTCGTCGGGGTTGACCGGGGTAAAACCAGGGCGCGTGGACTCACCGCCCACGTCGATGATGTCGGCGCCGGCATCGAGCATCGCCAGGCCGTACTCGATGGCGGCATCCGGGTCGAAGTGCTCCCCGCCGTCGCTAAACGAATCGGGCGTCACGTTGAGGACGCCCATGATGCGCGGACGGTCAAAGCTGAGCTCGTACTTTCCGCACCGCCATGTCTTGCTGTCGTTCGCCATGAACATCCTCCTAAAATGCCCACGCCGCCGAGCTTGGGGAGCTGGCGGCGGGGTCGCTTTGCACTCAGTCTTTCTATTGTATCCGCGCGCGCGGGCTAGAACGCAAACGCGGCCGCGATGTCGCAAGAAATCAGCAGGTCGGCATTTGCATCCTGATCGGTGGGAGCAAGATTGCAAATGGCCAGCGTATCGCCGGTAAAGTAACGCGTAAGGCCCGCCGCCGGATACACCACGAGCGAGGTCCCGCCCACAATGAGGGCATCGGCCGCGGCGATGGCGGCAACGGCACCGGTCAACACATGCTCATGGAGCTGCTCTTCGTAGAGCACTACATCGGGCTTGATGCGGCCGCCGCACGCGGGGCACGCAGGCACGCCCGCGGCATCCTCGTGCTCGCGCGAGCAAATCCACTCGGCGCTATAGACCGCACCGCACGACTGGCAAATGTTGCGATGGACCGATCCGTGCAACTCAAACACGCGCTGCGAGCCCGCCATCTGATGCAAGCCGTCGATGTTTTGCGTCACCACGGCATTTAGCTTGCCGGCGCGCTCCAGCTCGGCCAGCTTGGTGTGGCAGCGGTTGGGCTTGGCGCCAAGCGCGATCATCTTGGTGCGGTAGAAGTCGAAGAACTCCGCCGGATGCGTCTCGTAAAAGCTATGCGAGAGCATGGTCTCGGGCGGGTAGGCAAACTGCTGGTGATACAGGCCGTCCACGCTGCGGAAATCGGGGATGCCACTTGCCGTGGAAACACCCGCGCCGCCAAAGAAGACCACGCGCTTGTGGGTATCAAACAGATCCGCCAGCGCGGCGGAGGCCTGCTTGGGATCCGTTATTGCCTGCGTCATATGAGTTCTCCGTCCTTGTTGGTCGGGTAGCGTTGGGCGACGTCCCAGCATGCGGCCTTTAAGTCAGCATGCACGGAGCCCACCCCGCCCTTGTTGCGTTAATCTTAAGCCTGCCAACCCCGTCGAAAGGACACCATGCCTCAGACTTACACCTTTGCCTCGTGGAACGTTAACGGCCTGCGCGCCGTGCTCAAAAAGGACCCGAGCTTTATTCAAATCGCGCAGGAACTCGATGTCGATGTGCTGGCGCTGCAAGAAACCAAGTTGCAAGAAGGCCAGGTTGATATTGACCTGCCCGGCTATCACCAAACCTGGAGCTACGCCGAGCGTAAAGGCTATTCGGGCACCGCGGTCTTTAGCCGCCAGGAACCGCAGCGCGTGCTGCACGCCGACGCGCTGCTACCCTACGCCGGCGAGGGCGAGGCGGCCGTACTCGTCGCCCAAGCCGTAACCGAGGGCCGCGTCTGCGCACTCGAGTTCGACAAGTTTTGGTTTGTCGACGTCTATACGCCCAACGCCCAAAATGAGCTCGCGCGCATCGATGTGCGCATGGCCTGGGATGATGCCTATCGCGGCTTTTTGAGCGCGCTTGAGCACGAAACCGGCAAGCCCGTCGTAACCTGCGGCGACTTTAACGTGGCGCACGAAGAGATCGACCTTAAGAACCCCAAGTCCAACCGCGGCAACGCAGGCTTTTCGGACGAAGAGCGCGGTAAGTTTACCGAGCTGCTCAACGCCGGCTTTACCGATACCTGGCGCACGGCTAATCCGGACGTTGAGGGCGTCTACAGCTGGTGGAGCTATCGCTTTAATGCCCGCAAGAACAACGCCGGCTGGCGCATCGACTACTTCCTGGTAAGCGACGCAATCGCCGCCAACGTTCGCGACACCGGTATCCGTGGCGACATCTTTGGCAGCGACCACTGCCCCGTCACCCTCACGCTAGAGCTCTAGCCCCAACTGATCCCCTGGAGACGGAGGAAAAGGAATCATTTTCACCTCGCGAGGGCATCCACGCGGCCCACCCGCCACGAAACTGGCCCATCTACTACGTTTAAGCCACTACCCTCAACCACAGCAAACAGCGCAAAAGAAAACCGCAGGTAGAAAGCCTGCGGTTTTTCATAAAACGCGATTGTGCTTGGGGATGTCGGGTCAAACGTAGTAGATAGGCCGATTCCGTGGCGGGCGGGTTCAGCTGATTCCCCGGGGACGTCTGGAGACGGAAGAAAACGGATCAATTTGGCTCTTGAGGGCCACGATGCCCGTCTATAAGCCGGCCATTCCAGAACTATGCCGGTTTACGGGGCTGAATCGCGAACCCCCAACCATACGCAATTCCGAAATAATAAAACCGCAGGTAAACGGCTTGCTCCATTTCGAAAAAAGCCGGTATGGTCTGCCTGTGCCAATCTGGCCCCGTAAACCGGCGTAGTTTTGAAATGGCGCTTCGGCAGTATTGATTCCCGCCCCGGCGCAACCAGCCCTACAGCCCGTACTTCACGACGACTCGGTTGATGCGGCGACACCAGGGCTTGTACAGGACGGCCAAAAACACGCAGGTCGCGAGTCCGTGCGTGATATCGAACGGTACGGCGGTGGCAAGACGCGCCACGACGCCCGCCCACGTGAGCGGTTGTACAAAACCGATAATGTCGTACGCGTTGATCACCACGCCGTACAGCAAACCCGAGGCAAAGCCATACGCCAACAGCGCCGGCATGCGCACGGTTCCATCCGCACGGTCAAACGCACCGGCATGCGCCAGCGCACCGCCAACATAGCCAACCAGGCCCCAGGCATACATCTGCCACGGTGTCCACATGCCCTGTCCAAAAAAGAAATTGCTGGTCAGCGCCGCCAGCGCGCCAACCATAAAACCATTGCGGCGACCAAGCGTCGCCCCCGCGATAATGGCGATGGCGCTCACCGGTTTAAAGTCGGGAATAGGCCCAAGCAGGATGCGCCCCGCCGCCGCCAGCGCCGCCAGCACCAGCGTGGGCATAATCTGGCGCAAACCCGGACGAGATGCCTCGTAACCCGCAAAGAACAGCGCAAGCACCAGCGCCACTACAACCAGCATGGCAAGCGCCGCCTGCTCAATGCCCGCCAGCAACGCCGCAGTCATCACTGCCGGCACTGCCAACAACAACGGGACCTCCAGTTTTGCATGCAAGTGCGAGAAACGACAGTCTGTCATCCCATCACGCCCTATAGAACACGTTGTCGGCAAAGAAGTCGGCCGGGGGCTCCACGCAGGCAATCTCGCCGTCAAACATCATGGCGACGTCGTCGGCTACCTGCTCGGCAAAGTCCAAATCGTGCGTAGCCATGATGACGGTGCCGCCAGCCTTCGCATGGTCACGCAGGGCGCGGGCGATGATGCGGCGGCTCTCCAGGTCCAAGCCCTTCGTGGGTTCGTCAAGCAGCAGCAGCTCGGGGCCGATCAGCAGCAGCTTTGCCAACGCAAGCAGCTGGCGCTGTCCGCCCGAAAGATCGTACGGGTGGCGCCCATCCAGGCCCGACAGCCCCAGGCTCGCCGCGCGCTCCCGCGCCAAGTTCTCGTCATATCCGCAGGTCGAGGCCCATTTCATCAGCTCATCGCGAACCGTCTCGGCAACCAGCAGGGCCTTGGGGTTCTGCGGCAGCAGCGCAGCCGAGGCCGCCCCGCGCACCATGCGGCCGCGCTGCAGCTTGGCGGTCTTCGCCAGCACCGAAAGCATTGTCGACTTGCCGCAGCCGTTACCGCCCACAACCGCATGCACCGCGCCAGCCGAAAACGACGCATCGAGCCCGCGCAGCACCCAACCGCCCGCGCGATCGTAGCGAAACCAGCTCCCTGCCAGGGTGGTAGCCGACCCAGCGTGCATTTTTTGGAGTATTCTGCTTCCATCCGTGCGCGGGAAGGCTTCCGAGCCGTTCTCGAGCGACGTTTGCGCCACAAATTCGGACGATTTGTCCAATTCCGAACTTTTTTTCGCACTCGATACGTCCCCGGGCGGCTCCAGAGAGCCCAAATTGTCCTCACGCCTGCTGAATACTCCTTTTTTTGCACATCGGATGGCACCCCACCCCAACATATCATCGGAAACCAGCGATTCTCGGCGTCCCAAAGAAGCCATATCCGCCACCTCGCGCACGCGACCGTCCTCAATCCGGTACGCACACGTCGCGTATTCGAGCATTGGGCGCGGCTGATGCGTCGCCACAACAACCGTGCAGCCCAGCTCGCGATTCACACGAAACAGCGCGTGCAGGAAATTCTTCTCCGCAACCGGATCAAGCTGAGACGTGGGCTCGTCGAGCAGCAGCACGCGCGGGCGCAGCGTCAGAACGGCCGCCAACGACAGCAACTGTTTGCGACCGCCCGAAAGCGTGTCAGTATCGCGGTGAAGCCAATCTTCCAGCCCAAAGAAATAGCTGGTCTCAGCTACGCGACGGCGCATCTCATCACGCGCTAGCCCCAAGTTTTCCAGGCCAAACGCCATCTCGTGCCACACGGTTTCGCACACGATCTGGTTCTCGGGATCCTGGAACACATAGCCCACGCGCTCCGCCGATGCCCGCACATCCATGTCGGCAACGTTCTCGCCCAGCACGCGCAGCTCGCCGGAGCGCGTACCCGCCGGCGAAATCTCGGGCTTGAGCAGCGACAGCAGCGTCGACTTGCCCGAACCGGTACCGCCGACAAGCAGCGCAAATGCACCTTGGGGAACAGACCAGTCGAGTCCCTCGAGCACCGCAGCATCCGCATCGGGGTAGGCAAAGCTCAGGCTCCGCACCTCAATCGCCGGCATATCCGGGCCGTATGCCGCGCCCGACACCGGTCCCCTATCCAACCGAGCCATCAGCCGAACCTCTTCTCATCGATCGCATGCAACACGCAGGGCAGCATCATCCAGGCAGCGTACACGACATAGCCCAGCCACGGCGCCGGCACCGATAGTTGCGGGTAAAACGAATACTGCGTTGTCGCGGTCCATGCCACCGCCACCGCAGCGGCACCAAACACCGCAAGCCCAACCAGCGCGGCAACATCGCCGCGACCCAGCCGATACCGCGCGTACGTCGTGCGACGTGTCGCGGCGCCCCATCCACGGGAGCGCATGGCGTCCGCGCGCTCCAGCGAATCTTCCATGCCCCAGCCCATCAACACGCTCGATGCCCGTAGGCGCGAACGCACGGGATCGGCCGGCGCGCGACCCGGCACATCAATCGCATCCTGCACCGCCAGTACCGTACGACCGCGGCGTAAAAACTGCGGGATAAGCCGCATGCACATCGAGATCATGAGCGCGAGCACCGGCGCGGCGTTGCCCAAAAGCGCAAGTACCTTGTCGTATTCGAGCATCGACGCCGCGGCCTCAAACCACAGCACGCTCGCCACGAACAGCCCGCCCATGCACAGGCCGTAAACCATGCTCTCTAGATACACCGCACGCATGCCAATACGAAACAGCTCCGTCGAGCCCGATGCACTAAACAGCGGATTGAGCACCGCAATGATCAAAATCACCGGCAGCTGCCAGCGAAGCGCGCCCAACGTGCGCGCAACACCGCGCGTCGCAAGCCCGTACGCCAACCCGCCCGCAAGCGATAGCGCAATCAGCACCGGTTGCATCGAGAACATGGTGAGCCCCAACGTCAGCACCATGTAGAGCGCCGGCACCGCCGGATGCGACATCGAAAATGCCGCGACGGGTTCGTTGCCCGATTCCTCTCGCATGGTGTCCACGGGCATCCCCATCCCCTCGCTCAAACGTCAACGCCGCAGCGCCGCCACCATACACAACCAGCGCAAACGCCGTACCGCCGGCCCAAGCCTCAGCTGCCGCGCATCAATCGTTACGCGCTCATCATATGCCTGCGGTATCATATTGCGCCGTGTATCGTTTCCAAACACACGTCTCTATAACGTAACAGGAGATCACATGGACGCAACCGCAATTATCCTCGCCGCCGGCGAGGGCACCCGCATGAAGTCGAACCACTGCAAGGTTTCGCACAAGATTCTAGGCAAGCCCATGGTTCAGTGGATCGTCGACGCCACCATCAAGGCCGGCTGCAGCCGCGTCGTGGTCGTCATCGGCAGCCACGCCGACGAGATGCGCGCCCTCATCGATGGCGCCTACGCCAACAGCGCCACCAAAGTCGAGTGCGTCGAGCAGACCGAGCGCCTGGGCACCGGCCATGCCGTCAAGGTCGCGCTCGAGGCCTGCGGCATCGCGCAAGGCCCCGTCGTCGTGCTCAACGGTGACCTGCCGCTCATCACCGCCGACACCGTCGCCAAGTTCGCGCAGACCGTCGCCACCGGCGAGCTCGCCTGCACCGTCATGACCATGACCCCGCCCGATCCTTTTGGCTACGGCCGCATCAAGCTGGGCGCCGATGGTCAGATCGAGCGCATCATCGAGCAGAAGGACTGCACGCCCGAGCAGGCCGCCACGCTGCTGGAG
>CAUHIY010000067.1:0-10335 GCA_959606405.1 uncultured Collinsella sp. | reverse complement strand
GAGCGTACGGGGCGTTATTTTTTCCATAACGTGCAGTCGGTCCGCGTGCTCGACGCGCTGTACGGCCGCAACGTGTCGCTCCAGACGCTCGACGGCGTGCTATGCCATAACGGCGAGTACGAGCAGCGTGTGTTTGAGCTCTCGGACATGGGCTCCTTTGACCAGTTCGATCAGACGGTTGAGGACTGTATCGCCACGGGCTATGGCGCTATTGAGCACCTGCGTCCCATGACGCTCGAAGGCTGTGTGGTCCGCATCTCGGATATCCTTGCCTACGTCGGTCGTGACCGTCAGGATGCGATCGCGGCGGGCCTGCTTTCGCCCGACGCTTTTGATGATGGCCGGGGCGGTGCCTACAATAGTTGGATCCTCACGCATGCCTCCATCGATATCGTTGAGCATAGCTATGGTAAGCCGCGCATCGAGATGAGCGAGGACCTGTTTGAGGAGATCCGCCGTGCCAAGCGCGAGAACTACGAGAAGATCTATAGCAAGGGCGGTATCGAAGGCGACTCCGAGGCGGAGCTGCGCGAAGCCTTCGAAAAGCTTTACGACCGTTGCCTGCAGGATATAAACGAAGGTGACGAGTCCTCGTATATCTTTAAACACCACATTTCTCGCATCGAGCAGCAGCTTTCCTACTACGATCGCGCCTATGCCTGGCAGAACGATAAGGACCAGGCGGTCGTGGATTACATTGCGAGCATGACGGACGGTTATTTCTGCGAACTGACGAGCAAGCTGTTCCCGGGTCTAAAGTTTCCGCATCGTACCTATATTAACGAACGGTAGTTCGTATCCTTTCGGTATACTGGTTAGTTGAAAACGTTTTTGATTGATGCACGGGATGGCTATGGACGACCTTTTTTCTGCCTCGACGCGCGAGCGTTCCTTTAAAAATGCGCCGCTCGCGGTGCGCATGCGACCCAATTCGCTCGACGAGTACGTGGGCCAGCAAAAGGCCGTCGGTAAGGGCTCATGGTTGCGTGCCGCGATCGAGCACGACGTGCTTTCGAGCGTGATTCTGTACGGGCCAGCCGGTACGGGTAAGACGACGCTGGCCCACATTATCGCCAACCATACAAAGAGCGAGTTTGTCGAGGTCAGCGCCGTGACGGGCACCGTAAAGGACTTGCGTCGCGTGATTGACGAGGCCAAGACGCGCCTGAATACGTACGACCGCCGTACCATTCTATTCATCGATGAGATTCACCGCTTTTCTAAGTCGCAGCAGGATGCCCTGCTACATGCAGTTGAGAACCGTACCGTCATTATGATTGGCGCCACGACGGAGAATCCGTACTTCGAGGTCAACTCGGCGCTGCTCTCACGTGGTCGAGTCGTGGAGCTTGAGCATTTAAAGGACGAGGATATCGCCATGCTTATCGAGCGTGCGCTCGAGGCACCTCAGGGCCTGAACGGCAAATTCTCGGCCGATGATGATACGGTCAAGACCATTTGCACGCTGGCAGCGGGTGATGCACGCTCGGCCCTGACGACACTTGAGCTGGCGAGCGAGATTGCCGTCACGCGTCCCGATACCGAAGGGACGCCAGCGCCGGCGGCGGGGGAGCGTTATCCCATCACCGTGGATGACGTAAAGATTGCCAACCCGCGTCGCGGTTTTACGTATGACAAAAACGGCGACATGCACTACGACATCATCAGTGCGTTCATTAAGTCCATGCGCGGTAGCGACCCCGATGCCACGGTCTACTGGCTTGCGCGCATGATCGATGCAGGGGAGGATCCTAAGTTTATCGCCCGTCGCATTATGATTCATGCTTCTGAGGACGTCGGCAACGCCGACCCGCAGGCGCTTTTGGTGGCACATGCCGCGTTTAAGTCTGCCGAGGTCATTGGCTATCCCGAGTGCCGCATTAACCTGGCTCAGGCTGCACTCTATGTGTGCTTGGCGCCTAAATCCAACGCGTGTGAGGCTTCGATCGATGCGGCGCTGGCCGATATCCACTCTAGTGGGCTTCGCGAGGTGCCGAGTTATCTGCGCGATCGCCATCGCCCGGGCAGCGATGAATACGGTGTGTATAAGTATCCGCACGATTATCCCGAAGGCTGGGTCGACCAGCGCTATTTACCCGAAGGCTTAGAACGCGGTGCATTTTGGCAGCCTGCCGGCCGTGGTTGGGAAGAATGGCGCGTAGAGCAAAGCGAACGCGACCGCAGCGGGAATGCACCGAAGTAGCTGCTGATAATTTTGTCCCACGTTGCTGCTCTTAGCATGTTCGGTCCCCTTTGGGGTACCATGGAAAACGTCTGTATTTCGATTCTTCCGGGAGGCTTGTATGAGTCCCATTCAAATCGCCCTGCTGCTACTCGCCGTTGCCGGCGTGTGGGCCATCGTTGAGCTCGCGCTCACCCTGCGCAAAACCCGCACCGTTGTCGATTCGCTCGACAAGACGGTGACCGACCTCAACAATACGATTGCTGAGGCACAGCCCGTGGTGGCAAAGCTCGATGGTGCTGTTGACGAACTCACGCCGGCACTTGCCCAGGTGGAGCCGCTGCTCAAGTCGAGCAAGACCGCCGTTGACGCTCTGACGTCCAACCTCGTTGAGGTTGAGGCCGTCGTTCGCGACATCTCCGAGGTTACGGGCAGTATGGCCGAGGCCAGCAATGCTGTGTCGAGCGTGACTGATTCTGCGGCAGGTGCCGTGCAGAAACTCTTTAACAAGGTGAAGGCTCCTGCAGCTGACACCGAGCGCAAGCTCGCCGCTGCTGCTGCGGAGGCAGAGCGGCCTACCGAGCGCGTCCTAATTGACGAGGACGATGACGCTGCTGGTGACGATGATGGCCAGAATCCAGCTGTTAAAGCGGCCCAGTATTACACCTACATGCCCTCCGAGACCTCTGAGGAGTCCTGCGATGAGTAGCGAAGCAACCTGCCCCATCACGCTGACCGTTGCCGGCGACCCGCGTCTCGCTCGCCTTGTGCGCATGACGGCAGCCAACGTTGGTGCCCTGTGTTCCATGTCTGTCGATCGCATCGAGGACATCCGCATGGCTGCCGAGGAAGCCTTTATCTTTGGCTGCACGGCTGTTGATTCCGACGACATCTCAATCAAATTCGATGTCGATGAATCTCACGTTGGCATGACCTTTACCTTTGGCGATCAGGCCACCGTCGACGAGGATGACCAGGCTACTGTTTATGCCGAGCTTATTTTGGCGAGCGTGTGCGACTCCTACGAAAAGACTGCGGCGCCCCTGACGCTTTCCCTCGACCTCAAGGCGGATATCTAATATGACCGAACGTTCCCGGAGCGGCAAGACCGCTTGGGACAAGGAGAAAACCCGCGAGCTGTTTCGTCGCTACAAGGAGACTGGTGATCCGGACGCCCGCGAGCAGCTCGTCATGTCCCATATGAACCTGGTAAGGTTTCTTGCCAATAAATTTAAGAATCGCGGCGAGCCGCTCGACGACCTGATGCAGGTTGGCTATCTGGGTCTGCTCAAGGCTATCGACCGTTTTGACCCCGAGCGCGGACTCGAGTTCACGACGTTTGCGACACCCACTATCCTGGGCGAGATCAAACGCCATTTCCGCGATAAGGGCTGGAGTGTGCGCGTACCGCGTCGTCTGCAGGAGCTCTCGGCCAAGGTCAACCAGGCTACTGACAAACTTACCAACGAGCTACAGCGTTCGCCCAAGGTTGAGGAGATCGCTGAGTATCTAGATGTGACTGTCGATGAGGTCCTCGAGGCTATGGAATCGTCTTCGGCCTATACCTCGGTGCCCATCGAGGCTCCTGGTGCGTCCGATTCCGACGATGCGCCCTCGATTCTCGACCGTTACGCCGACGATGACAACGAGCTCGACTTTACCGATGACCGCCTGGTGATCGAGGAAGCCATCCGCGATTTTTCGCCGCGTGAGCGCGAGGTTATCGAGCTGCGCTTCGTGAAGGGCATGACCCAGATCGAGATCGCCAAGAAGCTGGGTATTTCTCAGGTGCAGGTTTCGCGTCTGCTGCGCCGCACGCTTAAGAAGATTCAGGACAAGATCGACCCCGACGGAGTGATGGTTCGTTCATGAGTGAGCACCCTCAACAAACCGATCGCGTGCTGCGCGACACCCGCATTCTGACGCTGCGCATTTGGGCTGTTGTCGGCTGCATTGTTATTGCTGCTGTCATCTTTAACCTTATGGGCATCCTGGCACCGGTTATTGAGTTTCTTGCCGTCGGCTCCATCATTGCTTTTGTGATGTCCCCGATCACCAACTGGCTCGAGCACCATGGCGTGAATCGCGGCATCGGTTCGCTTATCGCGCTTATTGTTGTTGTTGCCGTGCTCGTCGGTGTCGTTTGCATCTTGTCGCCGATTCTCTTTGGTCAGATCATGGAAGTCCTGAGCCGCCTGCCCGAGCAGCTTCGTGTTGCAGGTGGCGATCTCAATGAGATGATCTCGCATGCCAAGACGCTCAACAACACGCCGCTCAAGGAGTATTTGGACGATAATCTTTCGTCCCTGGTTGCCGTGGCATCGAAGTATGTGTCTCAGATCGCTGCCGAGCTTGGCCGCGGCGTGTTCCCGCTCATCACCAATACGGCCTCGCAGTTGTTCGTGATCTTCCTTGGTCTGGTGCTTGCATACTGGATGGCCTGCGACTACCCTCGCATGCACCACGAGATTTGCACCATCATCGGTCAGGAGAAGGAGACCTCGTACCGCTTTATGGTCGCCATCCTTTCTCGCTCTGTCGGCGGCTATATGCGCGGTATGGTCGTGACGTCCATCTGCGGTGGTTTCCTCGCCTTTATCGGTTTTATGATCATCGGCCATCCGTATGCGGCGCTCATGGCTATCTTTACCGGCATCATGCATTTGGTTCCGGTCGTCGGTCCTTGGGTGAGCGCAGCAATCGCCACAGAGCTCGGTTTCATGTTCAGCCCCATGCTGGCGTTATGGACGCTCATCGTGACGATGGTCGCGCAAAACGTCACCGATAACGTGATTTCCCCTAAGGTTATGCAGAGCTCGGTGCAGGTGCATCCCATCATGAGCCTCACGGCGCTCGTTATCGGCTCGGCACTCATGGGCCCCATCGGCATGATTATTGCCATCCCGCTTTGTGCGGCCCTTAAGGGTATCTTCGTGTACTACTTCGAGAATGAGACCGGCCGTCAGCTTGTGGCCTATGACGGCGCCGTGTTTAAGGGCACGCCGTACCGCGATGCCGATGGCAACCCGGTCGCCGCCTACGACGCGCTCGGCGACGACACCTTCATCTACGAGTCCGAGCTCATCGGCAACGAGACTGCGCCCGAGGCCAAGGCGATGCCTAAGCCCGAGTTCGATAATCCCTGGATCAAGCTCTCGGGTCTTCAGCCCGACGCGACAGGTTTTTTCAAGAACCCCTTCGCCAAGGATAACGATTCCAACACGGATGACGACACCAAAACCGGCATCGACGGCTCCATGGACGATTCAGATTCTAAATAGGTCCTATTAACGTTTCTTGAAGTTATAAATGACAAGAAACGCGAGCAAAGCGATTGATAAGGGGCCGGTTACATAGAAAAAGAGAACGTCAATTGCGCGTAGAGTGAAATAAGCCTTATCGCCGGACATTACTGCATACAATACGTAACCAAATGCTGGTTGGTTTGCGTACCAGCAGGAGAAGGCCAAGAGCGCTAAAAGTGCTACTACCAGAAGTGCATTCAGGACAAATCGTTTGCTTTTCATCGATCGCTCCTTCCGGGTGAGTCTTATATGTATTTTACTAAAAACATTTTTTAAAAGGATTGCTTAGTCCTAAATAACGTGCACTTTCGCTGGAGGGTCGCTGTTTGGCGACCCTCTTTTTTGCACAGGCGCGGCGGGATGGTAATATCGTTACGTTTGAACTGTTTCGATGTGAAACCGAGGAGATTCCCTCTATGAGTGCTGACTACCCGTCAATGACTACGGCCGAGATTCGCTCTAAGTTCCTCAACTTCTTTGAGGAGCGCGGTCTTAAGCTCTATCCTTCTTCGTCCCTCGTCCCCGACGATCCTTCGCTGTTGCTTGCCAACGCCGGCATGAATCAGTTTAAGGAGTACTACCAGGGCAAGAAGACCATGAAGGAGATCGGCGCGATCTCCTGCCAGAAGTGCGTCCGCACCAACGACATCGATTGCATCGGCGAGGACGGCCGTCACCTGTCCTTCTTTGAGATGCTCGGCGACTTCTCCTTTGGTGGCGTCTCCAAGCAGCAGGCCTGCGCTTGGGCCTTTGAGCTCATCACCAAGGAGTTCAAGCTGCCGCTCGATCGCCTGTACTTCACCGTCTTTACCGAGGACGACGAGACCCATGACGTGTGGCGCTCCCTGGGCGTTGCCGAGGATCACATCTCCCGCCTGGGCGAGGACGACAACTTCTGGGCCGCTGGCCCCACCGGCCCCTGCGGTCCGTGCTCCGAGATCTACTTTGACATGGGCGAGGAGGTCGGCTGCGGCAGCCCCGACTGCAAGCCCGGCTGCGACTGCGACCGCTTCCTTGAGTTCTGGAACCTCGTCTTTACCCAGTACGACCGCCAGGAGGACGGCTCCATGCCGGAGCTGCCGCACCGCAACCTCGATACGGGCATGGGTCTGGAGCGCATGGCCGCCATCATGCAGCACAAGACCGCTAATTACGACGGCGATCTGATGCAGCACCTCATCAAGCTCGGTGAGAAGATCAGCGGCAAGACCTATGACGCCGACGATTACTCCGGCGCCAGCCGCTCGCTGCGCATCATCGCCGACCACTCCCGTGCCGTCGACTTTATGATCTCGGACGGCATTCTGCCCGGTAACGAGGGCCGCGAGTACGTCCTGCGCCGCCTGCTCCGCCGCGCCGTGTTCCACGGCCGCTTGCTGGGCATCGAGGGCGCCTTCCTGACAAAGTTCATCGACGAGGTCAACGCTCAGATGGGCGAGGCCTATCCCGAGCTGCTCAAGAACGTCGCGCTCGTCAAGGGTATCGTCGCCTCCGAGGAGGAGCGCTTCTCCACGACGCTCGACAACGGCCGCGTCTACCTGGATGAGGCCCTGGCCGCGCTTGCTGAGGGTGCTGTTCTTCCGGGCGATGTTGCCTTTAAGCTGCACGACACCTTTGGTTTTCCCATCGACCTGACCGTCGAGATTGCCGGCGCCGCTGGCCACGACGTCGACATGGACGGCTTCACCGCCTGCATGGAGGACCAGAAGGCCCGTGCTCGCGCCAACGCCAAGGGCGACGCCTGGGGCAGCTTCAACGACGTGTGGGTCGAGCTTTCGGACAAGGTCGCCTCGACCGAGTTTGACGGCTATGACAACGACGTCATCGAGGGCGCCAAGGTTGTCGCCATCGTGCGCAACGGCGAGTCCGTCGAGTCCGCCGCTGCGGGGGAGGACGTCGAGGTTGTGCTCGACCGCACCCCGTTCTATGCCGAGATGGGCGGCCAGCAGGGTGACGCCGGCGAGCTTTCCGCCGAGGGCGTTGCACTGACCATTTCCGATACCAAGAACCACAACGGCCTGTATGCCCACGTCGCGCAGGTCGCCGAGGGCACGCTGACCGTCGGTGCTACCGTGACCGCCGCGCTCGACGCCGAGCGCCGTGGCTTCCTGCGTCGCAACCACACCGCCACCCACCTGCTCGACGCCGCGCTTAAGCAGGTCCTGGGCGA
Source organism: uncultured Collinsella sp. (assembly GCA_959606405.1). Lineage (GTDB taxonomy): Bacteria > Actinomycetota > Coriobacteriia > Coriobacteriales > Coriobacteriaceae > Collinsella. The sequence goes on along the minus strand of CAUHIY010000067.1, from coordinate 2,678 downwards.
GCATGTCTCCCAGGCTGGCTCGCTGGTGACGCCCGAGCACCTGCGCTTTGACTTCACGCACTTCGAGGCCCTGTCCTCCGAGCAGCTCAAGGCTGTCGAGGACCTGGTCAACCAGCAGATCTTCGCTTCCAAGCCGGTCGTGACCCGCGTCATGGGCATCGACGAGGCCAAGGCTGCCGGCGCTGTCGCCCTGTTTGGTGAGAAGTATGGTGACGTCGTCCGCGTTGTCTCCGTGGGCGCCGAGGACCAGCCGTTCTCCCGCGAACTCTGCGGTGGCACGCACGCTGCCAACACCGCCGAGATCGGCCTGTTCAAGATCATTTCCGAGTCCTCTACGGGCTCCAACGTCCGCCGCATTGAGGCCGTGACCTCTAAGGGTGCTCTCGACTACATGGCCGACCGTCTGGCGCTCGTCGACGCCGCCGCTGCTGCGCTCAAGTGCCGTGTGGATGAGGTTCCCGCCCGCGTGGAAAACCTGCAGGCTGAGCTGCGCGAGACGTCCAATAAGCTTAAGAAGGCGCTGACCGGTGGCTCCTCCGATGCTATCTCCAGCGCCATCGAGGGCGCCGTCGAGCTCGACGGCTATAAGCTCGTCGTCGCTGAGCTCCAGGGCCTTGAGGCCGCTGACCTGCGAAACGTCTGGGATACCGTGCACCAGAAGGTTGCCGGTCCTGTCGCCTGCGTCGTCGCCAGCGTGACCGAGAAAGGCACCCCGGCCCTGCTCGCCGCCGGCTCTGATGACGCTGTCAAGGCCGGTTTCCACGCCGGTAACGTGATCAAGCAGATCGCGGGCCTGGTCGACGGTCGCGGTGGCGGCCGTCCCAACATGGCCCAGGCCGGTGGCAAGAACGCCGCCGGCATCGCCGATGCCCTCGCGGCCGCTAAGACCGCGCTCGGCGCTTAAGAATCTAGGTAGTCGCTGTGGTCGCGCTTGCGCTGGACATAGGGGAGACCAGGATCGGCATCGCCGTTTCGAGCCGTGATGGCAAGATGGCGATGCCTGTCAAGGTGCTCCCGGCTGCAGAGGTCACCGGTATGGCCAAGACGTTCCGCTACCTGGTCGAGGACTATGAGCCCGATATCCTGGTAAGTGGGCGTCCCCTGACCATGGCCGGTGAGCCCGGTCCCCAGGCCGAGCGCGTTGCCGCTGTTGCGCAAAAGATTGCCGACGAGCTCGATCTTCCGTTGGAGTTTGAGGACGAGCGCCTGTCCTCGCAAGAGGCAAAGCGTATCCTGCGCGAGCAGGGCCTCAACGAAAAACAGATGAGGGGCAAGATTGACATGATTGCCGCCAGCCTGTTTTTGCAGACGTGGCTTGATCGTAAAAACGAGGAGGTTTCGCATGCCTAGCGCTCCCGATCCGCGCCAGCCGAATCGTACACGTCAGCCGGCGTCGCGCCCTGCCCAGCCTGGCCAGCGTCCGGCACAGCCGACCCAGCGCGCAGCTCAGTCTGCCGCGCGCCCGGTGCAGTCCTCCTCTCGTTCGGCCCAACCTGTTCAACGGACGGGTCAGCAGCCTTCTGCTCGTTCGGTTCAGTATCCGGCTTCTCACGCGGCTCAGCAGCCCACTGCTCGTTCGGCTCAGCCTGCAGGCGGTGCTCGCTTTAAGCAACAGGCACCTACCCAGCGAACGCAGGCCCCCCAATCGCATTCGCATCACGCTCGCGGTTCGCATGGCGTTGCTCCGGCGACTCGCTCGAGCTACAACACGCATGCTCGTCGCGGTGCTCAAAAGAAGAGTTCTCCGGTTCCTATGATCATCGGCGTTGTGGTGGCCGTAATCGCGCTCGCTACTATCGCTTTCTTTGTCGTGCCTGCCGTCAAGGGCTTCTTTGCCGGTGAGGATACGAAGGTCACGGCTGGTCAGCAGGTTACGGTGACCATTCCCGACGGTGCTTCGGGTGATGCGATCGCCTCGATTCTCTCCGAGAACCATATCGTCGAAAATCCCAAGGATTACTACGCGGCGGTGAAAAAGCTCAACGCCGATATGTCGCTCAAGCCTGGTACTTATCCGTTCACCACACTCATGGATGCGACCAAGGTTGTTCAGCAGCTCATGGAAGGCCCCAACGCGGGCTCCAATGCGCTGACTATCCCTGAGGGTCTGACGGTCGATCAAGTCGCCGACCGCGTGACCCAGGCCTACGACAGCATCTCTAAGGAAGACTTCCTCAACCAGGCCAAGGCCTCCAACTACGTTGACGACTATAGCTTCCTTAAGGGCGCCGCCAACGACTCGCTCGAGGGTTTCTTGTTCCCCAAGACCTATTCGTTGGGTGATTCGCCGACGGCCGATGACGTGATTCGCGCCATGCTCGATCAGTTTAAGACCGAGTACAAGTCGCTTGACTTTGCGAGCTGCGAAGCCAAGATCAAGGAGCGCTACGGTGTGGAGATGTCCGACTATGACATCGTCAACTTGGCCTCTATCGTTGAGCGCGAGGGACTCAACGCCGATCAACGTGCACACGTGGCCTCGGTCTTCTACAACCGCCTTGCCGGCAAGCTCGACGGTCTGCGCTATCTCAACAGCGATGCGACCATGATGTATGTCACCGGTGGCGAGGTTACCGCCGACGACCTGCAGAGCGATAGCCCGTATAACACTTATAAGCACGAGGGCCTGCCACCCACGCCCATCTGCTCTCCGTCGCTCGAGGCACTCAAGGCCACGC
>CAUHIY010000066.1:0-10337 GCA_959606405.1 uncultured Collinsella sp. | reverse complement strand
GTATACGGGTGCACCATCGACGTCTTCAATACAGAAGATATCAGTGCGGAATGTTCCGGAGAGAAACCCCGTCACGCCCCCGGATTCCCTGCGTTTACGGCCTTGAGGTCGGCTCGCGGAGAAGGATGTGGTTGATGGGAATACGTGTCCCTTTCGCTGTTTCGCGGCTTTGCCGCGAAAGGCGCGTTACTTTGGGATGGGTGGGGAACGCGGTTGTTGCGGCAACTGGTCCTCGCCAGAAATTACCCTTGGTGTACTTGCGCCTCTCTTCCCTCGTGCTACACTTGCAATTGCTGTTTCAGGGCGGGGTGAAATTCCCCACTGGCGGTAAATCGGGCGGTGCCAAAGGGGTGCCGTGGCGCAGGCGAGGTGTCTGCGACCGAGCCGATGAGTCCGCGACCCGAGCGTGTGTTGGTTCGCATGCCGGCTGAACTGGTGAGATCCCAGTACCAACGGTTAGAGTCCGGATGAAAGAGGCAGGTGATCTTATGTCTGAACAGTCGCAGCATATCCATTTTGAGAACACGAATAGGTGGAGCACCAAACAGCTCGTTACCATGGCACTGATGTGCGCCTTGGGCGCCCTGTTTATGTATGTGCAGCTACCCATCCTTCCCTCGGCGCCGTTTTTGACGTATGACCCGTCGCTGGTGCCGGCGATGGTGTGCGGGTTTGCGTATGGTCCCGGCGCCGGTACCGCTGTTGCCGCTATGGCTATCGTTATCCATGCGCTCACCACGGGTGACTGGGTCGGCGCGCTTATGAACTTGGTTGCCACGCTGGGCTATATTCTGCCCGCGGCTATCGTTTACCAGAAGATGCACACCTATAAGGGTGCCGTGATTGGCCTGGTGCTCGGCGTCATTGCCGCTACAGCGCTGTCTATGGTCGCAAACCTTACCATTGGCGTATGGTTCTGGTATGGCTCGGTCGATGTGATCGCCCCGCTCATGATTCCTGCCGTACTGCCGTTCAACCTTATCAAGACCGTGCTTAACTCGGTGTTGACGCTGGCGGTGTATAAAGCAGTCTCCAACCTCATCACGCCTAAAAAGGACCAGGTCAAAGGCCGCGCATGATTGAGTGTCGGGGCGTTTCCTTTAGCTATGACGGTGCCGTGTCGGCACTCGACGGTGTCGATCTGAACATCGAGGACGGTGAGTTTTTCTGCATCCTCGGTGGCAATGGGTCGGGCAAGTCGACGTTTGCCAAGCATCTGAATGCGCTGTTGCAACCCGATGCGGGCACGGTACGCATCAACGGCATGGATGCGTCCGACCCCGAGCTGGTCTACGACATTCGTTCGACCGCGGGCATGGTATTCCAGAATCCCGACGACCAGCTGGTGGCAACGCTTGTCGAAGATGACGTTGCGTTTGGTCCCGAAAACCTTGGCGTGCCATCGGTACAAATTGCGCAGCGCGTACGCGAGGCGCTGAAGGGCGTGGGCCTGGTGGGCTTTGAGCGCCATGAGACCCACGCGCTTTCGGGCGGCCAAAAGCAGCGCGTGGCGCTTGCCGGCGTGCTCGCCATGGAACCGCGCGTGCTCATCTTGGACGAGGCTTCCTCGATGCTCGATCCGCGTGGACGCAAGGGCCTCATGAAGGCTTGCCGCGTGTTGCACGCTCGCGGCATGACCATCGTGATGATTACGCACTTTATGGAAGAGGCCGCCGAGGCCGATCGCGTTGCTGTCTTCCAAGCGGGCCGCGTTGCCATGCTCGGTACGCCCGAGGAGATCTTGACGCGGGCGGACGAGCTCGCGCGGCTGAACCTGGATATGCCGCCATCGTGCTGTCTTGGCAGGGCGCTTCGCGCGAAGGGCGTACCCATTTGCGCGCAGGTGCGCGAGGCGGATATGGTCGCTGAGATTGCGCAGGCTTATGCCGAGCGAAGTGGGGCAGGCACCGCGGGGCAGTCTTCCGCATCCCAGTTGGAAATCACTGACGGCACTGTTCCGGTAGACAACGAGGGCAACGCGTCGGAGCCCGTCATCGAGCTATCCCATGTTTCGTACAGTTATTCGCTCAGTCCGCGCGAGCGCCGCCGCTGGCATAAGCGCTCGGTCACTGCGGGCAAATCGAGCAAACAGGCTCTCTGGGGAAACGACCCCAGCAGCCCGTGGGCGCTGCGCGATGTATCGCTGACGGTGCGTCGCGGCGAGTTCCTGGGCTTGGCAGGCCATACCGGTTCGGGTAAGTCGACGCTGGTCCAGCATCTCAACGGTTTGATTCGCCCCCAGGAGGGATTCGTTCGCGCGCTGGGGCTCGATCTGTCAAACAAGAAAGACGCCGCCGCGGTTAAGGCCAAGGTCGGCGTGGTGTTTCAATATCCCGAGCGTCAGCTGTTTGCCGAAACCGTGACGCAGGACGTGGCGTTTGGCCCGCACAACCTTGGCTTGCCACAAGATGAAGTCGACCGTCGCGTCGAGTCGTCGCTCTCGCGCGTGGGCCTCGACCTTTCCACGGTCGGCGACAAGAGTCCCTTTGAGCTTTCGGGCGGTCAGCAACGGCGCGTGGCATTCGCCGGTGTGCTCGCCATGGAGCCCGAAGTCCTGGTGCTCGATGAACCCATGGCGGGGCTCGATCCGGCTGCGCGCAGGGATTTCCTTGAGCTTATCGATCGACTTCACCGCGATGGCCTGACCGTTGTCATGGTTTCGCATAGTATGGATGACCTGGCCAATTGCTGCGACCGCATCATCGTGATGAACGAAGGTGCGGTGTTTGCAGAGGGAACCCCCGCGCAGGTGTTTGCACATGCCGATGAGCTCAAGTCGATCGGCTTGGGCGTACCTGCTGCCCAGCGCATGGCGTTGGCGCTCGCGGAGGCGGGCGTGCCGCTGCGTTGCGGCGGGCTCTATACGGTTGAGTCGCTGGCAGACGAGTTGGTGGACCTGCTAATCGGTCGCTCGGACGGTCCTTCTAACGTCGCGGACATTGCTAAATCCAAGACGGTCGCGCGAGAGGAGGGCTGCTAATGGAGGCGTTTTCGTTTGGCAGCTACTATCCCGGCGATAGTGCGATCCATCGCCTGGATCCGCGCACCAAGCTGCTCCTGGGCTTTGTGTTTTTAATCACGACGCTGACCGTCGGCGGCTTCCGCGGACTGGCTCCTGTCGCAATTTTCGTCGTGCTGATCTATGCCGTGTCCCGGGTGCCGGCTCGTCGCGTTCTGTCGTCGATGGCGCCGCTGCTGGCAATCGTCGTCGTGGTCGCGGTGCTCAACTTGTTTACCGATCAGAGTGGGCGCATCCTGTGGCAGCTCGGCTTTCTGCAGATAAGCGAGGGCTCGCTGCATTCCGCCGCCTTTATGGCGTGCCGCCTGACCTTGATGATGGCCGGTATGAGCGCCATTACGCTCACCACGCCTACGCTCGACCTCACCGCGGGCTTTGAGCGTCTGCTCGCACCGTTTGCGCGCGTGGGGCTCCCTGCGCATGAGCTCGGCATGATCATGGGCATCGCGTTGCGCTTTATGCCGCAGTTCGCCACCGAGATGAAGCAGACGGCGGACGCGCAGACAAGCCGCGGTGCGCGCGTGACGGGAGGCCCGCTCGGCGGCGTGCGCATGCTCGGTAGCGTGGCGATTCCGCTGTTCACGGGCGTGTTCCGTCATGCCGAGACGCTTTCGGCCGCCATGGATGCGCGCTGTTATCACGGCGAGCAGGGACGTACGCGTCTGCATGCGCTTGCATTTCGCCGCGGGGATGCGCTGGCTGCGGTGGTGACGATGCTGCTGTTTGTGTGTGTCATCGTCGTCAACCTTCAACTTGTTTAGGCGCGATTCGAGCGCAAGAAAGGGGTCTCTATGACCGACATCGATCGCACGGCTCAGCTCGAGCGCGTCTGCTCGTATCTCAGGCGCATTCCGGCGTGGTATCTGGCCACGACCGATGTGGCCGACGGGCATCAGCCTCGCGTGAGGCCGTTTTCGTTTGCTATGGTCGATGACGGTAAGCTGTGGTTTTGCACGTCGCGCGACAAGGATGTGTGGGCGGAGCTGAGTGCGAATCCCAAGTTTGAGCTCTCGGGCTGGAAGCCGGGGGAATGTTGGATCGTGTTGACTGGCGAGGCCGCACTTGAGGACGACGCGGTTGCGAGCGACAAGGTGCGTCAAGCGGGGTTTAAGCACATGGTGGGCATCGGCGAGGAACACGAGAGCGCCAACGACGGCCGCCTTGCTTTCTTTTCGGTCCGCAACATTGCTGCGTGCTTCCGTGATATCGACGGCAGCGAGGAGCGCTTGGAGCTCTAGCGCGTCTCAAATTAACTACCCGTTCCGAATTAGCTAGCGCCAGGAGGACACATGGACGGATTGAATACGGTGTTGGAGTATCTGACGTCGGTGCCGGCATGGTATTTGGCGACGAGCGTTGACGGACAGCCTCATGTGCGTCCGTTTTCGTTTGCGCAGATCCAGGACGGCAAGCTGTGGTTTGTAACAGCGCGCACCAAAGATGTGTGGCAAGAGCTGCTGCAAAACCAGCGCTTTGAGGCCACGAGTTGGTGGCCGGGCCATGGCTGGCTCATCTTGCGCGGGCGTGCCGGCTTGGATGACCGGGCTTTAGGCGAAATGCGCGAAGCTGGGTGGAAGCATCTAGAGCGCCTGGGCGAGCACTATGAGGGGCCTAACGACCCCACGCTCGTCTTCTTTAGCGTCGAGGATCCCGAGGCTTTTATCTGCAATCACGACGAATGGGTGCCGGTCGAGCTCTAGCCAGCTGGCTCATCCTAACAACTTGGTTTCGCATGGGCGGGCCCCGTATTGCCCGGCGCCGTTAGGAGCGCCGGTCAATACGGGGCCCGCTCCATTTGTCAATTCCTTCAAGCGAATGTGTCGGGAATGTTTCAATGCATGAATATGCAAGCCATTTACGTATTCATGCATCTTTTGGTGCTAAAGTTTCAACCCACTTCATAACGACGGCTGCGAGATGCGCATTGGTGCATAACTGCAGACAAGGAGTCTGATATGTCTGTAAAGGTTGGAATCGTCGGTGCGGCTGGATATGCCGGAGCCGAGCTCATTCGCCTCGTCCTCGGTCATCCCGAGTTTGAACTTGTTGCTATTACGTCCAACGCCGATGCCGGCCAGCCGCTGTCCGCGGTGTATCCGAGCTTTGCTGGCGTGAGCGATCTTGTCTTTACGACGCATGATGCCCCTGAGCTCAAGAGCTGCGATGCGGTTTTTCTTGCCGTGCCGCACACGGCCGCCATGGCACAGGTGCCCGCGCTGCTTGCATCGGGCGTCTCCTGCTTTGATCTTTCGGCCGACTACCGTCTGAACGACGCGTTCGTTTTTGAGGCTTGGTATGCCGCCGAGCATACGAGCCCCGAGCTGCTCAAGACCCGTGCCTTCGGTCTGCCCGAGCTGTTCTGCCAAGACTTGGAGACCGCCGCATCCGACCATGCCGACGGCAAGTCCGTGCTGGTTGCCTGCGCCGGCTGCTATCCCACCGCAACGAGCCTTGCCGCCGCGCCCGCCGTGCGCGCGGGCTGGGTGGCCGAGAACGGTCCTGTGATTGTCGATGCCATTAGCGGCGTGACGGGCGCCGGTAAGTCCTGCAACGCCCGCACCCATTTTTGCAGCGCCGACGAGAACTTGGAGGCCTACGGCGTGGGCAAGCATCGCCACACGCCCGAGATTGAGCAAATCCTTGGTCTGACCGATCGCGTCGTCTTTACCCCGCACCTGGCACCGCTCAAGCGTGGTCTGCTCTCCACGGTGACGCTGCCGCTTACGCCGCAGGCTATCGATACCTTGACCCTTGAGGACGTTGTCGACCATTACAAGCAGTTCTACGCCGGTCGCGCCTTCGTACGCGTACTCGATGTCGGTCAGCAGCCCAAGACGGCTTCGGTCGTCGGCACCAACGCCGCCCAGATTGGCCTCGCGCTCAACAAGCGCGCGGGCGTGCTGGTGGCGACGGGCGCCATCGACAATCTGTGCAAGGGCGCTGCGGGCCAAGCAGTCCAGTGCGCCAATATCGTCTTTGGCTTTGACGAGCGACGAGGCTTGCCTACAGTGGCGTGCCCGGTGTAGCACATTCGATTGTTAACGATTTGGTAGTCGGGCATCGAGTGGGGCGCCACTCTTAAGCTGGTCTCATGATCACGACTGGCATGGCGCACCAACCGATGTCCGTTTTTTGTTTGACATAAGGAGTCATAAAGACGATGAATACCGAGCTGTTTGATATCAAGATTCGCGCCGTCGAGGGTGGCGTTACGGCTGCGGCTGGTTTTAAAGCCGCAGGCATCCACGCTGGGTTCCGCAAGAATCCCGAGCGCCTGGATTACGCGTTCGTCGTGCCCGATAAACCCTGTCCCGGTGCCGGCGTGTTTACCACCAATCGCTTTTGCGCGGCGCCCGTGCAGGTGAGCCGTGCCAACCTGGGCGGTGCCGACAAGGGCTACGGTATCATCGCCGGCGTTTCGGTCAACTCTGGCAATGCCAACGCCGCCACGGGTGAGACCGGCCTTGCATGCGCGCGCGAGACGTGCAGCATCGCATCGCAGGTCATCGGCTGCGAGCCCCAGCAGATTCTGGTTGCCTCCACGGGTGTGATTGGCCAGATTCTGCCGATCGACACGTTTGAGACCGCCATTCCTGCTGCCTACGAGGCGCTCTCTGCCCACGGTGGCGCCGATGCCGCTCGCGCCATCATGACGACCGACACGCACTCCAAGGAGTACGCCGTATCCTACGTCAGTGAGGCTGCGGGTCATGCGGGCAATGTCTATACGGTAGGTGGAATGTGCAAGGGCTCGGGCATGATCATGCCCAACATGGCCACCATGATCGCAGTTATCACCACCGATGCCCCCGTCGAGCCTGCGGCACTTCATGCCCTGCTGCTCTCGACCGTCAAGGAGACCTTTAACAAGGTAACGGTCGATTCCGACACCTCGACCAACGACACCTGCATCATGCTTGCCTCCGGCGCCGCTGCCGCAGATGCCGAGCCTATCGTCGAGGGCTCCGATGCCTTTGACGAGTTGGCATTTGCCGTGCACGAGGTGTGCGAGAGCCTGGCGCGCAATATCGCCGCCGATGGTGAGGGCGCATCTAAGCTTGTTACGGTCAACGTTACCGGCGCCGTGAACGACGAGGAGGCCGATATCGCCGCCCGTGCCGTTGCCAACTCGCCGCTCGTTAAGACCTGCATCGCCGGCCACGACTGCAACTGGGGCCGCGTTGCCATGGCGCTCGGCAAGTGCGGCGTGAAGTTTAATCAGGAAGACGTTTCCATCGACATGATGGGCATGCCCGTCTGCCGTGACGGCCTGACCGTTCCCTTTGACGAGGACGAGGCTCTGCGACGTTTTGAGGCGCCCGAGATCGTGATCTCGGCCGACCTGGGCGCGGGCGACGCGGCGACCACCGTGTGGACTTGCGACCTCACGCACGAGTACATCTCCATTAACGGCGACTACCGTTCCTAGATTCCAGGCACGCTGCGCATCTTGCCGCGATTGCGGACAGCGGAGCACGGCGCGATAACGATACGAAAGACGAGGCAGATTATGAAATTCGCACGCGATTGTCGTTCGAACGAATCCAACGAAGCAACCGCGCAGCTGCTGTTCGAAGCGCTGCCGTGGATTAAGAACCTGACCGGTAAGACGGTTGTTATCAAATATGGCGGAGCCGCCATGGTTGATGAGCAGCTGCGCCGCGACGTGATGAGCGACATCGTGCTGCTCAAGATCATCGGCATGCGCCCCGTCATCGTGCACGGTGGCGGCAAGGCCATCAACGAGGCGCTGAGCCACTACGACATCCCCGTCGAGTTTAAGAACGGCCAGCGCGTGACCACGCCGGCGACTATGGATATCGTGCGCGAGGTGCTGGGCGGCAAGGTTAACCAGGAGCTGGTCGCGGCGCTCAACCATCACGGCAACCTGGCCGTGGGCGTTTCGGGCAGCGATGCCGGTACGCTCATCGCCGAGCCGCTCGACCCCGAACTCGGTCGTGTGGGCAAAGTGACGCACGTCAACACCGACTATATCGAGCGCTTACTCGATAGCGAGTACATTCCCGTCATCGCTACCGTCGCGGCGGGGGAGGACGGCGGTTTCTTCAACATCAACGCCGATACCGCCGCCGGTGCCGTTGCCGCGGCGCTCCACGCGCATAAGGCGATCTTTTTGACCGATGTCGATGGCCTGTACAAGGACTTTAGCGACAAGGACTCGCTTATCTCCAACCTAACGCTCGACGAGGTTAACGAAATGCTCTACGGCGGCGAGGTCGATAAGGGCATGATTCCCAAGCTGCGTGCGGCCGTCGATGCGCTTACCGGCGGCGTATTTCGTGCCCACATCATTAACGGTACTACGCCGCATTCGCTGCTCCTGGAGCTGCTGACCGATGCCGGCGTCGGCACCGTGATCCATTCCACCGAGACGGCTTACGAGTTCGATACGCATCCGCATCCGCTTTCGACGTTTGCTGCGCGTCTGACCGAGAACCTTGACGAGGTCGAGAAGCTTCAGACGGTCTAGCTGACCCGCAGCCGCCCCATTCCTGCACCCATAGCCCCGCGCCGTCTGGCGCCCAACGAAAGGCATCCCATGTCACTTGCAGCTCAGCAATCGCTTGAATCCCATTACGTTATGCATACCTTTGGCCGCTCTCCGGTCGAGTTTGTCGAGGGTCACGGCATGAAGCTCACCGGCGACGATGGCCGTGAGTACCTCGACTTTCTTGCCGGTATCGGCGTGTGCAGCCTAGGTCATGGCGACCCGGCTGTGCTCTCGGCGCTCGAGGCACAGACCAAAAAGCTCATGCATGTCTCCAATTACTTCTACATTGAGCAGCGCGGACAGGTCGCGGCGCTGCTGTCCAAGCTTGCTAACGACGACGTAGATGGTGCGCGCGTGCTTGCCGATGCCATTGTCGCCGGCGATGAGACCACGGCAGCTGCTCTTGGTGCCCCGGCTGCGGATGAGCAGGTTTGGGAGACCTTCTTTGCCAACTCTGGCGCCGAGGCCAACGAGGGCTCGATGAAGCTCGCGCGCCTGTACGCCAAGCGTGCCGGTAATGGCGGCAACACCATCGTGTGCATGCGCGGCGGCTTCCACGGCCGTACGCTCGAGACCATTGCCGCCACCATGCAGGATTGGCTGCAGGATAGCTTCCGCCCGCTGCCGGGTGGCTTTGTGGCCTGCACGCCCAACGATGTCGATGAACTGCGTGCGATCTTTAAGCAGCTGGGGAGCGAGATTTGTGCCGTGATGCTCGAGCCGATCCAGGGTGAGAGTGGCGTGCACCCCATGACCGAGGAGTTTATGGCGGCAGCGCGCGACCTGGCACACGAAGTGGGCGCCGTGCTTATCGCCGACGAGGTCCAGTGCGGTATCTTCCGCACGGGTAAGCCATTTGCGTTCCAAACCTATGGCGTGGAGCCCGACATCATGAGCCTTGCCAAGGGCATTGCCGACGGCGTGCCCATGGGTGCCGTCGTGGCAAAGAAGGGGATTGCCGACGTGTTTAAGCCGGGCGACCACGGCTCGACCTTTGGCGGTAGCTGCCTGGCCATCACGGCGTGTGCCGCGACGCTCTCCGCGCTCGTGCGCGGCGATTATGCCGACCATGCTGCCAAGGTGGGTGCCTATATGGAGCAGGCGCTGGCTAAACTTCCGCATGTGGTAGAGGTGCGTGGCCGTGGCCTGATGCTCGGCTGCGATTTGGATGATGCCGCGGGCGACGCGCATGATATTGTTGCCCGCGCGCTGGCCGCCGGTGCCGTGATTAACGCTACGGGTGCTCATACGCTGCGTTTCTTGCCGCCGCTCGTCTGCGAGGAAGCCGACGTGGACAGTCTGATCGAGATCCTGTCGGGTGTCTTGGTCTAACGCGGCGCAATAACTCAATTTGGACCGGGTTCCGGACTGCGAGCGTGCCCTATGTGGCATGATTCAGCGGTCTGGAGCCCGTTTTGCCTTAGATTTGCTAAGGCAGGGAGACCCGCTGGTCAAAAAACATTAAATATGAGTACTGCTACCGATTTGGTAGCAGCAATTTTGGACTAATAAGGCCAGATAGCAAGTCGAAATGGCTATGAATGCACGATTGTGATCTAACTGTTAGTCCTTATAATGGACATATGTTGCGTAACTTACGCAAACGCTATCTTTTTATATGTTGCAAGCAAAGTAGCAGTACTCATTTTTGCCATTATTTGGCCACGGCCTTTGTGACAGACGTGCTGGCGGGTTCGAATCCCATGAAATGGGCCCAAACAAAATCGGTCCCCTTTCGAGGACCGTTTCCAACTCCATGGTGGGCGATGAGGGGTTTCGCGAGCGGCAGTAGACGGCCGCATTCCC